>JANRKA010000081.1:0-56940 GCA_033875325.1 Elusimicrobiota bacterium | reverse complement strand
CCCACGGCCGTCAACCTGATGCACGCGCTCGACCACATGCTGGCCGTGGCCAAGTCGGGCCCCGAGAAGACGCTGGCCAAACGCATGGCCGACGCGGCCGTCGCCTACCACCGCGACGACCTCGGCTACAACGCGCGCATGGCCGAGCTCGGCGCCAAGCTGCTCAAGAAAGGCTCGCGCGTCATCACGCACTGCAACGCCGGCGCGCTGGCGACCGCCGGCATCGGCACGGCCGTCGGCATGATCCGCGCCGGCTTCCTCGCCGGGCGCGTCTCCCACGTCTATCCGTGCGAGACGCGGCCCTACCTGCAGGGTTCGCGCCTGACGCTGTGGGAGCTCATGCAGGCCGGCATCCCCGCCACCCTCATCACGGACAACATGGCCGCGCACCTCATGAAGACCGCCTCCATCGACGCGGTCATCGTGGGCTCGGACCGCATCGCGGCCAACGCCGACGTGTGCAACAAGATCGGCACCTACGGCCTGGCCATCCTGGCCAAGCATCACGGCATCCCGTTCTTCGTGGTCGCCCCCAGCACCACCGTGGACCTCAAGACGGCCCACGGCGACGACATCCCCATCGAAGAGCGCTCCGCCGCCGAGGTCGTCGAGGTGTTCGGCACGCCCATCGCCCCGCGCGGCGCCAAGGCCCGCCACCCCGCCTTCGACGTGACGCCCCACGAGCTCGTGACGGCCATCGTCACCGAGAAGGGCGTCGTCTCGCCCGCCAACGCGCGCAATTTAAGGAAGGTCCTCTCTCGATGAAAGACGACGGCAACGGCCGCAAACCCTCCGTGCGCCCCAAGATGACGAAGATCCTGGCCACGCTCGGCCCCGTGTCGGCCAAACCCGACATGATGCTCGACCTGCTGGCCGCCGGCGTGGACGCCTTCCGCCTCAACTGCTCGCACTCCTCGCTCGAGGACCTCAAACGCTCCGTGGACCTCATCCGCTCCTGCTCGCGCCGCGCGCGCGCGGCGTGCGCCGTCGTCATGGACCTCCAGGGCCCGCGCCTGCGCGTCGGCCGGCTGCGCAACGGCGAGCCCATCGACCTCAAGCGCGGCGCGCGCACCCGCATCTCCGTCCACGACTTGGCCGGCACGGCCGAGGCCTTCTCCACCTCCTTCCGCAAGCTCCCGCAGACCGTCAAGAAAGGCATGGAGATACGCCTCGACGACGGCTCCATCGTGCTCTCCGTCCTCAAGACCGGGTCGGACTGGGTGGACTGCGAGGTGGTCGTCGGCGGCAAGCTCAAGGAGCACAAGGGCATCAACCTGCCCGGCGCCGACATCGACCTCCCGGCGCTCACCGCCAAGGACCTGCGCGACCTCAAGATGGGCCTGGACCTGGGCATCGACCACGTGGCGCTGTCCTTCGTGCGCAGCCCCGACGACGTGATGAAGGCCCGCAAGCTCATCAAGGCCGCGGGCGCGCCCACCCGCATCATCGCCAAGATCGAGCACCCGCTCGGCATCGAGCGCATCGACGACATCCTCGACGCGGCCGACGGCATCATGATCGCGCGCGGCGACCTCGCCGTGGAGCTGTCCGCCGCCGAGGTCCCCGCGGCGCAGAAGACACTCGTGCGCAAGGCCAACGACGCGGGCAAGCTGTCCATCGTGGCGACGCAGATGCTTGAGAGCATGATCTCCCACCCGCAGCCGACCCGCGCCGAGGCGTCCGACGTGGCCAACGCCATCTACGACGGCGCCGACGTCGTGATGCTCTCCGGCGAGTCGGCGGTCGGCCTCTACCCCGTGGAGACCGTGACGGTCATGGCCGACATCATCCGCAAGGCCGAGGCCTCGCCCTTCCGCTACCGCCACATCCCGCACGGCCTGCAGGACACGCCGGAGACCGGCTTCGCGCACGCGCTCGCGCGCGCCACGCACGACGCGTGCGAGGTCACCGGAGCCAAACTCGTCATCGTCTACACCATGACCGGCTGGTCGGCCCGCGCGATGTCCAAGTACCGCCCCGTGGCCCCCATCATCGCCATGACGCCGATGAAGGCCACCTACCAGCAGCTCGCGCTGTACTGGGGCATCATCCCGATGATCTGCCCTCTGGGCAAGACCACCGACGAGATGCTCGCCTACGGCGAGCGCATCCTCCTGGGCAACAAACTCGCCGCCCATGGCGACACCACCCTCGTGACCGCGGGCGGCACCGCCAAACACAAGGCGTCGAACATGCTCAAGATCCACGTCGTCGGGTCCGTCACTTACCGGTGAGCTTCCGCGTCGTGCTGGCGACGGCGCCGCGCGCGAAGGCGGACGCGCTCGCCAAGGGCCTCGTCGCCGCGCGCCTGGCGGCGTGCGCGAGCGTCTTGCCCGGCGCGGTCTCCCATTACCGCTGGGAGGGGAAGGTCCGCCGCGACGCCGAATGCCTGCTCGTCATCAAGACCCGCGCCGCGCTCTTCAAGAAGCTGGAGTCCTGGGTGAGACGCCACCACCCCTACGCCGTGCCCGAGGTGCTGGCGCTGCCGGTCGCGGGCGGCTCGAAGCCCTACCTCGCCTGGCTCGCGGAGTCCACGCGATGAGCGCGGTCCATCCGACCTTCGAGCCCGCGCTGCTCTCCGCGCGCGACCTGGCGGCCGGCGTGCGCCTGTTCCGCTTCGCTTCGCCGCCCGGCTTCTCCTTCGTCCCGGGCCAGTTCTTGATGTTCCACTTCGCCGACGACCCCAAGACCTGGCGCGCCTATTCCGTGTGTTCGGCGCCGCAGGCCGCGACGCATTACTTCGAGGTGGCCGTGGGCATGGTGGGCGCGTTCTCGGAGCGGCTCGGCGCGCTCGCGCCCGGCGGCGCGCGCGGCCTGGTCTGCCGCGGACCGTTCGGCAAGTGGACCTGGGCGGGGGAGGGGCACGCCGTGCTCGTCGCCGGCGGCACGGGCGTCACGCCTTTCCGCGCCATGGTCCTGCACGGCCGGGGCCGCGTCACCGTGTGCTGCTCGGCCAAGACGCCGGAGACCCTGCTGTTCGCCGACGAGTTCCCGGCCTGGGAGAAGGCCGGCGCGAAGGTCCACGCGCGCGTGACCCAGGCGGCCTGGAGCGGCGCCACGGGCCGCTGGACCGCGGACGCCGTCGTCGCGGCCGCGGCCGACCCGGACGCGACCTATTTCCTCTGCGGCTCCAAGTCGCTCGTGACCGACATGAAGACGGGCCTGCTCGCGGCGGGCGTCGCGCCCGCGAAGGTGAGGACGGAGAATTGGGGCGACTACTCGGACTTGTTCTAGCGTCGGCCGCGGTCGCGGCCTCGGCCCAGACCCCGGAGCCCTATTCCGCCGAGGTCGCCGCCGGACTGCGCGCCGTGAAATGGACGCCGGCGCGCGTCGAATCGCTCATCGTCCGCATGCCCAAGGTAGAGATACACGTCCACCTCGACGGCTCGCTCTCGCCCGCCCTCGTCGCCAAGCTCGCCGCGGACCAAGGCCACGCCCCGCTCCTGGGCAAGACCCCCGCCCAGGTCGCGGCGCTGACGGTGGTCTCGTCCGCCCAGCCCTCCTTGGCCAAGGTGCTCGAGGCCTTCAAGGTCGTCTACCCGCTGCTCAAGACGCGCGCGGCCGTGGAAGAGGCCGCTTACGAGCTGCTGAAGGCGGCGTCGAAGTCCAACACGCGCCGCGTCGAGGTGCGCTTCGCGCCGGCCCTGATGGCCGCGGAGGGCTTCAGCGCCGAGGACGCGCTCAAGGCCGCGTTGGCCGGACTCGAGCGCGGAGGCCGCGACTTCCGGGTGGAGAGCGGCGTCATCCTCTGCCTGCTGCGGCCCGACGCGCTGCAGAGCATGGCCGTCAACGAGGAGACGCTCGCGCTGGCGCTGGCCTACCGGGGACGCGGCGTGGTCGGGGTGGACCTGGCCGGCGACGAGGCCGCGGCCCCGCTGGCGCGCTACGCGCCGCTGCTCGCGAAGGCCAAGGCCGCCGGCCTGGGCGTCACCGTGCACGCCGGCGAGACGCCGGGCTCGCGCGACCTCGCGGCCGCCTTCGAGCTCGGCGTCGACCGCCTCGGCCACGCGACGGGCCTGGGCGGGGACGAGAAGATGCGAGACGCCTTCCGCGGCCGCGGCACCCCCATCGAGCTCAACCTCACCTCCAACCTGCGCACCTCCGCGGTCAAGAGCCTCAAGGACCATCCCGCGCGCGCTTGGCGCGCCCTGGGCATGCCGTTGGCCGTGAGCACCGACGACCCGGGCGTGTTCGGCGTGGACTTGAACGGGGAGTACCGCCTCCTGCGCTCGCAGCTCGGCTTCACGCCCGCCGACCTCGTCGCGGCGTCGCTGCAGGCCGTGGACGCGCAGTTCCTGCCCGCGGGGCGCCGCAAGGTGATGCGCGCCGCCTTCGAGCGCGAGCTCGTCGGGGTCCTCAAGGCGCTCGCCGCGGAGAAGGACCCCAAGAAGTGAGAGCGGCGCCCCTCGTGCTGGCCTCCGGCTCGCCGCGCCGCCGCGCCATCCTGCGCGCCGCGGGCGTGCGCTTCACCGTGGACCCCAGCGGCGTGCACGAGAAGTCGCGCGAGAAGGACCCGCGCAAGCTCGTCATCGCGCTCGCGCGCCGCAAGGCGCTCGACGTGGCCAAGCGCCACCCGGACCGCCTGGTCCTCGGGGCCGACACCATCGTGGTCTGCGCCGGCGAGATCCTCGGCAAGCCCAAGGACGCGAAGGACGGCGAACGCATGCTGCGCCTGCTGTGCGGACGCTGGCAGAGCGTGTGGACCGGCGTCGCCGTCGCCGCGCCCGGGGGGCGTCTCTACAGCGGCGCCGCGCTCTCGCGGGTGAAAGCCCGCGCGCTGCCCGAGGAGAAGCTGCGCCAGCTCATCGGCAAACACATGGACAAGGCCGGCGCCTACGCGGTGCAGGACCGCAAGGACCCGTTGGTGGAGAAGGTCGTGGGCGACCGCGACAACGTCACCGGCCTTCCCATGCGCCTCGTGCGCAAGCTCCTCGCCCGCGCCCGCCGAGTTAAGCTGGGGTCAGACCCTTCTTAACTCTACGCTCCTGATTCGAGAGTTAAGAAGGGTCTGACCCCAGCTTAACTCAGCTCGACGGGGGACGGCGCGGCGGGGATGGTGAAGTAGAAGCGCGCGCCTTTGGGCTCGGCGTCGCCGATGCCGATGGTGCCGCCGTGGCGCAGCACGACCTTCTCGCACAGCGCCAGGCCCAGGCCGACGTTGCCGACGTGGCGCTTGACGTCCTTCTGGAAGAACTTGCGGAAGATGTGCTCGCGCGCCTCCGGAGGCACGCCGGGACCGGAGTCGCACACCTCCACCGTCACTCCGCCGTTCTCGCGGCGCACGCCGATGGATATCTTCCCTCCCGAGGGCGTGTGTTCGACCGCGTTGTGCACGAGGTTGTCGAGCACGCGCCGCAGCAGCGCCGGGTCGCCGAGCACGGGGGGGCAGGCGCCCTTGGCCTGATGGAAGACGACCTTCTGTTTGCGGTCGGCGGCCACGAGCTCGAAGTCCTTGGCGCAGGCCTTGGCCAAGGCGTGCAGCTCGACGAGCTGGGCGGAGGCGCCCTCGCCCATCTCCTCGAGCTTGGCGAGCTGGAGCACGTCCTCGACCATGCGCTGCAGGCGCATGGTGGACATCTCCAGCAGCTCGAAGGTCCGGTTGTTGGCCCGTTTGCCGTCCACGGTGGCGATGTCGGCGAGCAAGGTGATGCCGGAGCGGATGACGGTCAACGGGGTCTTCAGGTCGTGCACGAGCATCGCCGCCAGCTCCTGCTTCTCGGCCTCCAGCGCGCGGCGACGCGTGGTCTCGGCGCGCAGGTTCAGGCCCATGCGGTTGAAGGCCGCGGCCAGGCGCGAGACCTCGTCGGACCCCACGACGCGCAGGGGCTTGAAGCGCTCGGGCGAGGCGGAGAGGGCCTCGATGCGGTCGACGACGCGCTCGATGCGCTGGCCCGCCCACATGCCGATGAACCAGGCCGCGAGCGTGATGGAGAGGAAGGCGGTGACGCCGAGCTGGACGCCTTCGGCGCCGATGTCGCGCAGGCGCGCCTCCAGCAGGTCGGTGCGGAAGCCCACCTGGACGGCGCCTTTGCCGCGCGGGCCCAGGTCCACCTGCCCCTCGACGTCGTAGATGCCGTCGTCCACTTCGCTGAGGGCGCGCCCGGGCTTGGGCTCGCGCGTGACGAGTTTGGGGTCGTGGGAGCGTCCGACCAGGCGCCGGCCCTTGCCGTCGCGCACGACCACGGTCGCGATGCCCGCCTGCACCACCAGGTCCTCGAGGTGACGGCCCAGCTCGATGAAGCGGCCCTGCCGCGCCTGGGATTGCACCAGCGCCTGGACGGCCGTGAGCGTGACGCGCCCCAACTTCTCGGTCTGCCGGTAGGCCTCGTTGCGGGCGACGGCGCCGTGACGCATGACGATGCCGCCCGCCAGGAGGGCGCCGAACACGGCGAAGACGACGGCGAGCCAGTGGCTCAGGCGCATGGTTTCGGACCTGGGAAATACTACGAATTTCGGCTATACTTGGCGCGTGAAGACGGTCGTTTCCCGAGGGCGCAGGTTGTGGTTCGCGCTGACGAACGCGTTGGCCCGGGCGCGGTTCCTGGCGGGACGCGCGAGCTTCGTGGAGGCCGTCGTCGCCAAGACCCAGAACGACCTGACCCCGGTCGTTTCCGCCGACGGCCGGCCGCTGCCCCCGCGCCTGATGGCCCACCACCTGCTCGCCCCGCGACCGCCGCGCTCCGGCCCGTCTGGCTGGTCCTTGTACGAGGAACGCCTGCTGGGTCCGGCCCGCCGGGTCACGCGGCTGACCTGCGCCTTCTGCGGGCACAGCTACTACGTGGAGGTGAGCGGCCCGCGCGAGGTCGAATCCGCGGCCTTCGTGTCGGAGTGGTTCCGCTTCACCCCGTCGGCGTTCGCCGGCCCCAACCGCCTGGACTGCCCGCGCTGCGAGCAGAGCGCCGTGCCCGAGGTCGCGCACCTGCGCGAGCCATGAGAGCGGCGCCCTGGCTGCTGCGCGGCGCCAACCTGGCGTCCTTCCTCTTCGGCGCCTGGCTGTTCGCGCGCGGGCGGGCGGTCACCGTCAACGCGCCCGCCTTCGCGGCGCTCATCCTGGCGTCGCTGCAGGGCGTGCTCGTGTTCGCGGGCAAGCCCGACGACGCCAAGACGCGCCGGCTCGTCGAGTCGGGCGCCGCGGTCCTCGACTTGCTCTTCATCGTCTGGGCGGTGCACTGGATCGGCGCGTGGCGCGCGGGCCTGGAGATCGCCGCCGTCGCGCCCGCCGTGCTGCTCGCGCTCGAGGCCGGTCCCTGGGCGGGCGCCGCGGCGGCGGCCTTGCCCGTCGCCGCGACCGTGGTCCTGGGCGCCGTCGTCGGGGGGAGGCCCGCGGGCGCCTACGACGCCTGGGCGGCCGCGCTCAACGCCCTGCCCGCGGCCGCCGCGGCCCTCTCCGGCCGGGCGCGGGGGGGACCCGGCCAGAGGCGCAACACGCTCGCGCGCCTGCGCGCGGCGCAGTTCGGCGAGTACCTCTCCTTCGCCCAGTTCCAGCTGCGCGACTACGTCATCACCATGACCTCGGTCACCGAGGCCCTGGCGCTGTCGGGCCCCAAGGAGGACCCCAAGTTCGTCGAGCGCCTGGAGCGGCTGCGCCGCACCGAGCAGGAGCTCAGCGCCAAGCTCGCCCGCCTGCTCGGCGACAAGTCCGCCCTCACCTCCTACCGCGCCTCGCAGGCGCCCGTGGACCTCGCGGCGCTGGCGCGCTCCGCCGCCGAGGAGGCCCGCGCCGCGTTCGCGCCCGACATCCCCGTCGAGGTCGTCGTGGAGGCCGCGCTGCCGCCCGCCCGCTCCGACCGCAAGGTCGTCGAGCTGTCCCTGCTCGCGGTGCTGCAGAACTCTCTGGAGGCCTGCCACGCCAAGGGCGGCGGCCGCGTCACCGTGCTCCTGCGGCCGCGCGACGGCCAGGCCGAGATCGAGGTCACCGACGACGGCGGCGGCGTGCACGAAAGCGTGCTGCCCACCGTCTTCGAGCCCATCGTCTCGGCGCGGCCCGGCGGCCACGGCATGGGCCTGGGGCTTTCCATGACGCGACGCCTCCTCGAGCGCATCGGCGGCGGCGTGCGCCTCAAGAGCAAGGGCGGCTTCACGGCGGTGCTGCTGCTGATACCGCTCGACAAGGAGCTGCCTCAGATCCGCCTCGAGGAGAGCACCTGGGCCGGACGACGCGCGGGAGCCTGAATGAGCGAAGAACCGACGCCGCAGACGACCGCCGCGCCGCCGCCCGCCGCCCCGGACCTCGGAGAGCTTTTCGAGCGCTCCCTGACGGGCCTCATCATGGGCCGCGCGGCCTACGCGCCGCTGGCCGAACGGCCGGCGCCGTCCTACGGCGCGCTCACGGCGCTCGCTTTGGCCTTCGCCGTCGCGGCGATGGCCCTCAACGCCGCGCTCACCGCGGTGTCCGACCCCGCGCTGTTGGGCCGCTTCCCGCCTTGGTTCTACGCGGCCGTCGCCGCCGCCGGCGTCGGGGTCTGCCTCACCGTGCTCCTGCTCTCGGCCGTCATCCTGCACGGCCTCGGCCGGGCCTTCGGCTCGCAGGCGGGCTTCGAGCGCGCCTTCCAGACCGCGGCCATGCTCCACGCGTTGGCGCCGCTGCAGTCCTTGACCGGCCTGCTGCCGCTGGCCTGGCTCGCGCCCTCGGCGCTCTTCGTCTGGGCCGGGGCCGGCGCCATGGCCGGACTGCTGCGCGCTTCCTTTCCGGGCGCGCTCGCGGCCTGCGCGCTGCTGGCGGGCCTGTCCGTCGCGGGCCAGGCCGTCGCCCGAGCCGCCTACGCCAAGTCCCGCGAGGTCGCCGCTCAGGCGCAGGTCGTTTTGCAGGCCGGGGAGAGCGCGGCCGCCGCGGGCGCGCTGCTCCAGTCGCTGCAGGCGGCGCAGGCCGCGGGGCCGGGAAGCGTCCCGTCGTTGGACCCGTCGGCCTTGGGCTCTCCCGCGCCGGCCGCGCCCGGAGCCTCCGGCCTCGACCTGCTGCGCGGCGGCGGCGGCGAGGCGCCCCCCGAGCCCGCGGACGCCCGGGCGCAGGAGAAGCTGCTGCTGCGGCAGGGCGACGCCCTGCGCTCCAGCGCCGAAGGCATGCTCGAGTCCATGCTGCCGATGCTCGACAACCCCGCCATCACCAAGAACCTCGACGCGCAGGGCCGCGCCGACCTCAAGGCGCTGCGCGAGGAGCTCGCCAAGCTCAAGGCCCAGTCCGCGGCCGGCACCATCAACGCCCGCGACCACGCGTCGTCCATGCAGCGCCTCCAGGAGATCACCATGCGCCTCATGACGGCGAGCATGGCGCCGCGCGCGTCCGGCGCGGCGCCCGAGAAGAAGCGATGAAGCTGCAGGGCAGGACCGTCCTGGTGACCGGCGCGGGCAAACGCGTCGGACGCGCCATCGCCCTGGCGTTCGCCGCTCAAGGCGCGCGCATCGCCGCGCACTACCATACCTCGGTGACCGAGGCCCGCGAGGTCGTGGACGCCTGCAAGCGCCTCTCGCAGGCCGACGCGGACCTGTTCCGCGCGGACCTCGGCGAGCCCAAGGGCCCGCAGCGCCTGGCCGACGCCGTGGCCAAACGCTTCGGCGGCGTCGACGTCCTCGTCAACTCCGCGTCCATCTACGAGCGCACGCCGCTCGCGCTCGCCTCGACGGACGAATGGGACCGCCACATGGCGGTCAACGCCCGCGCGCCGTTCTTCCTCGCGCAGGCGTTGGCGCCTTACCTCAAACGCTCGGGCTCGGGGGTCGTCATCAACATCGGCGACTGGTCCGCGCACCGGCCCTACGCCGAGTGGGGGCCGTACTGCGCGTCGAAGGCGGCGCTGCTCTGCGTCAACAAGGCGCTCGCGCGCGCGTTGGCCCCCGAGGTCCGCGTCAACGCGGTGCTGCCGGGACCCGTGCTGCTGCCGGAGGGCACGAGCGAGCACGAGAAGCGAAAGATCTCCGACGCGACCTTGCTCAAGCGCCTGGGCTCGCCCGAGGCCGTGGCGCGCGCCTGCGTGTTCCTCGCCGACGCCGCGGACTTCAGCACCGGCGCCGAGCTGACCGTGGACGGCGGCCGGCTGATCGCCTAGAGCCGGACCTGCCGGCGGGGGGCGGCGACCTTGAACTTGCCGCCGGAGAGGAGCTTCTCCCACATCCGAGGCTCGCGCCACTCGGCCTTCACGGCGGGAGAGAAGACGACCTTGCTCAGGTCGATGAGGCCCATGGCCTCGGAATAGGCGTCCTCGCGGAAACACTGCGCGTAGCCGGTCTCGGTCTCGTGCAGGATGACGGAGTGCACGCGCGCCGCCTCGTCTCCGTTGGCGCGCTCGGTCGCGTCGAGCAGGGCCTGCGCCGCGGTGAAGATGACGCGCGTGAGCTGCTCGGCGGTCGGGGAGACCGGAAGCTGGACCCAGCGCTTGGAGTGCGTCTTCATCGCCGCCTTGTAGGCCGGCGCCTCGCGCTCCCAGAACAGGGCCGCGTGGTCGAAGCCGTCGAGGAAGTCCTTGACGTGCCGCTTGAGCAGGCCGAAGTCGTAGACCATCTGCCCGCGGTCGAGGCGCTCGGCCGACAGGAACAGCTCGCAGCGGAAGGAGTGCCCGTGGATGGAGTACTTGCAGCGGTCCGAAGAGCAGTTGCGCACGATGTGCGACGCCTCGAAGCGGTAGAGCTTGCGGATGATCACGCGGGAGCCTGCGGGTCCACGCCGGCCAGCTCGCGGATGAGCGCCTCGATCTTGGGGAAGTCCGGCGGCTTGCCGATGAGGCGCGTGTGGGGGTCGTCGGCCGGCAGCAGCGCCCGCGCGCGCGCCAGGTCCATGCCGGTCATGACGATGACGGGGGTCGTCGCCGTGGCCTTCTCCTTGCGCAGCGCGCGGACCATGTCCGTGCCCTTGCCGAAGGACGGCATCTGCACGTCGGTGATGATGAGGAAGGGCCGCAGGTCGCGCGCCTTGATGAAGGCGCTCATCGCGTCGCTCGCCGTCTCGATGGTCCAGGGACCGCCGCCGAGACCGGCCTCCAGCGCCATGAGGATGGACGGGTCGTCGTCCACCATGAGCAGTCGCCGGGTCATGGCGCTCATCATATCATTTCGCCCTCGGCCCCGTGGTCAGGGTGACGGTCACCTTCGAGCCGCGTCCGCGCGCGCCGGGCCCCGCCGCCAGGTCGCCGCCCCAGGCGCGCAGGACCACGCGCGCCAGGAACAGGCCCAGCCCCGGGTGGTCCACGCCGCCGTCGGCTTTGGCCGCCTCGATGACGCCTTCCTCGAGCGGCGCGCCGCCGTCGGAGAACTCCAGCTGCACGCCGCCGGGCACCTCGCCGCCTTTGACCACCAACGCGCCGACGCGGCCGGCGCGGTCGAGCGCGCCCGCGACGAGGTGGTCCACCACCACGGCGAAAGCCGCGGAATCCAGCCGCGCGGCCGGCCAACGCGGGTCCAGCGAGCGCAGGATGGAGGAGCCCCGCCGGCGATAGCCTTCCTCCCACGCGTCCAAACGCGCCGCGACGACGGCGCGGGCGTCGGAACTCTCGGCGCGTGGCGGCGTCATGGCCACCGCGGCCAGCGCCGCGCCCCGGGCCAGGCGCCGCGCGTCCTCGGCCGCCTTCACCAGCTGCTCGGGGTCCGCGGACGGCGCGTCGGCCAGCGCGCGCAGGCGCGCGTCCAGCGCGTCGGCGAACGCGTCGCGGGCGCGCTCGGCGCCGCCGATGACGCCCTGCTTGCGCACGCGGCGGCGGAAGCGCTCCTCGCCGAGCAGACGCGCCTTGGCGCCGCGCTGGGCGCGCGCCACCTCGACCATCAGGCCGGCGGCGACGTCCTGGGACTCGCGCAGCTCCTCCTCGAGCGCGGCGACGCGGCCCGCGGCGGCGGTCTGCGGCGGACGCATCGTGAGCAGGCGGCGGCGCACGCCGAGCAGCGCCGCCTTCCAACGCCTGCGGTCCTGAGACAGCTTGACCATCAGGTTCGCCAGGGCCTCTCCCGATTCGGAGACCTCGGCGCGCAGGGCCTTGTTCTCGGCGAGCACGGCGGCGAAGTGGCGCGCCAGGCGCGCGGCCGCCTCGCGGCGGCGCGACTCGGCGGCGGGCGTCGGGGGGACCCCGGGACGCCCCGGACGCTCGAGCTGGCGCAGGGCCCGGCGGGCCTCCTCGGCGGCGCGGGCGGCCTGCGCCGCGAGCCGGCCGAGCTCGTCGGCCGCGCTCACTTCGGCGCGGCCTCTCCGTCGAGAGGGATGCCGCAGTAGCCCCAGACGAGTTTGCGCAGCACCTCGAAGTCGATGGGCTTGGTCAGCAGGCGGATCATCGGGTCGCCGGGAGGCATCAGGGCCTTGGCCTGGTCGAGCGGCATGCCGGTGACGAAGACGAAGGGGACGGACTGGTTCTTCGGGTCGGCGCGCAGCTTCTTGAGCGCGTCGGGACCGTATTCGCCGCCGGGCATCTGGATGTCGGAGATGACGAGAGCGGGCTTGAGGTCGCGGGCCTGGATGAAGGCCTGGATGGCGTCGGAGGCCGTGGTGATGCGCAGCTGGGGGTGCGAGATGGCGGCCTCGGTCACCGCCAGGATGGCGGGGTCGTCATCGACGATCAAGATCCATTTGCTCACGCGTTCCTCCGGTCTCTCTCACGGCGCACTTCCACGACCACTTCGCGCGTCTTGGGCATCACGGCCGGCGTCTTATGGACCCGCACCGTGACCGCCGCGGCCGCGGGCTGGCTCTCCAGCACGCGGCGCGCCAGACGGCAGGCCAAGGTCTCCACCAGCGCGCGCTCGCCCGCCTCGGCCTCGGCGCGGACCAGCTTCTCGACGGCCCAATAATCCACGGCCCGGCGGAAGTCGTCTCCCGCGGCGGCCGCCTCGGCGTCCACCTCGAGCCCCACGTCCACCAGCACCTTCTGGCGACGGCTCCGCTCCGCGGCGGGCACTCCGACGCGGCTGCGGCACTCGACTCCGTTGAGCCAGATCCGGTCCATGCGGGTGAAATGCTATACTGGTTTTATCATGACATATTCGAAGAAAATCGTCATCATCGGCTCCGGCTCCGCGGCTTACACCGCGGCCATCTACGCGGCGCGCGCCAACCTCGACCCCCTCGTCTTCGGCGGCGTCGCGATGGGCGGCCAGCTGATGATCACCTCCGACGTGGAGAATTTCCCCGGGTTCCCTGAGCCCGTGATGGGCCCCGAGCTCATGGAGCGCATGAAGAAGCAGGTCGAGCGCCTGGGCGTGAAGATCATCCAGGAGCTCGTCGAGAAAGTGGACTTCTCCAAGCGCCCCTTCACTGTGACCTCCACCGAAGGCACGACGGCGACGGCCGAGGCCGTCATCGTGGCCACCGGCGCCAACGCCAAGTGGCTGGGCATCGAGAGCGAGAAGAAGCTCATGGGACACGGCGTGTCGGCCTGCGCCACCTGCGACGGCTTCTTCTTCAAGAACAAGGAGGTCGTCGTCGTCGGCGGCGGGGACACCGCCATGGAGGAAGCCAACTTCCTCACCAAGTTCGCCTCCAAGGTGACCGTTGTGCACCGCCGCGACACCTTCCGCGCGTCCAAGATCATGCTCGCGCGCGCGCAGAAGAACCCCAAGATCGCCTGGGTGCTCGATTCGGCCGTCGACGAGGTGCTGGGCAACGGACATGTGGACGCCGTGCGCCTGAAGAACCTCAAGACCGGCGCGACCAGCGAGCTCAAGACGCAGGGCGTCTTCATCGCCATCGGACATGAGCCCACCACCAAGTTCCTCGGCGGCCAGCTCAAGCTCGACGAGAACGGCTACGTGGTCACCGACGACCGCACCCGCACCTCGGTGGAGGGCGTCTTCGCCGCCGGCGACGTGATGGACCACCGCTACCGCCAGGCCATCACCGCCGCGGGCAACGGCTGCAAGGCCGCTCTCGAGGCCGAGCGCTGGTTGGCCGACCAGGGCACGCACTGATGACCACGGCGGAGCGTCGGACGCTCCCGCCTTGGCTGAAGGTCTCGCTTCCCACGGGGCCGGTCGTCGCGCGTTTGAAGGAAGCCTCCCGGTCTCGGGGCCTGGCCACGGTGTGCGAGGAGGCCCGCTGCCCCAACCTCGCGGAATGCTGGGGGGGCGGAACGGCGACTTTTATGGTCATGGGCGACACGTGCACCCGTGGCTGCCGTTTCTGTTCGGTCGCAACGGCCGTCAAGCCGCCGCGACCTGACGCCGAGGAGCCCGCCAAGCTGGCGTTGACTCTCAAAGAGATGGCCGTGGACTATGCCGTGCTGACCACGGTGTGTCGCGACGATCTGCCGGACCAGGGCGCCGCCCATCTCGCGGAGTGCATCCGCGCCGTCAAGAAGGCTTGCCCCGGCATGAAGGTCGAGATGCTCCTGCAGGACTTCCGCGGAGACACGGCCCTCCTGGACGTCGTGTTGGACGCGCGGCCGGACGTCATCGCGCACAACGTCGAATGCGTGGAACGCCTCACGGCGTCCGTTCGTGACGCCAAAGCCGGTTACAAGCAGTCCTTGGCCGTGCTCGCCCACGCCAAACGGCATTCGCCCAAGACGCCGACCAAGACCTCTCTCATGCTCGGGCTCGGGGAGACGGAAACGGAGCTTCTGCAGGCCTTCGACGACGTCCGCGCGGTCGGCGTCGACATCATCACTCTCGGCCAGTACCTCCGGCCCACCGGAGCGCGGCATCATCTCCCGGTCGCGGACTTCATCCACCCCGACGACTTCAAGCGCTACGGGGACGCCGCGAGAGACAAGGGCTTCCTCTACGTCGCCTCCGGGCCTTTCGTCCGTTCGTCGTACAAGGCAGCCGAACTCTTCCTCAAAGGCCACTTGGAGACCCATGCCTCTTAAGACCGTCGCGACGCTCGAAGTCCAGCGCCTCGAGATTCTTTCGCCGGACGGCACGGTGGACGAGAAGCTGCTGCCCAAGGTCTCCAACGACCTGCTCCTCGAGATGTACCGCTTGATGTTCCAGATACGCGCCTTCGACGAGCGCGCCATCATGCTCCAGCGCCAGGGCCGCCTGGGGACCTACCCGATGATCACCGGCCAGGAGGCCACGCAATGCGTGCCGCCCCTGCTGCTGCGCAAGACGGACTGGTGCGTGCCCACCTACCGCGGCGGCGGCGTCTATTTCGCGCGCGGGATGCAGATGCGCTACGCCCTGTTGTATTGGGCCGGCGACGACCGCGGCACCCATTTCCCCGACGGCAACAAGGACATGATGTTCTCCATCCCCGTGGGCACGCACCTCACCCAGGTGGCGGGCCTGGCGTGGGGGGAGAAGTTCAAAGGCAAAGGCGGCGTGGCCGTGACCTACTGCGGCGACGGCACCTCCTCCAAGGGCGACCTGCACGAGGCGCTGACCTTCGCCGGTCAGTTCAAGCTGCCCGTCATCTACGTCATCGAGAACAACGGCTGGGCCATCTCGGTTCCTCGACGCCGCCAAGCGGCGTCTCAGACCCTCGCGCAGAAGGCCTGGGGCTACGGCGTGAAGGGCCTGCAAGTCGACGGCAACGACGCGCTCGCCGTCTACAAGGCGATGAGCGAGGCCGTCTCTCGCGCGCGCAAAGGAGAGGGCCCGACCCTTCTGGAATGCGAGACCTACCGCATGTCCCACCACACGACCGCCGACGACGCGACGCGTTACCGCGACGCCAAGGAGGTCGAGGCCTGGAAGAAACGCGACCCCATCGCGCGCTTGAAACTGTTCCTCGAGAAGCGCAAGCTCTGGGACGCCAAGAAGGAGAAGGCGCTCGCGGCCGAGACCGTGAAGTGGATCGACGGCGAGATCAGGGCGTATGAAGAGACGCCCGCGCCCAACCCGCTCAACATGTTCGCCGACAACTACGACCGCGCGCCCTGGCACCTCGTCGAGCAGCGCATGGAGCTCGAGGAACTGCTGAAGTTCAAGGGCGGCGCAAAGATCTTGATGGAGCTCCCGCCGACCGAAGGGAGGTTCCCGTGAGCAAGACCATGGCAAAGCCCGCCGCGGTGAGGACCCTCAACCTCGTCCAGGCCGTCAACGAAGCCCTCGACCTCGCCATGGGCGCCGACGAACGCGTCATGATATTGGGCGAGGACGTGGGCAGGAACGGCGGCGTCTTCCGCGCCACCGACGGCCTGTGGAAGAAATACGGCGACGACCGCGTGGTCGACACGCCCTTGGCCGAAATCGGCATCATGGGCTCGGCCATCGGCCTCGCCGTCAACGGCATGCGCCCCGTCGCCGAGATCCAGTTCGACGGGTTCATGCCCTCGGTGTTCGACCAGGTGGTCTGCCACCTGGGCCGCATCCGCTCGCGCTCGCGCGGGCAGCTCAGCGTCCCGCTCGTCTTGCGCGCGCCGCACGGCGGGCTCATCCACGCGCCCGAGCACCACAGCGAGAGCCCCGAGGCCTATTTCTGCCACACGCCCGGCATCAAGGTGGTCATCCCCAGCACGCCCTACGACGCGAAGGGCCTGCTGCTCGCCGCCATCGAGGACCCCGACCCCGTCGTGTTCTTCGAGCCCAAGCTCCTCTACCGCTCCGCCACGGGCGAAGTGCCCTCGGGCCGCTACACCGTGCCCCTCGGCAAGGCCCGCCTCGTCCAAGAGGGCACGGACCTCACCATCGTCACCTGGGGCGCGATGACGGTCACCTGCCAGAAAGCCGCGGAGAAGCTCAAGGCGGAAGACGGGGCCTCGGTGGAGATACTCGACCTGCGCACTTTGACGCCGCTCGACTTGGACGCCGTCCTCGCCTCCACCGGCAAGACCGGCCGCGTCGTCATCGCCCATGAGGCCCCGAACACCGGCTCCTGGGCCGCGGAGCTCTCGGCCCTCATCGCCGAGCGCAACCTGCTGCGGCTCTTGGCTCCCATCCAAAGAGTGGGCGGCTGGGACGTCCGCATGCCCCTTTTCCGCCTCGAGCAATACTATATTCCCGATGCGGACCGCGTCGTGATGGCGGCCCGCAAGGCCCTGCGCTTCTGAGAGGACACCATGGACTACGAATTCAAGCTGCCTGACATCGGCGAAGGTCTCGTGGAAGGCGAGATCGTGAAGTGGTTCGTCAAGGTCGGCGATACCGTCGCCGAGAACCAGCCCTTGGCCTCCATCCTGACCGACAAGGCGGAGGTGGAGATCCCCTCGCCCAAGACCGGCAAGGTCGTCAAGCTCTTCGGCAAGCCCGGAGAGAAGGTGAAGGTCCACGCCCCGCTGGCGACCTTCGATGTCGCCGGGAACGGCAAACCCGCGGCGACCGCGGCGAAGGCCGCCGTCGCCAAGCCCGCGCCCGCTCCGAAGGTCGAGGCTCCCGCGCCGGCGCCCGCCAAGGCCGCCAACGGTTCCGGCGCCTTCGTGTTCAACCTGCCCGACATCGGCGAGGGGCTCGTGGAAGGCGAGCTCGTGAAGTGGCACGTGAAGGAGGGGGCCTCCGTGTCCGAGAACCAGCCCCTGGCCGCCGTGCTCACCGACAAGGCGGAGGTGGAGATCCCCTCGCCCAAGACCGGCAAGATACTGAAGCTGCACGCCAAGCCCGGCGAGAAGGTGAAGGTCCACTCCGCGCTCGTGACCTTCGGCGGAGTGTCCGGCGCGACGACCGCCGCCGCCGCGGCGGTCGGCTCCGCCGAACTCAGGACGGCCCCCGCGGCCGCCGCGGCGAGCCCTCGGCCCGCGTCGAGGCAGACCGAGGTGCTCGCCACCCCCATGGTCCGCAAGCTGGCGAAGGACGCCGGCCTCGACATCACCTTGCTCTCCGGCACCGGGCCCGAGGGCCGCGTGCTCGAAGCCGACGTGCGCGGCTACAAGGGCGCCCCCGCCGCCCCTCAGGGAGGGGACCTCTCCCGCGTCAACGCCACCCCGGCCGTCAAGGCGCTGGCCGCCTCCCTGGGCGTGGACGTCGCCGCGCTCAAGGGCACGGGCCCGGCCGGACGCGTGGTCGAAGGCGACGTGCGCGCCGCCGCGCCGCGCGCCAAACCCGGAAAACCCGCGCCCGCCCCCATCGTCTGCTCCGCCGCGGGCCCGGCCGCCGTCGGCGAGGAGCGCCGCCCCTTCGCGGGCGTGAGGCGCAAGATCGCGGAGCGCCTGTCGCACTCCAAGCGCACCGTGGCGCACGTCACCCACATGGACGAGTGCGACATGACCGCGCTGCTCGCCCTGCGCGACGAGCTCAAGCCCATCGCCGCCGCGCGCGGCGCCAAGCTGACCTTCCTGCCCTTCGTCATGAAGGCCCTGGTCAAGACGCTGAGGCAGTTCCCGCTGTTCAACGCCTCCATCGACGAGGAGCGCCAGGAGATCGTGGTCAAGCAGGCGTGCAACCTCGGCATCGCCGTGGCCGCCCCGCAGGGCCTGGTCGTGCCCGTCATCAAGGGCGCCGACGGCAAGGACCTGTTCGGCCTGGCCGCCGAGGTCAACGCGCTGGCCGAGAAGGTCCGCGCCAACAAGATTGACCCGGCCAGCCTGCAGGGCGGGACCTTCACCATCACCAACATCGGCCCCATCGGCGGCCTCTTCGCCACGCCCATCGTCAACCACCCGGAGGTCGCCATCCTGGGGCTCATGAAGCTGCAGAAGCGGCCCGTCGTCCGCGACGGCGGCATCTTCGCCCGGGACATGATGAACCTCGTCCTGTCCTTCGACCACCGCCTCGTGGACGGCTCCGACGCCGCCCAGTTCATGAACACCCTCGTCGCGCATCTCGAGAACCCGCGCACCCTTCTCTAGGAGAGACCCCATGGCCCTCAAGACCGACGTGCTCGTCATCGGAGGCGGCCCCGGCGGCTACGTCGCCGCCATCAAGCTCGGACAGCTCGGCAAACGCTCCATCGTCGTGGACCGCGACAAACTCGGCGGCGAGTGCCTCAACTACGGCTGCATCCCGTCCAAGGCCCTCATCGCGGCCGCCGGGCACGCCCACAAGTCCAAGAAGACCAAGGACGCCGGCTTCGACGACCCCAAGCACAAGCTCGACTGGGGCAAGGTCGTGGCCTGGAAGGACCAGATGATCGGCGGCTTCGTGAAGAACATCGGCGTGCTGGTCAAGGGCAACAAGAGCGAGCACGTCCAGGGCACCGCCAAGTTCACCGGCCCGCGCACGGCCGTCATCGAGAAGGCGGACGGCTCCAGCGAGTCCGTCGAGTTCGAGCACGCCATCGTGGCCACCGGCTCCGAGGCCGTCTCGGTCCCCGGCTTCGCCATCGACGGCAAGGACATCCTCGGCTCGAAGGAGTCGCTGGACCTCTCCAAGCCGCCGGAGGCGCTGGTGGTCATCGGAGGCGGCGTCATCGGGCTGGAGATCGGCACCTTCTTCGCCAAGCTGGGCACGAAGGTGACCGTCGTCGAGTTCACCGATTCCCTCCTGCCCGTCATCGAGAAGGACCTCGTCGCGCCGGTGAACCGCAGCCTGGCCAAACTCGGCGTGGAGGTCCTCCTCTCGTCGAAGGCCAAGTCCTGGTCCAAGAAGGGCAAACGCCTGGAAGTCGTCGTCGAGACGCCGGAAGGGACGCGCAAGCTGGCGTGCGACAAGGTCCTGCTGGCCGTGGGCCGCGCGCCGCGCTCCAAGGACCTCGGCCTGGAGAAGGCCGGGGTCGAGGTGGACAAACGCGGGCACATCGTCGTGGACACCGAGCTGCTCTCTTCCGCGCCCACCGTCTACGCCATCGGCGACGTGGTGGGCCAGCCCTACCTCGCGCACAAGGCCAGCCGCGAGGGCATCCTGGCCGCCCAGTCCATCGCGGGCAAGCCCTTGGAGCCGCGCGGCGCCGTGCCGTGGGCCGTGTTCACCGACCCGGAGATTTCCTGGGTGGGCATGACCGACGCCGAGGCCAAGGCCGCCGGCCTGGCCACGGTGGTCGGCAAGTTCCCGTTCGCCGCCTCGGGCCGCGCGATGGCCGTGCGCGAGACCGAGGGCTTCTGCAAGGTCGTGGCCGAGAAGGGCAGCGGCCGCATCCTGGGCGCGGGTTTCGTCGGTCCCAACGCCTCCGACCTCATCGGCGAGGCCTGCCTGGCCGTCTCTCTGGGCGCCACGCTCACCCAGGTCGCGCAGACCATCCACCCTCACCCGACGCTCAACGAGGCCTTCGCCGAGGCCTGCGAGGCCGCGTTGGGTCACCCCATCCACATGCTGCAGGTCAAGCGCGAGGCGCCGGTCTTCGCCTAGAACATGCTCGTCCGGGACCTCGGGCTCAAGGACTATCAGGAGGTCTGGGACCTCCAGAAGCGCCTCGTCTACGAGCGCGGGGAGGGCGCCGCGCCCGACACGGTCCTGTTGTGCCAGCACCACCCCGTCTACACCATCGGCCGCTCGAGCAAGCAGCCCGTGCCCGAAGGCCTGCCGCACCCCGTCCACGCGGTCGAGCGCGGGGGGGATCTGACCTGGCACGGCCCGGGCCAGCTCGTGGGTTATCCCATCCTGGACCTGCGCGCCCTCGACCTCACGGCGACGACCTACCTGCGCAACCTCGAAGCCGTGCTCGCCGAGGCCCTGCGACCTTTCGGCGCGGATTGCGCGCCGGTCAAAGGCCTCACCGGGCTGTGGTCGGGCCGCAAGAAACTCGTCTCCATCGGCGTGGCCGTCAGCGGCGGCGTCTCCTACCACGGCTTCGCCGTGAACCTGAACAACCCGCTCGACGCCTTCGCCCGCATCAACCCGTGCCGCCTCGAAGCCGACTCCATGACGACGCTCGCGCGCCTCACCGGACGCCCGGTGGACGAACACGCCGTCACGAAGGCCGTCGGCGCCGCCCTCATCGAGTATCTCGGCCGTTCGCTGTCCCCGGAGGCCTGATGAACCGTCTCGCCGCTCTCCTGCTCCTGCTCGCCGTCCCCGCCGCCGCCCAGCCCGCCCTGCCCGGCTGGACCGCGCCGGCCGCCTCCAGCGCGCCGGTCATGGCCTGGCGCGGGCTGGAGCTCGTCTATTCCTATCCCGTCGAGACCGACCTCAAGGAGCCGGACCTGCGCGAGGCGAGCTTCGTGTGGCCGGAGATGATCTCGCAGGCCCGCAAGAGCGTGGACGTCGAGCAGTTCTACGTCGCGCCCTCCACGGGGCAGCCGCTGGAGGCCACGCTCACGGCGCTGCGCCGCGCGGGCGAGCGCGGGGTCAAGATCCGCGTCCTGCTCGAGAAGAAGTTCGAGAAGAACTCCCTCGACGGCATCGCCATCCTCAAGACCATCCCCAACCTCGAGCTGCGCATCATCGACTGGTCCCAGGTCGCGGGCGCGGGCATCGTGCACGCCAAGTTCATGGTCGTCGACGGCGCCGCGGCGTTCGTCGGCTCGCAGAACTGGGACTGGCGCTCGCTCAAGCACATCCACGAGCTGGGCCTGCGCGTCGCCGAGCCGGAGGTGGTCAAGGACGTCGCCGCCGTCTTCGAGCACGACTGGGCCGCGGCCGCCGCGCCGGAGGGCGCGCGCGTGCCCCCGACGGGGGCCATCGACCGCTCGCGGCGCGCCTACC
The DNA here is from genome assembly GCA_033875325.1 of Elusimicrobiota bacterium. Classification (GTDB taxonomy): domain Bacteria; phylum Elusimicrobiota; class Elusimicrobia; order UBA1565; family UBA9628; genus GWA2-66-18. Next base: position 35,577 of record JANRKA010000081.1, on the reverse strand, counting down.
TCGTCGCCAGCCCCAAGGGCTTCACGCCGGCCGGCATCGGCGACTCCGAGGCGGAGCTGGCCGCCCTGGTGGGGGAGGCCAAGACCGAGCTCTCCATCCAGGTCATGGACTACAACCCCACGACCTATTCGCGCCCCAAGCGTCATTACGCGGCCATCGACAACGCGCTGCGCGACGCGTCGGTGCGCGGGCTCAAGGTGCGGCTGGCCGTCGCGGACTGGAGCACCGGGGAGCCCGGGCTCTCGCACCTGCGCAGCCTCTCGCTGCTGCCCGGCGTCAGCGTCAAGGTCTGCACCGTGCCCGAGTCCTCCGAGGGCTTCGTCCCCTTCTCGCGCGTCCTCCACTCGAAGTACATGACCGTGGACGGGACCGTGTTGTGGCTGGGCACCTCGAACTGGGCCGGCGGCTATCTCGACGAGTCGCGCAACCTCGAGCTCGTGGTCCGCGACCCGGCGTTGGCCGGCCGCGCCAAGCTCATCTTCGAGCGCGTGTGGGCCTCGCCGTATTGCGCGCCGCTCGAGTTGACCAAGGACTACCCCAAGCCGAAGCGCTGACGCCGTCACGCGGCCGTCACGCCGGGACCCGGGCCGCACGACGGGCCGTTTTGGGCCCTAGGGCCTATTCCCGTCGACGAGGCGATGTCGCTACAATGGGGCCATGGACCACATCAGCCACTCCTCCGCCTATAAATTCCGACGCGCCATGAACTGGGTCCCGATGGGCCTGGCCTACGCTTTCCTTTACATGGGCCGCTACAACCTGACCGTCGCCAAGAGCGCGTTGGGCGACGCCCTCATGACGAAGGCGCAGTTCGGCACCATCTTCGCGGTGGGCGCCTGGGTGTACGGCTTCTCTTTCCTCCTGACCGGCCCGCTCACCGACAAGCTCGGCGGGCGACGCGCCATGCTGCTGGGCACCGCCGGCGCGCTCATCGTCAACGCCGTCATGGGCGTGATGGTCTACGGCATCGCCAACCTCGGCTGGCAGGTGTCGCTGGTGGGCATGTTCACCGTGCTCTACGCGCTCAACATGCACTTCCAGAGCTACGGCGCGGTGGCCATCGTCACCGTCAAGGCGCCGTGGTTCCACGTCCGCGAGCGCGGAACCTTCTCGACCATGTTCGGCATCATGATCGCCATGGGCATCCTCTTCGCCTTCGATTGGGGCTTCGCCATCGTGGACGCCACGCGCGCCGTCCGCCCCGAGAAGCTCGGGTTCTGGGCGAGCATCGCCGCGTTCTGCCTGCCGGGCGCGACGGGCGCCGACCGCAACTGGTGGCTGTTCTTCGCGCCCGCCATCCTGCTCGCCGCCACCTGGGTCGTCATGTACAAGTACCTCTGCGACTCGCCCAGCGAGGCCGGCTACAAGGACTTCGACACGGGCGAGGAGGCCCTCTCCCACGACGGCCAGCGCCTGCCCGTGCTCCAGGTCTTCAAGAAGATCGTCACCCACCCCGTGCTCGTCGTCGTGTGCGGCATCGAGTTCTGCTCCGGCATCCTGCGCAACGGCATCATGCACTGGTACCCGCTGTTCGCGGCGGAGGTCGGCTTCAAGAAGACCTTCTGGGTCCCGCAGAACTGGGGCCTCGTCCTCTTCCTCTCGGGCGTGGCCGGCTCCATCCTCACGGGCTGGGCGTCGGACAAGCTCTTCCAATCGCGCCGCGCGCCCATGGCGGGCGTGCTCTACGGCGTGCTCGCGGCGAGCGCGGTGATGATGGCCTTCACGCTCGACAAGAACCTCTGGTTCGCGGGCGCGGCGGTCATCCTCATGTCCATGGCGGTCATCGGCGTGCACGGCATCCTGTCGGGCACCTCGACGACCGACTTCGGCGGCGCCAAGAACGCGGGCGCGGCCGTCGGCATCGTCGACGGGATGGTCTACCTGGGCACCGGCCTGCAGTCGGTCATCATCGGCGCCATCACGCCGACGGGCGACGCCGCCAAGGACCCGAACAACTGGTTCTGGTGGCCCGTCCTGCTCGTGCCCTTCTCCCTCATCGGACTCGCGCTCTCCATCAAGATCTGGAACGCGGTGCCCAAGAAGGCGTCCAGGAAGCCCGCGGCGGCGGACCCGAACGCGGTCGCCGCGGCCTGATGAGCGCGGCGCCGGCGCAGAAGGAACTGCTCGACCTCCTGCTCGCGGAGACGGAGGCCGCGGCCGCGAAGGCCGAGGCTCTCGTCGTCTTCGACCTCGACGACACCCTGTTCCTCACGGCCAACCGGCACCTTCGCATCCTCAAGGAGTACGCCGGCCTCATCGAGGCGAAACACCCCGAGGCCGCGTCGCTGCTGCGCGCCATCGAGCATGAGCGCCTGCGCTACGCCATCACCGACACGGTCAAGGAAGCGGGCCTGGCCGACGCGCTGGCCAAGGACCTCAAGGACTTCTGGTTCGCGCGTTTCTTCAAGAACCCTTACCTGCTCGAGGACGCGCCCATCGCGGGCGGACCGACCTTCGTGGCCGAGGTCCTGGCCCGCGGCGGCCGCGCCGTGTACATGACCGGGCGCGACGAGGGCATGCGCGAAGGCACCGAGGCCTCTCTCAAGAAGCAGGGCTACGCCTTGGACGGCGAGAAGGCCCGGCTTGTGCTCAAGCCGAAGTTCGACACCCCGGACCACGCCTTCAAGCTGGAATGCGTGGACAAGCTCAAGGCCATGGGCTGGGTCACCGGCACCTTCGAGAACGAGCCCGCGCACGTCAACCTCTTCGCCGCCGGTTTCCCCAAGGCCCGCCACTTCCTGCTGGAGACCAAACACTCCGGCAAACCCGTGGTCCCGCACCCCGCCGCCCACCGCATCCGCGACTTCTCCCGTTAGCGACTGAGAGACAGATTGAGAAAAGGGACAGGTACCTAACTCAGTTTTCCATGGAAAACTGAGTTAGGTACCTGTCCCTTTTCTCAATCCGTCCCCTTTCTCAGCCCGAGCAGGTCGCGGAGGAACTTCTTGCGGTCGGCGACCGCGTGGTAGGCGGCGGCCTTCTCGAGGGGGGCGGTCAAGGTGATGTAGGTGCCCGCGTCGAAGAAGACGCCGTGTTTCTCGAGGACGCGCAGGACGCGCGATTGGTCCTTGCGCAGCAGGTCGAGCAAGGTCGGTTGGCGGCGGGCGGCGGCTACGCGGCCGTGTTTTCTCTTCGCCATTCGAAAGGCCCCTTCGGGAAGTTCATCGCGAGCTTGATCGCGGTGTCGATGTCGCCCGGCCCGGCCGTGCCTTCGGAGGCGACGAGGGCGGCCTCCGCGACGAGTTCGTCGCGCACGGCGGCCCACAGGGCCGCGGGGGCGGGCGCCGCGCCGGGCGGCAGCAAGGCCAGGGCGTCCGGGTTCTCGCCGGCGGGTTTGCCGTCGGCGTAGAGGTAGAAGCCCCTGCCGCTCTTGCGGCCCACGGCGCCGCGCTCCACGAGCGCCTTCTGCAGGGCGGGGGGAGCGAACCGGGCGGGCCGGCCCAACGCCTCGTAGATGACGGTCGTGATGGCGAAGTTGGTGTCCAGGCCGATGAGGTCCATCAGCTCGAAAGGCCCCATGGGGACTCCGCCCGCGGCGCGGCAGGCCTCGTCCACGCCGGCGAAACCCGTGCCGGCCGTGGCCAGGCGCTGGCCGGTGAGGTAATACGGCCGCATGACGCGGTTGACGATGAAGCCGGGCACGTCTTTGACGTCCACCGGCGTGCGGCGCAGACCCATGAGGACGAAGTCCCAGGCTTCCTTGAAGGCTTCCTGCCCGGTCTCCTTCCAGCGCACGAGCTCGACGAGCTTCATGGCCACCGGCGGGTTGAAGAAGTGCACGCCGAGCGTGCGCACGGGCAAAGTCGCGTCCTTCATGATGGCCGCCACCGACAGCGAGGAGGTGTTGGTCGCCAGGATGGCGTCGGGGCAGACGACGGAGAGACGGCGGAACAGCTCCTGCTTGAGAGCGAGCGCCTCCGGCGCCGCCTCGATGACGAGGTCCGCCCCGTCGAGGTCCTCCAGGCGCGGAGCCAAGGTGAGGTTCATGAACGCCCGGTCAGCCTGCGCCGTGGTCAGGCGCCCGCGCAGCGTCGCGGCGTCGAGGGCCTTGCGCAGCTTGCCCGGGAAGGCCTCCAGCGCGGCCGGGACAGGGTCGTGCAGCTTCACCGAGAAGCCGGCTTGGGCGCAGAGCTGGGCGATGCCGCCGCCCATGACCCCCGCGCCGACCACGCCGACGCGCGAGATCAACGGTCCTCGAGGGCGGCCGGCGCGGCCGCGGCGAACAGGCCCATGAACGCGAAGAAGGCCGTCGCGGGCAGCGCCGTCGCTCCGCCGGGCAGCAGGCGCATGAACAACGAGAAGGCCAGGGCCGTCACGGCGTACAGCGCGCCCAGGCTCAGCGCCTCGGCCCAACGCGCCCGCGCGGCCGCGGACCCGCGCAGGACCGCGACGGCGGCCAGCGCCGAGAAGAAGACGGGCACCAGCGGCGCGGCCCCCGACAGGAAGGTGGCTTTCGCGGCGAGGAACACCGCCGTGAGCACCGCGGTGGAGGCCGCCTGCGCCAGCACGAAGGCCGCCGCGGCGCGCGGCAGGGACACGGACGGCGCGAGCGCGCGCAGGACGGCGGCGAGGAACGCGGCGAGGATGGCCGCGGTGACGACCCAATCCATCGCCGCGGGGAAGGCGTCAGGGCGCTTGGCCTCGTAGGCGAGCTGGAGCGCGGCCGCGACGGCCACCGCGGCCAGGCAGACGGGCGTCTCCAGCGCCCGCCGGGCGCCGGCGCGGACGGCGTCCCAGGCCGCGGTGGGGGCGTCCACGGTCAGCCGGGGATGAACGGCTCTTCGGACATCTTGGACGCCTCGGGCGCCCAATGCGGGACCTTCAGGCCGAACTTCGCGGCCTTGTCGGCGATGTCCCTGGCGAAGGACTGGCGGACCTCGTCGTTGTCGCGCTTCTTGAGGCCGTACTTGCGGTAGATGGCGTTCTTGGGGGAGCCGCGGCGGCCGAAGATGTTCATCGTGCGCGGGTACCACTTGTCGAAGGCGGCCTGCAGCTCGTCGTGGGTCTTGGGGTCGGCGGAGAGGCGCTTGGTCCACTGGTCGCCGTGGGCCATGTGCATCTCCTCCTCCTTGAAGATGCCTTCCATCCCCTCGCACCAGGGCTTATAGGAGCAGTCCAGGCTGTCCTCGAGCTGGTGGCCCGCGCCGCGGTCCATGCAGAAGTTGAACATGATGAAGTCGGTCCACTTCTCGATGGGGTAGTAGAAGATGTTGACGCGTTTGTCGTCGGCCGCGCGCAGAGTGCCGATGTCGTCCTTGTCCACGCGCAGGTTGAAGTTGTGGCTCTTGTAGTAGGCGTCGATGTCCACGCCCATGCCCTTGAGCAGGCGGTACATCACCTGCGCGTGGCGCACCTCGTCCTTGACGATCTGCGACACGACCAGGGTCTCGTTGATGTCGGGGGCCTTCTGGATCCACGGCACGTAGCCGAAGGCGCCGGCCAGCTCGGAGTCGGCCTGCATCATCATCAGGTTGGTGAGATGCTCGCGGTACCCGTCGGACATCTCCTCGACGGTCTCCACCTTGCCGCCCTTGGAAATCTTCTCGAGGAGCTTCTCTTCGCGGACGCGGTCGGGTTCGAGGGCCATGTCTATTCTCCTTTGAACTGGGGGGGACGCTTCTGCAGGAAGGCGGACACGCCTTCGGCGTGGTCCTTGGTCTGTCCGAGCACGGCTTGGAGCTGGGCTTCGTATTCCATCTGGTCCTCGAGCGACGGCGCTTCGAGGGACCGGTTGATGGCGCGTTTGGTCAGCGCCAACGCGAGCGGCGGCATCGCGGCGAGCTCGGAGGCGAGCTTCTTCGCCTCCGCCAGGACCTGGTCGGCGGGCACGACGCGGTTGACCAGCCCGCAGGCGAGCGCGTCCTGGGCCGTTATGGGCTTGGCCAGCCAGGCGTGCTCCAACGCCTTGCCGTAACCCATCAGGCGCGGGAGGAAGTAGGTCATGCCGGAATCCGGCACGAGCCCGACCTTCACGAACGCGTTGATGAACTTCGCGCCGTCCGCGCAGACCTTGACGTCGGTGAACAGGACGATGGACGCGCCCGCGCCGGCGGCCAGGCCGTTCACGGCGCCGATGACCGGCTTCTCCAGGCGGCGGATGGCGGCGACCAGCGGGTTGAAGTGGTCGCGCAGCTCGTCGCCGAGCGAGAAGGATTTCACGGCCTGCCGCTTCTGGAGGTCGCCCAGGTCGGCGCCCGCGCAGAAGGCCCGGCCGGCGGCGGTGAGCAGGACGACCTTCACGGCCTTCTCGGAGGCGGCTTTCTTGAGCGCGGCGGTGATGCCGGCCATCATGCCCATGGTGAGCGAATTGAGGACTTCAGGGCGGTTGAGCGTGAGCGTGAGCACGCCGTCGTCGCTCATCTCGACGAGCAGTTCGGGGGCGGGGGCGGTGGCGCTCATCACTTCCCGGTCCAGACGGGTTTGCGTTTCTCGGCGAACGCCTTCATGCCTTCCTTCTGGTCGGCGGTGTCGAAGGTCGCGTAGAAGGCCCGGCGCTCGGCCTGGAGCCCGGCGGCGAGCTCCGCGTCGACGGCCGAACGGACGGAGGCCTTGATGGAACGCACGGCGGTGGGCGACAACGCGGCGACTTGCGCGGCGAGTTTCTTCGCCTCGGAGACGCACGCCTCGACGGGAACGACTCGATTGACCAGGCCGAAGGACATGGCTTCGCGGGCGCTCAGGCGGCGGCCGGTCAGGCACATCTCCATCGCCAGCGCGAGACCGACCTTCTTGGTCAGGCGCTGCGTGCCGCCCGCGCCGGGCATCGTCCCGATGAGGACCTCCGGCTGGCCGAACACGGCGGTCTCGGAGGCGACGATCATGTCGCAGGCCATCGCCAGCTCGCAGCCGCCGCCGAGCGCGAAGCCCGAGACGGCGGCGATGACGGGCTTGTTCAGCTCCCCGACCATGTCCCACTTGGCGAGGTGGTCATCGAGCTTGGAGAGCGCCTGGGCCGAGTCGGTCACGCCCTTGAGCTCCTGGATGTCGGCGCCGGCGGCGAAGGCGCGAGGCAGGCCCGCGATGACGACGGCGCGCACGGCGGGGTCGGCCTCGAAGCCGGCGAGGGCCTCGGACAGGGCCTTGATGACGGAGAACGACAGCGCGTTGAGCGCCTGCGGACGGTTGAGGGTCGCGACGCCGACGGCGCCGTCGCGCTCGACCAGGACTTCCGCGGTCGCGGTCGCGCTCACCTTAGTTCAGGTCCACCCAGACCGACTTCACGCTCGTGTAGTTCTCGAGCGCCCACATGCCCTTCTCGCGCCCGTAGCCGGACTGCTTGACGCCGCCCCACGGCGCGGCCGCGTCCACGAACTGGTAGCAGTTGATCCACACCACGCCGGCCTTCAGGCGGGCGGCGGCCAGATGCGCCTTCTTGATGTCCTTGGTCCACACCGCGGCGACCAGGCCGTAGTCGGTGCCGTTGGCGCGGGCCACGACCTCGTCCACCGAGTCGAAGGGCAGCACGGAGACGACGGGTCCGAAGATCTCCTCGCGGGCGATCTTCATCTCGTCCTTCACGCCGCCGAACACGGTGGGCTGCACGAAGAAACCTTTGCCCTCGGGAGCGCCGCCGCCGGCCAGCAGCTGCGCGCCTTCCTTCTTGCCGGCCTCGACGAAGCCGAGCACGCGGGCCTTCTGCTCCGCGGAGACCAGCGGCCCCATCTGCATCTTAGGGTCGAGACCGTTGCCCTGGCGGATGGTCTTGGCTCGCTCGGCGAGCGCGGCCACGGCCTTCTCGTACATCGGCCTCTCGACGAAGATGCGCGAGCCGGCCGAGCAGGTCTGGCCCTGGTTGTAGAAGATGCCGTTGAACATGCCGCGCGCGGCGGCCTCGGGGTCGGCGTCGGCGAACACGATGTTGGGGGACTTGCCGCCCAGCTCCATGGTGACGCGCTTCATGTTGCCGGCGGAGGCCTTCACGATCTCGCGGCCGACCTCGGTCGAGCCCGTGAAGGTGACCTTGTCGATGCCCATGTGCCTGGCGATGGCCGCGCCGGCCGTGGGCCCCAGACCCGGCACGACGTTGACGACGCCCGGAGGGACGCCGGCCTCCAGCAGCAGCTCGCCGAGCCAGAGGGCGGAGAGCGGCGTCTGTTCGGCCGGTTTCAGCACGACCGTGTTCCCGCAAGCGAGGATGGGGGCAAGACGCTCGCACGCCATCAGCAAGGGGAAGTTCCACGGGATGATGACGCCGACGACGCCGACGGGTTCACGGACCGTGTAATGCAGGAACTTGGCGCCGGGATAATACGGCACCGAGACGGGCGTGGTCTCGCCGTGGATCTTGGTGGGCCAGCCGCCGTAGTAGCGGAACAGAGCGATGGAGAGGGGGACGTCGCCGGACTTGGACTCGCGGATGATCTTGCCGTTGTCGAGGGTCTCGAGCTGGGCGAAGGCCTCGGCGCGGGCCTCGAGCAGGTCGGCGACCTTGTGCAGGACCTTCTCGCGCTCGGCGGGCGTCATCTTGCCCCAGGGGCCTTCCAACGCCTTGCGCGCGGCGGCGGCGGCCCGGTCGACGTCGGCCGCGTCGCCCGCGGCGACCACGCCCAACACCTCGCCGGTGGCGGGGTTGAAGGTCTCGAAGGTCTTGCCGGCGGCGGCGCCGGCCTTCTGCCCGTCGATGAGCAGGTCATGCGTCTTGCGGGCGAGGAAATCCTTGAGCAGCGGGTGCACTTCAGGGAGGGCGGCCGTGGTCATACCTCCTTATATCAAATCGTCTCTCGGCGTTGACAGGGAGCGCGCCGCCGGCTACACTCCCGGCCGTGAAGCGGGTCCTCCTCTGCTACGCCGCGGGCGCGGCCGGCGCTTTCGCCAACACCTTGCTCGGCCATCTGCTCTCGCAGGCCGGCCTGTTGGCCGCGTTGGGCACGCGCGTGTTGGTGCCCTTCGGCCCGCCGTCGCTTTACGCGCGTCTCGTCTGGGGGGGCCTTTGGGGCCTGCTGCTGGTCCTGCCGCCGTTGGCGCGGATGAAGCCGCTGAAGGCCGGACTGCTCGTCTCGTTGGCCCCGTCCGCCGCCCAACTTTTCTACTTCTTCCCGCGCGCCGGCGCCGGCCTGTTGGGCGAAGGCTTCGGGCTCGCCACGCCGCTGGTCGTGCTGGCGCTCAACGCGGTGTGGGGCGTGGCCGCGGCCCACCTCGCCCGGGAGGGGCGATGACCGCCCTGCTGCTGGCTTTGGCGCTGCCCGCGTCCGCGGACTGCCGAGACGACCTCGCCGCCAAGGTGGCGGCGGCCGCCGCGCGGCGCCCCGCGCTGGCGGGGCTGTCCATCGAGACGCGGCTGTTCCGCCACGACTCCGACTTCGGCCAGGCCTGGCCCGGGTCCGCCTGGCGCGCGCCGGCCTCGCGGCGTTATCTGGTGCGCCTCAACGAGCGCCTGTGCGGCGACCCGCCGCCCGCCGCGGCGCTCGACGCCCTCATCCTGCACGAACTGGCTCACGTCGAGGACTACTCGCGGCGTTCGGCCTTCTCGTTGCTCCGGTTGGGCTGGAGTTATCTGCGCGACGACGAAAGCGCCGTCGCGGCGCATGAACGCGCCATGGACGACGCCGTCGTCGAGGCCGGAGGAGCCGGAGGCCTTCTGATGTACCGGCGCTGGATGCTCGAGCGCGTGACGCCGGAGGCGGCCGCGCGCAAGCGCCGCGTCTACCGGATGCCCGAGGAGCTCGCGGCCTTGACGCTCGGACGCAGATGATTTATAATTTCGAACGATAACTATTATCAAACGGAGAGACCCCATGAAACGACTCGCCCTGCTCGCGCTGCTGGCCGTCGCGCCCCTCGCCCGCGCCGACGACTTCGACGGGCCCGAGTACCCCTACCCGGTGCCGCTGGGGCTCCAGGCGCCCGACGTCCCCGCCGACAACCCCGTGACCGACGCGAAGGTCGAGCTCGGCAAGGCCCTGTATTTCGACAAGCGCCTCTCCCGCGACGGCACGGTCTCCTGCGCGACCTGCCACGACCCCAAGAAGGGCTGGACCGACCAGGCCCCGGTGTCCACCGGCATCAAGGGACAGAAGGGCGGCGTCTCCGCGCCCAGCGTGCTCAACTCCGCCTACATGGAGCTGCAGTTCTGGGACGGCCGCGCGCCCAGCCTCGAGGAGCAGGCCAAGGGCCCGATCCAGAACCCCATCGAGATGGGCTTCACGCACGAGGAGGCCGTCGCGCGCCTGAAGTCCATCAAGGGCTACGGGCCGCTGTTCAAGAAGGCCTTCGGCGAGGACGGCATCGACATCGACAAGGTGGCCAAGGCCATCGCGACCTTCGAGCGCACGGTGCTCACCGGGAACTCCCCGTACGACAAGTGGCAGGCGGGCGACGCGAAGGCGATGAGCGCGTCCGCCATCCGCGGCCACAACCTGTTCCACGGCAAGGCCAACTGCGCCATCTGCCACGACGGGTTCAACTTCTCCAACTCCGACTTCCACAACATCGGCGTGGGCATGCAGGCCGAGAAGCCGAACCTCGGCCGCTACGAGCAGACCAAGGAGGAGCGCCACAAAGGCGCCTTCAAGACGCCGACCCTGCGCAACCTCGCGCACACCGCCCCCTACATGCACGACGGCTCGGAGAAGGACCTCGCCGCGGTCGTGGAGTATTACGACAAGGGCGGCTTCGGCAACCACTGGCTCGACGGACGCATGAAGCCGCTCGGCCTGACGCCCGAGGAGAAGAAGGACCTCGTCGCCTTCCTCGACGCCCTCAACGGCGACCCGGTCGCCGTCAAAGAGCCGAAGCTGCCCAAGTAGCGGAAATGGTAGAAGGGCTGATGTCCTGGCCCGAGCCCGGTTGGACGAGCGTCCAGCCCTTCCCGTTCACCGCCGCGCGTTCCGCCTTCGCGGGCATGACCGACGACAGGGACAAGGTCGTCCTGCGCTACTACAAACGCGGCGACGGCGCGTTGGTCGCCACGGCCGCCTTCGGTCCGCGCGCCGAGGGCGCCCCCGGACTGGTCCACGGCGGCGCGACGCTCACCGCGCTCGACGAAGCCCTGGGCGCCGCCGCCTGGGTGGCGGGCATGCCCTGCCTGACCGTGCGCCTGGAGACCGAGTTCCGCCGCGGCCTGCCCGTGGGCGCGGCCTGCCTCGTCACCACCCACGTCGAGCGCATGCGCCATGGCCTGGCCGACGTGGCCGGGGAGCTGGCGGGGGAGGACGGGACCGTCTACGCCCGCGCCCTGGGCCGCTTCAAGCGGCTCTCGCCCGAAGCGATGAAGGCCATGTTCGGCCGCACGCTCTGACAGGCAAGGCCCGAAAAAGCTAAAATCCCGGGATGAAGCTCGCAGCGTCCTTCTCCCGCCTGGGCACCGAGACCGCCTTCGAGGTGCTCGCCCGCGCCCGCGCGCTGGAGGCGCAGGGACGCTCCATCGTCCACCTCGAGATCGGCGAGCCGGACTTCGACACGCCGGCCAACATCCGCGAGGCGGCCAAGAGGGCCCTGGACCAGGGCTACACGCACTACGGTCCCTCGGCCGGGCTCCCGGAGGCGCGCAAAGCCGTGGCCGAATACGTCTCCAGGACGCGCGGCGTCCCCGTCGCCCCGGAAGAGACCATCATCGTCCCCGGCGGCAAGCCCATCATCTTCTTCACCATCATGGCCTTGGTCGACCCGGGCGACGAGGTCATCTACCCCAACCCCGGCTTCCCCATCTACGAGTCGATGATCAACTACGTGGGGGGCGCGCCCGTCCCGCTGCCCATCCGCGAGGAGCACGAGTGGGATTTCGACCCGGCGGAGTTCGAGCGCCTGCTCACGCCGAAGACCAAACTCGTCATCCTCAACTCCCCGGCCAACCCCACGGGCGGGGTGATGTCGGCCGCGACGATGGAGCGCGTGGCGCGCGCCCTGCGCGACAAGGCGCCGCAGGCGATGCTGCTCACCGACGAGATCTACTCGCGCATCGTCTACGAGGGCAAACACCTCTCGCTGCTCTCGTTGCCCGGGATGAAGGAGCGCGCCATCCTGCTCGACGGCTTCTCCAAGACCTGGGCGATGACGGGTTGGAGGCTCGGCTACGGCGTCGGCCCCAAGTGGGTCATCGACGCGATGGCCAAGCTCGCCACCAACGACCACTCCTGCACCGCGTCCTTCGCGCAGATCGCCGCGATGGAGGCGCTGATGGGCCCGCAGGACTCGGTGACCGCGATGGTCGCCGAGTTCAAGAAGCGCCGCGACGTCATCGTGAAGGGCCTCAACGCTCTGCCCGGGGTGACCTGCAAGACGCCCAGCGCCGCCTTCTACGTGTTCCCCTGCATCAAGGGCACGGGCCTGAAGTCCAAGGCCCTGGCCGACGCCCTGCTCAGCGAGGCCGGCGTGGCCTGCCTGCCCGGCACCTCCTTCGGCTCCTTCGGCGAGGGTTATCTGCGTTTCTCCTACGCCAACTCCGTGGCGAACATCGAGAAGGCGCTCGCGGCGATGGCGAAAGCCCTGCCGAAGCTCGCGGCGGTCGCCGCGAAGTGACCGGCGACAAGGCCGCGCTCAAGAGGCTCGGCGGCTACGTCTGGCCGCACCGCGTCCGGCTCGCGCAGGCCTGCGTGGTGATGACCGTCGTGGCGGCGCTCAACGGCGCCCTGGTCAAGGTCATCGGGCCCGTCACCAACAGCCTCTTCGTCGACACCTCGCCCGAGCAGCTGCAGCGCGTCGCGCTGGCCATCCCGCTCATCTTCTTCCTCAAGCTCGTCTTCCAGTACACGCAGAGCTACCTCATGTCGTGGCTGGGCCAACGCGTCACCCAGGAGATCCGCGAGGACCTCTTCACCCACCTGCACGCGTTGTCCATGGACTTCTTCTGGAAGACCAAGGGCGGCGAGGTCCTGGCCAAGCTCACCAACGACATGAGCAACCTGCAGTCCGCGCTGCAGTTCGTGCCGCTCTACGCGGTGCGCGACTCGCTGACCATCGGGGTGGTGCTCGCGGTCATGGTCTGGACCAACCCCAAGTTCGCCCTGCTCGCGCTCGTGGCCATCCCCATGGCCGGCGGCGTGTTGGGCGTGCTCGGCCGCAAGCTGCGCGCGGCGGGACGGCGCGGCAACGAGGTGATGGGGGAGATCTACCACCGCTTCCAGGAGAGCCTGCAGGGCATGCTCGTGGTCAAGTCCTTCAACTACGAGTCGGCCGCGGTGGCCAAGTTCCGCAAGGAGAACGACGAGTTCTTCCACCAGATGATGCGCTACTTCCGCGCCACCGCGCTGTCGGGCCCGCTCATGGAGTTCCTGGGCTCGCTCATCATGGCCGCCATCGTCTGGTTCGGCGGCCGCGCCATCGGCGCGGGCACGATGACGCCGCCCGAGTTCGCCGTCTTCCTGGGCTGCTTCTTCATGGCCTACGGCCCCATCAAGAACCTCGCGCAGATGAACTCCACGCTCCAGCTGGGCCTGGCGGCGGCCGAGCGCATCTTCTCCGTCCTCGACGAGGTCCCGACGGTCAGGGAGCCGGCGTCGCCCAAACCTTTCCCGTCGCTGACGCGGGGCATCGTCTTCGAGGGCGTCTCATTCCGGTATCCCGGCCGCGAGACCTGGGCTCTGAAGGACGTCTCGCTGACCATCAAGCCCGGCGAGGTGGTCGCCTTGGCGGGGCCGTCCGGCTCCGGCAAAACGACCTTCGCCCATCTCCTGCTCAGGCTGTTCGACCCCGAGCAGGGGCGCATCCTCATCGACGGCACCGACCTGCGGGAGATGGACTCGCGCGAGCTGCGCGCGGCCGTGGGCCTGGTCAGCCAGGAGACCATCCTCTTCAACGACTCGGTGCTCGGCAACGTGGCCGTGGGCAAGGAGGGCGCGTCGCGCGCCGCCGTGGAGAAAGCCCTGGCCGTCGCCGACGCCGCCGATTTCGTGACGAGCCTCAAGGACGGGCTCGACACGCGCCTGGGCGACCGCGGCACCGGCCTCTCCGGCGGCCAGCGCCAGCGCCTGGCCATCGCGCGCGCGGTGCTCAAGGACCCGCGCCTGCTCATCCTCGACGAGGCGACCTCCAACCTCGACGCCGCCTCCGAGAGGGCGGTGCAGGCGGCGATGGAGCGCCTGTTCCCGGGCCGCACCGTGGTCATGATCGCGCACCGCCTCTCCACCGTGGCCAAGGCCGACCGCATCGTCGTGCTCAGGAACGGGCGCGTCGAGGAGCAGGGCCCGCACGCCGAGCTCCTCGCCAAGAACGGCGTGTACGCGACCCTCTACAAGTTCCAGCAGCTGGAGTCGGAGGCCTGATGCGCGCGGTGCTCTTCGACATGGACGGGGTCATCGTGGACTCCGAGCGCCACTGGAAGGACATGGAGGCCGCCTTCTTCCGCGAGGCGGTGCCCGGTTGGAGCGAGGCCGCGCACGAGCGCATCGTGGGCATGGGCGTGGAGGACGTCTTCCACCACCTCGAGAAAGAGTACGACCTCGTGATGAGCAAACACGAGTTCGTCGAGCGCTGCGACCAGGTCGCCAGGAAGGTGTACCGGGAGGCCGTGGACTGCGCCGACGGCTTCCTGGACCTCGCCCGCGGGCTCAAGCACCGCGGCACCAAGACCGCCATCGCGTCCTCCTCGCCCCAACGCTGGATCGACATGGTGGTGGACCGCTTCGCGCTCTCGCCGCTTCTCGACGCCATGGTCTCGGCGGACGACGTGGGCGGCAAGACCAAGCCCCAGCCGGACATCTACCTCGAGGCCGCCGCGCGCCTGGGCCTGCCCACGGTGGAGTGCCTGGCCATCGAGGACAGCGCCATCGGCGTGCTCGCCGCCAAACGCGCCGGTTGCCGGGTCGCCGCCTTCCGCACGGCGCACAACCAGGGCCAGGACCTCAGCCACGCCGATTTCGAGCTCTCCGGCTTCGCCGGCCTCGACTACGAGAAGCTGGCCGCGCGCCTGCGCCGCTAGAGGCTGACGGCCCGGCTCAGGCGCTGGGCCGCGTCCACGAACTGCGTCCAGCCCGCGCGCAGCTTGGCCCGGTCCGGCTCCGGCAGCTTCGGGAGGAACACCTTCTCGACGGGCGACTTCGTCATGCCGGAGGCGTCGCCGCCCGACGCCAGGAGGGCCAACACGGCGGCGCCGAGCGCGGTGGCCTCGACCTCCCGGCGGCGCTCCAAAGTCGCGCCGAGGGCGTCGGCCTGGAAGGCCATCATCGCGTCGGACTTCGACAGTCCGCCGGCGACGCGGGCCCGGGTCACCGGGAAACCCGCCGCGGTCATGGCTCCCGCGATGTCGGCCACGAGGTGGCAGAGCCCCTCGGCCGTGCCGCGCACGAGGTCCGCCTTGACGGTTTTGCCGTCGAGACCGAACCAGGTGGTCCGGGTGAGGTAGTCCCAGCGCGGCGCTCCCAGCCCGCCGATGGCGGGCAGGCACAACACGCGCTTCTTGGAGGCGGCGAACGCCTCGTCGAGCCTGGCGGCGTCCTTCATGAAGGCGAAGTTGTCGCGCAGCCACTCGAAGGAGGTGCCCGCCGCGTGCACGGTGCCCTCGAGGAAGTAGGCCTTGGACCAGGCCGTGGAAGGGCCCGCCGAGGTGAGCAGGCCGGGCACGCGCACGGCGTCGGCGCCGGTGTGGCGCAGCAGGAAGGCGCCGGTGCCGTAGTTGGCCACCGTGCCGCCCGGGTGGTCCACGCCCAGGCCGATGGCGGCGGATTGCTGGTCGCCCACGCAGGCGCGCAGCGGGATGCGGCGGCCCTTGCGCGTGATGACGCCCCATTCGCCGGCCGTCGGCCGGATGGCGGGCAGCAGCGAGGCGTCGAGCCCGAACAGCGACAGCAGCGCCGGGTCCCAGGCCGACGCGTCGAGGTCCATCAGCAGCATGCGCTGGGCGCAGCTCGGGTCCGCGCCGGGCGCGGCGCCGGCCAGGCGCGAGGCCACGAAGGCGGAGACGGGCACCGCGAGCAAGGTCCCCGCGTCGGCCGCGGCCTTCACCGCGGGATCGTGGTCGAGGTACCAGCGGATCTTGGGCGCCGAGTAATAGGGGGTCAGGTACAGCCCGGTCTTGGCGTGCACCTCGGCCTGGCGCGTCTGGAGCGGCGCGACGAGGGCCGCGGCGCGGCCGTCCATCCAGGACGGGGCGGAGGAGACCGGCTTCATGGTGCGGCGGTCGAGGAAGACCACGGTCGAGCGCTGCACCGCGAGGCCGGCGCAGAGGACGACGGCCTTCGCCGGGACCTCGGCCAGCACCCGGTCGAGCGCCCACTCCAGCGAGCGGACGAGCTCCTCGGGGTCGTGCTGCGCCCAGGCCGCCTCGGGGCGGACGGTGCGGATGGTCTTCTGGGCGGAGGCGACGACCTTGCCGTCGAGGCCGAAGAGCACGGCGCGAGAGGAGGACGACCCCTGGTCGAGGGCCAGCACCAGCTCGCGGGGCTTGGCGCTCACAGCGGCTTGAACGAGAGCTCGGAGGATTCGACGCGCTCCCCGAGCTCGGAGAGCTTGGCACGCAGGTCCCCGTCGGTGCGAGGGTCCTCGACCAGCTTGTTGACGAGCGGCGCCGACGGGGCGAGCACCTTCTCGTAGAGCCCGGCGTCCTTGATGAGGGCGAGGACCTTCTTCTTGTCCAGGAACTCCCAGCGCACGGCCGGAGCGGCGGTGACCTCGTGGCGCTCGCCGAAGGCGCGGACGTAGCCGCGTTTGCTCATGGCCGCGCCGAGCTCGGCGGCGGCCGCGTCCGCCTCCGCCTTCGCGGCCGCGGCGCGGGCCCGGGCCTCGCCCGCGCGGTCCACGAGCGCGGCCAGCTCCGCGTCCATCGCGGCCGCGGCGGGAGCCCCCCAGCTCGACGGGCCCACGCCCACGCCTTTGAAGATGGGGCAGATGGGCTTGTAGTCGCACCACTTGCACTTGGTCTCTTCGGGCGCGGGGTCGAAGCGCTCCTTGACGATGGACTCGGCGGTGTGGACGATGCGCGACTTCAGCTCGTCGACGAGCGCGGCGGGCCGGCGGAAAGCCGTGTGCTGCTTGAGCGTGGGCAGGTGGTAGAAGATGAGCTCCGACACCTCGACGCCGAGCTGGCGCTCGCAGGCGAGCTGGTACATGGTGAGCTGGGCGTCGGTGTCGATGCGGCCGACCTGCAGCTGCTTGCCGGTCTTGTAGTCGAGCACGCGCAGCCGGCCGTCCGGCAGCTTGTCCACGCGGTCGATGCGGCCCGTCACCGGGACGCCGTCCACCTCGAAGTTGAAGGCGTACTCGACCGAGAAGGGGAGGGCGAAGTCCTTGGCGTGTTTGTCGTGGAAACGCGCGATGATGCCGCGGCCGAGCTCGAAGTACTCCTGCTCCTGCTCCTCGCTCTTGTACCCGGCGGACACCCACTTCTCGCGGTAGTGCGCGAGCACGGCCTCGAGCGTGGGGGGCACGGGCGTCGTCACGCCGTAGAAATACTCGAGCGCCGTGTGCACGCTCTGACCGAAGGAGAAGAAGTGCCGGGGCTTCTCCGGGACCTTGTCGACGTATTTGAACTTGTACTTCTGGGGGCACTCCGCGTAGAGGCTGATGGAGGAGTGCGACAGGGGGCGCGGGAGCTTCACCGTGCGGCTATTTTAGCATTCCCCCGTCGTAGCGGAGGAGCTCGGCGTTGGGGTTCTCGTAGCCCGGGCCGCCGAGCGTCGTCTTGACCCGGCCGACCCCGGGCGCGTAGTAGTCGTACCGCCAGACCTTCGGGAAGCGGGAGTCCGTCTCCCGGACCTTCAAGGCGCCCGTGAACTCGCCCGCGGCCGTCGTCACGACCGCGTCCACGGCCACGACCTCGTAGTCGAGACGGGCCTTGCCGCGCGAAGCCGTCCATCTCTGCCCGAGCGCGTAGGGGTAACGCAGCAGCGGCTCGGCCTGCCGGCCGTCCACACGCCACACCGCCCAGTCGCGCTTCTCGTAAGTCTCGCTCTCGCTGCGGATGCGCCGGTCGCCGGCGTAGAGCGAGTTGACGATGACGCCGCCCGCGCCGGAGGAGGCGCGCACCTCCCACTCCTGGCGCATGGCCCGGCCCTTGGAGGCGCTGTCCACGAACACCCAGGTGCGGCCCGCGTCGAGGGGGAAGTAGTCGGGACAGGCGAGCAGGCCGGCCTTGCCGCGCTCGGCGCACGCGGGCACGGCGGCGAAGTCTCGCGCGACGGCCTCGTAGTGGACGCGCGCCTCGGCGCAGCGCCCGAAGGTCAGCCGGTACAGCTCGGCGGCGCGCAGGCGCATCTCGCAGGTCCGCGGGTCCTTGGGGCGGCGCGCGATGAACTTCTCGTAGTGGGGGAGAGCGCGCGCGGGGCGCCGGGCGTCCTCGTGCAAAGTGCCCGCCAGGTAGTGGTAGGTGTCGCAGCCCGAGAGAAGCAGCGCCGCGGCGACGAGCAAGGCCCTCACGCCGCGATTATAGCAGTCCGTGCTCGCGGAAGCTGAACCAGCGCCCGCCCGCCACGACGAGATGGTCGAGCAGCGGCAGGCCCAGTATCTCCCCGGCCCGGCGAAGGCGGCGCGTCACCTCGCGGTCCTCCTCGGAAGGCGACGGGTCGCCGGAGGGATGGTTGTGCGCGACGATGACGGCGGCCGCCGAGCAGGACAACGCCGGCGCGAACACCTCGCGCGGGTGCACGAGGCTCGCCGACAGCGTGCCCACCGAGATGGTCTCCTGGTGCAGCAGGCGGCGGCGGGCGTCGAGGTAGAGGCCGTGGAAGTGCTCCTTCTTGGCCGCGCGCAGGGCCGTCGGGAACAGGGCCGCCGCGGCGCGCCCGTCGGGCACCGGGGGGCGGGGGTCCTCGTCCTTGAGCCTCCGCGCGAGCTCGGCCGCGGCGCTCAACGCCGCGGCCCGCGCCGGCCCCACGCCGGGCACGCGGCGCAGGCGCGCGTAGCCGGCGCCGGGACCTTCCGGGCACTCGCGCAGGAGGTCCTCGGCCACGGCCAACGCCGGACGGCCCGGGGCGCCCGTGCGCAGGAGCAGCGCCACCAATTCCGCGTCGGACAAGGTCGCCGCGCCGCGGCGGGCCAGCTTCTCGCGGGGCCGTTCCCCGTTCATCGCGCGGGCTCCATCGAATCGGCCAACCGCGCCAACTCGTCCTCGGCCAGGTCCCCGCAGACGACCGACTGCCGGTCCTTGGCGCGCCACGCCAGGCACGGGCCGTCGGCGCCCCGCAGGAACTCGCCGCGCCCCTCGCCGAGCGTCACGACCGCGTAAGGGCGGGCGTCCGCGCCGGCCGGTCCGGCCGCGTCCGGCGCGGACGCGGCCACGCTCACCGGCGCCAGGCCGTCGTTGAAGGCCGTGATGAGATGCGCCCGCGTCGAGCCCAAGACGTCGAAGAGGAAGTAGCCCTCGGGCAGCCAGCCGGGCAGGCGCAGCGGCAGCAGCGGCGAGGCGCACGGGGTCTTGCGCCCCGCGGAAGGACACGGGATGAACGGCGTCTCGCGCGCCGTGACGCTCACGCCCCGCGGCGCGTCGAGGCGGAACGCCTCGGGATCCTGCGGACCGTGCGACAGGCGCAGGAAACGCTCGCGAAGCCTCAGGCTGCCGTCATGGCGGTAGTCCTCCCGCTTGAGCACGAACGCGGTGTCCCGGTCCACCCACAGGGAGCGCCGCAGGCGGCCGTCGGCGCGGGAACGCAGGTCGAGCCGCCAGGTCTTGCGTTTGGCGGTCTGCCCGCCGGTGGACACCGACAGCTCGTAGAGCGCGTCCAAACGCGCCCGGTGCCGGCGGGCCTGCGCCGCGTCGGGCTCGGGGCGCGGCCCCTTCCAGGCGCGTTTGAGCGGCGCGGAATGGACCAACTCCTCCCCGCCGGAGCGCACGCGGACCGCCGAGGGAGTGCGGCGCTTGGCGAAGGTCTCCACGCGCTCCCGTCCCGGTCCGTCCCAGCGGACCTCGCGGAACTGCGCCTTGGGCGCGCCGCCCACGGGGAAATACTGGACCTTCACGCGGCCGGCGTAACCCGTGGCCGGCTCGGCGAGCGCCGCGTCGAGCAGGGCGGCCGGCTCCGGCCGCGGAAGACGCGCCGCCGCGCCCGGGGACGCGAGCAGCGCCGTCAGTAGCAACGCCCGTTCAAGCCTCGTCATGGTCGCCTCCATCGTCGTCCGCCCACAGCTCCTTGGCCAGGTCCGCGCTCGCCGCGGCCCAGTCCGGGGCGGGGGCCGGCCGCGCGAGCGGGGCCGGCGCGGGCGCCGGCGCCGGCCGGTCGTGGCGCACGGCCAGCACCACCAGGGCCGCGGCGAACGCGGACGCGGCGCCGAACGCCCAGGGCCGAGGCGCGAGCGCGGCCTTGAACGCGTCGAGCCAGCCGGTGTTCTCCCCGGCGGCGCGCGCCGCGGCCTTCAAGGACGCGCGCAAGGCCGCCGGCGCGGGCTCGGCGGTCTCGCGCAAGGCCGAACGCATGGCCTTGAGCAGGCGCAGGCGGCGGGCGAGCGCCGGGTCGGCGGCCAGCAGGGCCTCCGCGGCGCGGCGGCCCTCCGCGTCCAGGCGGCCGTCCAGGTATTCCGAGAGCAGTTCGTCGTGGTTCATGGCGTCGCCTCCAGGCCCAGCAGGACTTCCCGCAGCGCGTCGCGGGCCCTCACGATGCGAGAACGGACGGTGTTGAGCGGCACGCCCAGGGCCTTGGCCGTCTCCTCGTAGCCCATGCCGTCGAGGTCTATCATCAGCAGCACCGCCCGGTGCTCCGGGGTGAGCCGGGCGATGCCCCGGCGCACCAGCCGCCGCGTCTCGACGCGCTCCAGGCGCGTGATGAGGGCCTCCTCGCGCTCGTCCGGCAGGGCGTCGGCCACGGTCAGGCCGTCGCCGATGGGCAGGTCGAAAGTCACCTTCGGTCGGTTGTCCATGAGCTTCACCCCGTCCAGATGGATGCGCCGCATCACCGTCAGGAACCACTGGTCCAGCCGGTCCGCCTCCAGGCGGTCGGCGTGGTCGAAGACCTTCACGAAAGCCTGCTGGACCAGGTCCTGCGCCCGGTCGACGTCGGCGCAGAGCCCCATGGCGAAGCTGAACGCCTTGTCGGCGTATTCGTCCACGAACCTGTCTAGGGCGGCTCGGTCTGCCATGGGCCTCTACACTCCATACGATCGAGGGGGGGTGAAAGTTCCATCCCCGGGCCGCGATATCCTACCAGACGGGGTCCCGACCCCGTAATACCCATGTAACACGGGGAGGCTACGATGGACCGCATGGAGCAGCAGAAGCCGGTCTGGGAGGACATGGTCATCCGGGAGGCGCCCGCCCCCGTGCCCAATCCTTTCCCGGCCCCCAAAACCGTCTCGGCCGCCGCGGCCGCCCCGGCCAAGAAGGCCGAGCCCAAGGTCCAGGCCGCGTACCTGGCCCACGAGCTGCGCGCTCCCGTGACCTCCATCCGCCTCGGCCTGGAGATCCTCTCCGAGCAGATCGAGGCGCGCCTCCAGGCCGACGAGAAGCAGATGCTCGCCTTGGCCGTGCGCAACACCCAGCGCCTGGAGGGGCTGGTCAACGACATCATGGACTACTCCAAGATCGCCGCCGGCCGCATGGCGATCGTCAAGGAGCCCTGCGAGGCCCGCGCCCTCATCGACGACGCCGCCGACGCGCTGCGCGCCGCCGCCGTCGCCAAAGGCGTGAAGCTGGTCAAGGAGGTCTCGCCCCTGCTGCCGCGCGTCGCGGCCGAGGAGCGCCGCGTCGTGCAGGTGCTCATCAACCTGCTCTCCAACGCCATCAAACACACGCCCACCCGCGGCATCGTCACCCTCACGGCGACCGAAGGCCGCTACGAGCACCAGGGCACCATCGTCTTCAAGGTGAAGGACACGGGCTGCGGCATCGCCCAGGACGAGCTCGAGAAGGTGTTCGGCCTTTTCGAGCAGGCCGGCACCGGCCATCAGCGCAAGACCGAAGGCACGGGCCTGGGGCTGACCTTGGCCCGCGCCATGGTCGAGCTGCACGGCGGCCGCATCTGGGCCGAGTCCTGGAAGGGCTGCGGCGCGACCTTCTGCTTCACCATTCCCGTGGCGACCGTGGACATGGTCCGCCCCGTGCCGGTCTACGCCGAGCCCCTGCAGTTCTCGGGCCTTCTGGCGGACTTCTCCCGCCGCTTCAACGCCTTCCTGGCGCTGTTCGTCTGAAGCGGCGCTTCACACGCGACCCGCGTCCCGACTAGGCCGTTTCTGGAGCGGCTTCCCTAAACGGGACTGAGCCTCCTGCCGCGTCCTCGCTTCCCATCGGGCCCCCGACCACGACCTCATGCGCGGTTATCCTGAGCCTACCGGCAGGGGACCAGAGCCCCGGGACCGGTGGAGGCTTGACATGAAGCTCATGTTCGCGTTGGCGGCCCTCGCGGCCATCCCGTCCTTCGTCGTTCCGGCCGCGGCGCACACCGTCCCGGGCGTGCCGGACCCCGTCAACCTCAGGGTGTACCACGAGGGCGGCCAACTCACGCCCGCCCAGGTCGCCGCGCTGCAGCCAAGCCAAATCGCGGCCGAGGCTCAAGCCGTCGCCCAGCAGGCGATGGTCATCATGGGCGCGACGAGCGTCAGAGAAAGCGGGGAGGGCATCGCCGCCTCGCCCAGCCACGCCCAGGTCGCCATCCAGTACGCGCGAGTCAACCGCGACGCGTTCTACGCCGCGCGTCGCCACATCATCGACCTGGAACCTCCGCAGATCACCCCCGACAACATCAACGACCCGGGCGTGATGGCGGAGATCCGGCGCAGCGCCCAGGTCAACGCGCTCAACGACCGCAAACGCCGGGCCATCGACGAGGCCGTCACGCGCATCGCCACCGTCGTGGGCTACTGCAGCCTGCTCAACTGCGGCGACTGAGACTTTAGGCGCCCGGCCGCCCCAGCCCCGCGGCGGCCGGGCGCCGCTCCACGCGCACGCGTCCGGGCAAGGTCTCCATCGCGGCGCGCACGGCGGCCAGCCGCTCGTCCGACGCTTGGGCGCGCAGCGCGATGACCCAGACGGGGATGGACCCGTCGCCCGGGTCCACCCCGATGGTCACGCCGCGGATGTCGTCGCCGGCGGCTTCGAACGCCGCCTGGAACGCCGCCGCGTGCGCGTCCGCGAGGTCGCGCAGGTCGGCCAGCGAAAGCGCCGGCGCGCCTGACGGCGCGGGGCCGGCCTCGAGCTCGCGGGCGAAGGCCTCCTCGCTGGGCTCGCGGCCCAGGAACTCGCGCAGCGAGTCCATCTCCGGGCGGCGCGAGCCGGTCTCGAGCACCGAACGGCGGTAGGCCGCGCCCACGGCGGGCGACAAAACCCCGCCCTCGGCGAAACGCGAGAACATGTCCAGCGCGAACACCTTCGACCACAGGTAGCCGTAGTAGCCGCTCTCGTAGCCGATGAGATGGCTGAACGACGCCAGCGGATCGGTGCCCGGCGGCACGTCGAGGCCGGTCATGTCCGAGAGGATCTTGTTGTAGAGCGCCGAGGGGTCGGCCGGCGCGGTCAGGTGGAGCATGAAGTCGGCGGTGGCGAGCGCGGCCTGGAAGGCGTATTCCACGGCCGACAACACGGAGCGCGCGGCGTTCATCTTGGCGAACAACTCGGCGGGCAGGGGCTCGCCCGTCCGCCAGTGCCCGGACAGCTCCGCGAGCACCTCGGGCTTCCAGACGAACTCCTCGAGCATCTGCGAGGGGCCTTCCACGAAGTCGGTGGCGACCGAGGAGCCGGACTGAGAGGCGTGGCGCGCCCGGGTCAAAGTCTGGTGCATCAGGTGGCCGAACTCGTGGAAAAAGGTCTCCACGTCGCCGTGAGGGAGCAGGGCGGGTTGGCCCGGCGCGGCTTTGGGGAAGTTGGCGACCATCGCGGCGACGGGCTCCGTGTAGCGGCCGTCGGCGCCCTCCATGCCGAGAGAGAGGGGGAAAGCCGCCGCGTGGCCGAACTTGTTGGGCCGCGGGTGGAGGTCGAGGTAGAAGTGGCCGATGCGACGGCCGTCGGCGTCCGAGATCTCGAAGAGCCGCGCGTCGGGGTGCCACAAGGGCGCGCCCTCGACCTCGCGGAACCTCACGCCCAACACGCGCTGGTAGACGCGCAAGGTGCCTTCGACCACGCGGTCCACCGGGAAATATTCCTTCACGAGGTTGGAGTCGAGCGCGTGGCGCTCCTCGCGCAGCTGGCGGCCGTAATACCCGATGTCCCAGGTCTCGACGCGGCGGGCCGACGGGTCCTCGCGGCGCTTGAGCGCGAGCAGCTCGGCCAATTCGGCGCGCGAGCGCGGCAGCACGGCCGCGGCGACGCGGTCGAGGAAGGCCTTCACCGCCTCGGGCGTCCCGGCCATGCGGTCCTTGAGAGCGAGCGCGGGGAACGAAGCCTCGCCCAGCAGGCCCGCCATGTCGCGGCGCAGCTCCAGGGCCTCGCGCGCCAGCTCGGCGTTGGCCGGGGCGCCGCGGCGGTTGAACTTCGCGCTCAGCGCCTTGCGCAGCGCCCCGTCCTTGGCGTAACGCATGAACGGCATGTAGGACGGGTAGTCCAGTCCCACGCGCAGGTTGCCGTTCTCCAGGCGCGGCAGCGACGCGGCGTAGTCCGCGGGCAGGCCCAGGCCCGCGACCTGCTCCTGCGTGAGCTCGAGGAAGTCCTCGTGTTCGTTGAGGTTCTGCTCGAAACGCTGGCTCACCGACGCCAGGCGCTCCTGCAGGGCCTTGAGTTTGGCGCGTTCGGACTCGGGCAGGCCCATGCCGCTCTTGCGGAAGCCGCGCAAGGTCCCTTCGAGCAGGCGCCGGTCGTCCTCGCCCAGCGTCTCGCCTTTGGCGGCGGCGGCCTCGAACAGCCGGTACAGGTCCTCGCGTTGTCCCAGCTCGATGGAGACGGCGTCCACCTCGGCCTGGATGGTCCGCGCGGCCTCGCGCACGGCGGGGTCGGGGGAGACTTCCGACAGGAAACGCAGCGGCAGCCACTGCTGGACCCAGGCGGCCGAGGCGCGTTCGTAGGGCAGCACGGTGTTGGCGAAGGTCGCCTGCGGCGCGGACACCGCCGCGATGGCGGCCAAGGACGACTCCAAGGACGCCTTGGCCAGGCGGTGCTGGGCCATCATCTGCTCGGGCGAGAGGCTCCAGCGGTAGGCGGGGCCGACCGGCATGGAAGGACCCGCGGCGCCCGGCCGGACGACGACGGCCGACGAGGCGGGCGCGGCGAGCAGGACGATGGAGAGCAATAGACGGATCATGAGCGGGGCTCCTCGAGCAGCTTGGCGATGAAGGCTTCCAGGGACGGCTCGCGCCCCAGGAAGGCGCGCAGGGAATCGGCTTCGGGGCGCGACGAGCCGCGCTCCAGGATCTCGCGGCGGAAGGCCGCGCCGGCGGCGGTCAGGCCTTCGCGGCGGAAACGCGACCACGCGTCTTCGGCGTACACCTCGGACCAGGCGTAGCCGTAGTAGAAGGCTTCGTAGCCGCCGAAGAGATATTCATAAGACGCCACCGGCGCGGCGCCCGGCTGGACGCGGAAGCCGAGCACCGCCTCGATGAGCCGGTTGGACGCCTCCACGGGGTCGGCGGGCGCGGCGGCGTGCAGGCTCTGGTCCACCATGGCGAAGGCGAGCTGGCGCAGGTAGAACAGGCCGCGTTGGAACGAACGCGCGGCGACCAAACGCTCGAGCAAGGCGGCCGGCAGGGGCGCGCCGTCCTCGACGCGGCCGGAGACCTCGGCCAGCACCTCGGGGTCCCAGGCCAGGTTCTCCATGATCTGAGACGGCAGCTCGGCGAAGTCCATCGCGACCTGCGAGCCGGCCATCGACGCGTAGGGCGAACGCGTGAGCAGCTCGTGCATCACATGACCGAACTCGTGGAACAGGGTCTCGACGTCGGAGTGCGGCAGCAGCACGGGGCGGCCCGGCGCGGGGCGGGGGAAGTTGGCCATCACCATGGCCGTGGGCGCGCGGTAGCTCCCGTCGGGCAGGGCGCGGCCCGCCGAGACGGGCTGCATGGCCGCGAAGCCGTATTTTCCCTCGCGCGCGATGAGGTCCAGGTAGACGCGGCCCAGCAGCGCCCCGTCGGCGTCGTAGGCGTCGAACACGCGCACCTCGGCGTGCCAGACCGGCGCGTCGAGCACGGGGCGGAACTCCACGCCCAACATGCGTCCATAGACGCGCAGCACGCCCGGCAGCACGCGCTCGAGGGGGAAGTAGGAGCGCACCTCGTCGGGGTCCACGCCGAAGCGCTCGCGGCGCAGCCGCTCCTCGTAGTAGAAGCGGTCGTAGGACTCCAGGCGCTCGGCGCCGGGCTCGTCCTGGCGCTTGCGCGCCAGCAGCTCGGCGCGGTCGCGCTCCGCGCGCGCGCCGATGGCCGCGCGCACGCGCTCGAAGAACGCGGCCACGCGCTCCGGCGCGCCCGCCATGGCCTCGGAGAGCGCCATGTGCGCGAAGGTGGGGAACCCCCTCAGACGCGCGGCCTCGGCGCGCAGCGCCAGGCCCTCGCGCAGGATGGCCGGGTTCTCCTCGACGCCGCGGCGCTGGTCGGCCAGCTCCAGGCGCCGGCGCAGGCCCGCATCGCGCGCGCTGGTCATGACGGCCTGGTAGGTCGCCATGTCCAGGCTCACGCGCACGCGGCCTTCGGGCGTGCGCGGCATCGCGTCGAGCAGGTCGGACGGCACGCCGGCGAGCTCGGAGAGCTCGGCCTCGATCTCGCCGCGGTCCTCGCGCAGGTTCTCCTCGAAGCGCTCGGTGAGCGCGGCCAGACGCGATTGGAGGGCGAGCAGCCGGGAGCGGTCCTCGGCCGAGAGGCCGTGACCGGCTTCCTTGAAGTCGGCCAGCACGCGCTCGCGCAGGCGCGCCTCGACCGGCGACAAGCCCTCCGCCGGCGCCGCGGCGAGCGCGGCGTAGAGGTCCTCGCGGGCCGTCAGCGCGATGACCGCCTGCTGCTGTCGCTCGGAGAGCGCCTGCGCGGCGGCGCGCACCTCCGGGTCGGGGGAGACGTCGGCCAGGACGGTCATCGGCTCGACGGCCTCGGCGAAGTCGGCCAACGCCGTCTCGTAGGCGCCGAAGGTGTCGGCGAAGCGCGCCCCGAGCGTCGGCGCGGCCGCGATGCGGTCGGCGGCGGCGCCCAGCCGCGCGTGCGCGGCGTCGAAACGCGCGGCCATGGCGGCGGGCCCCAGGTCGAAACGCACCGGCAGCACGACCCGCGCGCGGCCGACGGGCGCGGCGCCGGCGAAGCCGGCGAGCAGCACGGTCAGGGCGGCGAGGGCACGCGCCATGCCCCCATATTAGGAAAGCGCGCGCCCTCGTCTTGGGGCCCTTGGGCCCAAGACGCGGGCGGCAATGGTCCTAGCTCAGATGACGCGGTGCTTGAGGAGGTCGAGGACGGCGGCCAAGGACAGCAGGCCCGAGGCGGAGGGCTGGGGGAGGCGGTGCATGGCGCGCATGGTGGAGCGCCAGCGGATCATGGCCGCCTCGTAGTCGGCGCGGTGCATGGCGAGTTTGCCCTGCCACTGGCGGCGCACGTCGGCGGACCACTCGTCGTAGCGGTGTTTGTACTCGGCCTTGGCCAAGACATAGGCGGCGTGGGCCTCGTAGACGCGTTTGGAGCCGGCGTCCAGGCGCGAGGAGACCTTCTCCCACAGGCGCGGGTGCGCGCCGGCGGACGCGGCGGCGGCCACGCGCCGCGCGATGAGCTCCTTCTCCACCTCGAGCTTGGCCTTGAGGATGAGGGGCTCGGGGGTGCGCTTGAGGCCCCAGGCCAGCCCGGCGCGCTCCAGGCCCCAGATGAACCACTTGGTCGCGTCGAACTGCCACCAGCGCAGGCCGTTGCGGTAGTCGGCCTGGAACTTGTGGTGGAAGTTGTGGTAGCCCTCGCCGAAGGTGATGGGCGCCAGGAACCACGAGTCGCGGGCCGTGTCCTTGAGCGAGTAGGGCTTGGTGCCGACGAGGTGCGCCAAGGAGTTGATGAAGAAGGTCGTGTGGTGCACGACGACCGCGCGCACGAAGCCGCCCCACAACAGGCCGCCCACCGGACGCCCGTAGAGCATGCCGATGACGGTGGGCAGCAGGAAGGTCACGCCGACGACGAGGGGCAGGTAATACTTGTGCTGCCACATGACCAAGGGGTCCTTGGTCAGGTCGGTCGCGTTCTCCCAGCGGCGCGCCTGGTCGCGGGTGTCCTTGTAGAAGATCCAGCCCATGTGGGCGTAGAAGCCGCCTTTGAGGATGTTGTACGGGTCCTCGGGCGTGTCCACGTGGCGGTGGTGGTAGCGATGGTCGGAGGCCCACTTGAGCAGGGAGTTCTCGACCGCGGCGGCGCCGAAGACGAGGAAGAACAGCTGGACGGGTTTGGAGCACGAGAAGGCGCGGTGCGAGTAGTAGCGGTGGTAGCCCGCGGTGACGCACACGCTGGTGAGGACGTGGAAGATGAACCACATCACCAGGTCGCCCCAGTGGAAGCCGTAGAAGTAGGAGTACACGGAGGTGCCCGCCACCGCGATGAGGGGGCTGCCGATGAGGAAAAGGACGTTGGTGACGTCCACGGGGCGCTCATCGTCCTGCCACAGCTTGGCGTCGGTCGTTTTGGCCATTGCTCGATAGTGTAACAAGCGCGGAGCGCTCTTGACAGGGGGGGGTGGCTGTCCTATCCTTCCACTCCATGGCCGAACTCACCGTCGCGCGCAAGGCCTCCTACCTGCTCTTCGCGGCGTGCCTGGTCGTCATCGCCAAGTTCGACCTCGGCCCCTGCCTGCTGGCCGCGCTCGTGTCCTACATGATCCTGGACCTCACCGAGCGCCGCCTGCGCGACATGGGCACGCGCGCCGCGGTGTCGCGCACGGCCGCCGTCATCGTGTTCGTGGTCCTGGCCACCGTGTTCGCCTGGGTCATCGTGCGTTTCCTCACCGTCGGCCTCGACCGGCTGCCGGAGCTGCTCGACCGCGTGCTGCCGCGCCTGGGCGGCCTGGCCGAGGCGCAGGGCGTGGACTTCCCGGCGGAGAACGCGCGCGAGCTGCGCGACCTGGTCGTCTCGGCGGCTCGCGAGAACGCGCGTTCGGTGGGCGCCACCAGCGGCCTGCTCACGCGGGGCTTCTTCCAGGTCGTCGCGGGCGTCTTCGTGGCCAACCTGCGCTTCCTGACGCCGTCGGTGGAGGAGGACCGCGGCAGCCTCTTCGACGCCGTGCGCATCGAGTTCACCTCCCGCGTGAGCCTCTTCGTGCGCAGCTTCGAGCGCATCGTCGGCGCCCAGTTCACCATCTCGGTGGTCAACACTTTGCTCACGGGCGCGTTCCTGGTCATCATGGGCTTCCCTTTCCGCACCTTCCTCATCCTGCTGACCTTCGTGTGCGGGCTCATCCCCATCGTCGGCAACATCGTGAGCAACTCCTTCATCACGCTGGCGGGGCTGACGGTCTCCGTGCAGCTGGCGGTCGGGGGCCTGGTCTATCTCGTGGTCCTCCACAAGCTGGAGTACCTGCTCAACAGCCGCATCGTCGGCGGGTCCATCGACACGCCGATGTGGATGACCCTCATCGGACTGGTCGTCGGCGAGGCCACGATGGGCGTGCCCGGCGTGCTCATCGCGCCGGCCCTCCTGCATTACGTCCGCGAGGAGATGCGGGCCGTGCCCGGCCGTTAGCCCGGGAGCGCGACGCTCAGCGCGGCCGCCGCCGCGGCGCCCGCCGCCGCGTCGCCGTTTCGCGACTTGAGCAGGCGCAGGAAGCGGACCTGCGCGGCGGGCAGCCAATCGCCGAGCCCCGCGGCCGCGCCGACGGCGGCCGCCTCCCGCAGGTCCTCGAGCAGGTGGGGCTCCCAGGCCGCCTCGAGCTCGCCGAGCACGCGCTCCACGCCGCGCGCGAAGGGCTCCTGCGCGCGCCCCGCGGGCACGTCGAGGCCGGCGGCCTTCGCGCGCGCCACGGTCCCCGCCAGCGCGGCCAGCGCGCCGTAGGCGCCCTCCGCGAACCGGCGCGCCGCGTCGGCCAGCGCGTGGCCCAGCAGCACGCGCGCCTCCTCGTGCAGCCCCTCCGGGGGGCGCAGGCCCAGCCCGCGGTACTGCTCCAGCAGCGGCAGCGCCTCATCGAGCTGGTCGCGCGCGCCGGCCTCCCAGCGCGAGAGCCGGCGCTTGAGCACCGCGGCGAGCACGCGCTCGCGCGCGTCCGGGCGCAGGTCGCGCAGGAGGAAGTGGCGGCCGGCCGGCAGCTCCGTCTCCTGCCCGCGCGCCGCGGCCGAGAGCAGGGCGTCGAGCCGCTCGTCGGGCAGGTCGCCGCACACGAAGGCCTGGACCCGCTGGCCCGGCAGGACCGCGGCGACGAAGCAGCGGCGTTCGGGCGCCGCGCCCGAGCGCGAGAAGACCGCGCGGCCGGCGAGCGCGGAGACGCCGCCCTCCGCGCGCCGCGTCAGCCGCTCCGACGCGCAGCGCCAGCCGAGCACCGTGGTCCCGGCGTCGGCGAGCACGCCTTCGACCGCGAAGTGCGCGGCGGCCTCGTCGGCGCCGACGCGGCCCTCCAGCACGAGCTCGCGCCACAGCCGCGCGCCGTCGCCGTATTCGGCGGACGGGACCTTCGCGAGGTCGGCCAGGAACGCGGGCTCGTGGTCCTCGCCGAGCGCGCGGCCCAGCTCCAGGGCGCGCGCGGCGTAGCGCAGGATCTGCACGGGCTCCAGGCGCTCGACGGCGCCGAAGAACCAGCCGCAGCTCGTGAACATCATCAAGGCGTGGCGCTGCATCTCGAGCGCGGTCAGCGCGCGCGCGCGCGCGGCGTCGTCGCCGGCGCCCGGGGCGTGGCGGGCGAGGAAGGCCTCCTCCGCGCGCTCGTCGCGCGGGCCGAGCAGCTCGGCGTAGGCGTCGCGCGCCTCCCAACCCGGGCCCGTCCTCTCGTAGAGGGCGGCCAGGCGCTCGCGCAGGCCGTCGAGCGCGGCGCGCAAGGGGGCGCGCCAGGCCAACGACGCGGCGCCCTCGCGCCCGCAGCCGCAGTCGGAGCGCCAACGCTCCACGCCGTGCGCGCAGCTCCAGGAGGTCGCGCCGGCCTTCAGGCGGACCTCCAGGCGCGGCGGGTGATGGGCGAGGTACCAGGCGAGGTTGACGGTCTTCACGCCGCGCGCCGGCAGGTCGCGGGTGAGCAGGTGGGCCAGGCCCATCTCGGCGAAGGCCTCGTGGTGGCCGTAGCTCTCGCCGTCGGTGGCGAGCAGGCACAACCCGTCCTCGGCGGTCGCGGGCACGGACTTGAGCATGCGCTCGGCGAACGCGCCGCTGTGCGACATCGCCCGCTCGAAGGCGACCGCGCGCGAGAGGGCGCCGTCGTAGAAGAACACCGCCAGCTCCCGGCCGCGGCCCTTCCAACGGTAGGGCACGCCCGGGCGCACCGGCTCCGCGGCCTGGCCCGGCTCGAGCACGACGAACTTCACGCCGAGCGCGGCGGCCTCGGCCAAGGTCGCCTCGTCGGCCGCGCACTCGGGCAGCCACAGCCCCTCCGCCTCGCGGCCGAAGCGGCGGCGGAAGTCGGCCAGGCCCCAGACGAGCTCGGTGCGCCGGTCGCGGGGGTGGGCCAGGGGCAGGATGCTGTGGTGGTAGCCCTGCGCCAGCGCCGAGCCGTGGCCGAGGCGGCGCACGCTCTCGGCGTCGGCCGCGACCACGCGGCGGTGCACCTCGGGGCGCTCGCGCTCGAGCCAGGAGAGCAAGGTCGGCCCGAAGTCGAAGGACATGTGCGCGTAGTTGTCCACGAGGTCGGCCAGGCGCCCTTGCCCGTCCACCACGCGCGCCTCGGCGTTGGGCCCGTAACACTCGCGCGTGATGCGCGCGTTCCAGTCGTGGTCCGCGCCGGCGGAGGGCTGGCGCTCGACCTGCCCCGTCCACGGGTTCTCGCGGGGCGGCTGGTAGAAGTGGCCGTGCACGCAGGCGTAACGCTTCACGCCCCCATTCTACGATAAAGTAGAATGGCGCCGTGCTCCTCGCCCTGCTCCTGAGCGTGTCCGCGTCGGCCGCCGAGCCCTCCGTCGTCGAGCTCGTGGACAAGGCCAACAAGGCCTTGCGCGGCGACTCCAGCCACGGCCGGCTGACCATGACCATCGAGACGCCGGACTGGCGGCGCGCCATCGAGGTCGAAGGCTGGAACAAGGACCGCACTTTGGCCTTCATCGTCATCCGCGCGCCCGCCAAGGAGCGCGGCAACACGACTTTGCGCCGCAAGACCGAGATGTGGGTGTGGCTGCCCAAGGTCGAGCGCGTCATCAAGGTGCCGCCGACCATGATGCACAGCTCCTGGCAGGGCTCGGACTTCACCTACGAGGACATCGTCAAGGCCGACTCCGTGGTGAAGGACTACACCCACACGCTCCTCAAGACGACGAAGGAGGAGGGGCGCGTCGTCTACCGCATCGAGGGCATCCCCAAGCCGGACGCGCCCGTGGTATGGGGCAAGGTCGTCTCCGAGGTCGCGCTCTACGACGACGGCGCCGTCGTCCCGCTGCTCGAGGAGGACTACTCCGAGCGCGGGGAGCTCATCCGCACCATCACCCTCTCCGAGATCAAGGTCATGGGCGGCCGGCGCGTGCCGACGCGGCTGGAATGCGTCCCGGCCAAGAAGAAGGGGCAGCGGACTCTGCTGCAGTACCATTCGCTGGAGTTCGACGTGCCGCTCGAGGACTCGTTCTTCAGCTACGCGCGCCTCCAGAAGGGGGGCGGCTGATGCTGCGGCTGGCCTGGCGCAACGTCTGGCGCAATCTGCGCCGCAGCCTCATCAACGCGGCGGCCCTCGGCTTCGGCCTGGCCGCCATCATGTTCGGCCAGAGCCTCATCAAGTCGCTGCAGGCCCAGCTCGTCGAGAAGTCCACCGGCTCCATCACCGGGCACCTCCAGGTCCAGCGCAAGGACGTGGAGGAGAACAAGTTCCCGGACAAATACATCTCGAGCCCCGACGCCGCCCTGGCGCTGCTCGAAAAGGACCCGCGCGTGAAGGTCGCCGCCAAGCGCATCCACCTCACCGGCCTGGTGTCCTCGCCCGAAGCCTCGGTGGGCGCCCTCATCGCCGCGGTCGAGCCGGAGAAGGAGCGCCTCGTCACGAGCATGTCGGGCTACATGGAGCAGGGCGAGTACCTGAGCGGCCACCCCAAGGGTCTCGTGATGGGCGTCAAACTCGCCTCGCGCCTGGGCGTGCGCTTGGGCGAGAAGGTCGTGGTCATGGCCCAGGCCGCCGACGGCTCGATGGGCGCGGAGGCGCTGAGGGTCGTGGGCATCCACCGCACCGGCTCGGAGTCCTTCGACGGGCAGATCATCTGGATCCCGCTCGCGGTCGCCCAGGAGATGCTCGGCCGCCCGGGCCAGGCCAACCACCTCGTCGCGCGGCTGCACGACCTGGAGGACGCCGAGGCCGTGCGCGCCGACCTGGCCGCGGCCCTGCCGCCCGAGCTGCGCGCGCTGGCCTGGCGCGACATCGACCACGAGATCGTCGGCGTCCAAGCCTTCCAGGACGCCATCCTGCGCGTGGTGCTGCTGGTCGTGTTCGCCATCGTGGCCCTGGGCATCCTCAACACCCAGCTCATGAGCCTCTTCGAGCGGGTGCGAGAGTTCGGCGTGCTCATGGCCATCGGCGCCCGCCCGCGCTGGGTCATGCGCCTCATCCTCGTGGAGTCGGCCATCCTCGGCCTGTGCGGCGCGGCGTTCGGCGTCGCGCTCGGGGCGGCGCTCATCGCGCACTTCGGCCGCGTGGGCCTGCACCTCGCGGTGGGCGACGCCTTCTCCTACTTCCTGCCCTTCCCGTCGGTCATCTACCTCAAGCCCTCCTGGGCCTCCCACGCCGAAGCCTGCGCCGCCGTGCTGCTCACCAGCCTGCTCGCCGCCATCCCGCCCGCCCTGCGCGCCCAACGCCTCAAGCCCGCGGAGGCCCTGCGCCATGTCTAGCCTCGTGGAGGTCGTGGACGTGGGCAAGGTCTACGCGCGCGGCAACGGGACCGCGGCCCTCATCGGCGTGGACCTGAAGGTCGAGCGCGGCGAGTTCACCGCCCTGGCCGGTCCCTCGGGCTCGGGCAAGTCCACCTTGCTCAACGTCATCGGGACCCTCGACCGCCCGTCCTCGGGCGAGGTGCTCTACGACGGCCAGGCCGTGTCCGGCCTCGACGAGGCCGACCAGGCCGACTTCCGCCTGCGCTAGCTGGGCTTCGTCTTCCAGTCCTACAACCTCATCCCGGTGCTCACCGCCGTCGAGAACGTGGAGTACCCGCTCGTGCTGCGCGGCGGCGACCCCGCGGGACGCCGCGCCGCCGCGCTCGAGGCGCTGGCCTCCGTCGGCTTGGACGCCTTCGCGCACCGGCGCCCCGACCTCCTCTCGGGCGGCCAACAGCAGCGCGTCGCGGTGGCGCGCGCCATCGTCCACCGCCCGGCCCTCATCCTGGCCGACGAGCCCACCGCCAACCTGGACTCCAAGACCGGCGCGGCCCTGCTCGACTTGATGGAGTCCCTCAATCGCGAGCAGGGGCTGACCTTCCTGTTCTCGAGCCACGACCCCGCGGTGCTGTCGCGCGCCCGTCGCGTGGTCCACCTGCAGGACGGGCAGCTGCATGGCGAAGAAGTCCGCGCTCGTTAGCCTCCTGCTGCTGGCCGCGCTGCCGGCGGGCGCGGGCGTGAAGGCCTCCGGCTACCTCAAGAGCTTCTGGCAATACTCGCACTCCGCCCTCGACCGGCGCGCCTACAACCTGAGCACCTCGCGCGGCCGCCTGACCTTGGACGGCGAGGCCGGGGTCCTGCGCGGGCAGGTCTCCTACGACCACCAGGTCGCCGCGGGCTCTTATTTCCGCACCACGGAGTTCCGCCTGTTCGGCTACGCCCCGCCCAAGCCCTGGCTCGACATGGAGGGCACGATCTCGACGGGCACGACCAACGGCTACGGCCACGGGGTGTTCCGCGGCTGGGTCGGCGTGGAGACCGACGACTTCGTCGTGCGCGCCGGCCGCCAACGCGTGGCCTGGGGCACGGGCAAGTTGTGGAACCCGACCGACGTCTTCAACCCCTACCAGCCCGTGACCGTGGAGCGCGACGAGCGCCGCGGCGCGGACGCGCTCTACGGCCGCGCGCCGGTGGGCGAGCTCGGCCAGGCCGAGCTGGTCTGGGCGCCGCAGGAGAACTGGCCGGAGCACGCGCTCGTCGCGCGCGGCCGCGGCAACTGGGCCGGGTGGGACGCGTCGCTGCTCGGCGGCAAGGTGGCGGGCTCCACGGGCTCGCTCATCGTGGGCGGCGACTTCGCCGGCACCGTGCTCGACGGGACGCTGCACGGCGAGCTGGCCTACTTCAGCCCCGAGGTCCGCACGCCGTACTGGAAGGCGGGGCTGGGCTGGGACTACACCTTCCCCAACGACGCCTCGCTCGTCGTCGAGTGGTACCACGCGGGCAACGGGCAGGACGACCGGCGCCGCTACGACTTCGCCTCGCTGCGTTCCGGCCGCGAGGTCGGGGTGGGCCGCGACTACGCGGGCGGCAGCCTCTCGCACGACCTGCACACCTTGGTGAAGGCCGAAGCCGTGGGCGTGGCCAACGCCCGCGACGCGTCCACCTTCTTCTATCCCAGCCTCGCGGTCAACCCGCTCGAGGACCTGTGGCTCACCGCGGCCTGGCAGCGTTTCGGCGGCGAGCGGACGACCGAGTTCGGGCGTCAGCCCAACCAGGTCGTGGTCATCGCCCAGTACTGGTTCTAGAGGGGGCCACCAGCCAGCCGGCGCGGCGGGGCAGGGGCGGCCGCGGCGGGAGGCCGCGCCACAACTCGGCCTCGTAGCGGCCGCCGCGCAAGGCGCCGGCGGACGCCAGCCGCCGCTCCGCGTCCGCGTCGCC
>JANRKA010000080.1:0-10035 GCA_033875325.1 Elusimicrobiota bacterium | reverse complement strand
GGCCCGCGCGCGGCGAAGAGGCCGGCGAGCGCCGCGACGGCCAGGGCCGCTCCCGCCGCGCGCCGGGGGCGACGGCGCCGCTCCTCGTCGGCGGCCGCGAGCGCGAAGCGGCCGGCCTCGATCTCGTCGGGCCCGCGGGGGCGGCGGCAGGCGGGGCAGACCTCCTGGGCGGGCTCCAGCGCGGCGGCGCAGCCGGGGCAGGGGACGGTGGCCATCAAGGGAGGTTAACAGCGGACCGCGTCGCGGTCAAGCGCGGTCAGCGGTGGGCGAAGAGGGCGTCGGCGTCCACGGCCGGGCGCACGGCGCGCGTCTCGAGGTCGGCTTCGAAGGCGTGTTCGGCCGCGCCGTCTCGGAAGCGCACGAGGTACTGGCGCGCGCCCACGCGCTCCACGCTCCACACCGGCGGGCGCCCCGGTCGGTCCAGCTCGCCGCCGAGGGTCTGGAGCACGGTGAGTCCGGCGCCTTCCGGCTTCCAGTCGTGGACCAGGAGCAGGGCCTCGGCTTCCTCCTCGGCCTCGGCGGCGGGAGGCGGCGGCTCGACGGAGACGAGGGGGTCGCGCGCCGCGGCGAAGGCCGGCGCGACGGCCGCCGCGGGAGCCTCGAGCACGCGCAGATGGGGGGAGATCTTGGCGTGGGCCGCGTACGCGGCCGCGCCGATGACGGCGAACGGCAGCGCCGCGAAGACGAGCGACGGGGCGTGGCGCCGCGCGTCCGCCCGGAGGGAGGCCGGTACGGGCGCCGAGACCGCAACGGCCTCCTTCGGGACGGGCGCGGGGACGGGACGCGGGAGCGCGCTGGCGGGACGAGGCGCCGCCGCGGGAGCGGGACCGGGAACGGAGACGGGGGCGGGCGCGCGGGGCGCGGGGGCGGCGGCGGCCTGACGGGCCGCGCCGAGGCGTCCGGACAGTCGCTCGAGCTCGCGGCTCTGCTCGGCCAGGCGCAGACGCGTCTGCAGCGCGCTGCGCCGCAGCCGCGCGGCGCGCTCCGCGAGGTCGGAGAAGTCGGGGGGCGGCGTCTGCCGGCCGGGCGTCAGATCCATGCCCGGAGGATAGCCGCCCCCCGTTAAGGAACTATTTCAGGCCGTCTCAGAGCACGGCTTCGCTGAGACGCTTGATGCGGACCTCCAGCGGCGGGTGGGTGGACAACAAGGCCATCAAGCCGCCGCTGCCGCCGGCGATCTTGAGCGCGGACACCGCGCCGACCTGGTCCACCGGCTGGAAGGTGCGCTGCAGGGCCATGAGGGCGCGGATCATCTTCTCGCGCCCGGCCAGGCGCGCGCCGCCCGCGTCGGCGCGGTACTCGCGCAGGCGCGAGAACCAGGCGACGACGAACATGCCGAGCACGCTGAAGGCGATCTCCAGCACCATGGTGATGAGGTACTGCAGGCCGAAGCTGGAGCGCTCGCGGTCGTCGCCGCGCGACATCTGCGAGGCGATGAACCAGCCCAACACGCGCGCCAGGAACATGACGAAGGCGTTGATGACGCCCTGCACGAGGGTCATGGTGACCATGTCCCCGTTGGCGATATGCGCGACCTCGTGGCCGAGCACGCCTTCGACCTCGTCGGCGCTCATGCGCTCGAGCAGGCCGGTGGACACCGCGACCAACGCCCGGGACTTGGTGGGCCCGGTGGCGAAGGCGTTGGGCTCAGGGCTGTCGTAGATGCCGACCTCGGGCATCGCGGGCAGGCCGGCCTGCGCGGCGAGGCGGTGCACGGTCACGGCCAGCTCATGCCGGTCGTCCACCAGCTGGACGCCCATGCTCCACTTGGCCATGACGCGCGAGAGCGCCAGGGAGATGAACGCGCCGCCCATGCCCCAGACCAGACAGAAGGCCAGCAGGGCGCCGTAGTCGATGCCCCGGGCGCTCAGGTACGGACGCACGCCCAACAGGTTGAGCGTGATGGAGATGGTGAGCACCACCAGCACGTTCACCAGCATGAACAAGAACAACCGCTTGGCCATCGCGAACATGAGCGACCTCCTTAAAATAAAAAAACCCTCCGCGCCGAGCGCGGAAGGTCTTGATCGGAGCTTTTCCGCTCCCGCCGGACCGGCCCTGTCTCGGGCGTGCTGACGATCCGGGCGTCCCCTCGACTTCGAGGGTGATCTACTCCCCTTCTGAGGGACAGTATAGCGGACCCGGAGCCTCTCGTCAAGACCGCCCGCCTTGCGCGCCCCGGGGGACCCGGTTATACTGCGGCCGCGATGTCGCTTCCTCATAAGAAGGTGCGCCTGCAGCGTCAGGTGCTCTCCGCGCTGTTCGTGGGGGGCGTCGGCGCCTTCGTCTACGAGGGGGCCGTCCGGGCGGTCCTGAGCGCCCGGTTCGGCGCGTTCCCGCAGCCGACGCCGCCGGCCTGGCTCTCGTTCGCCGTCTTCTTCGGCGGCTTCTACGGCGCGGCCTGGTGGTGGGCGCGGCCGCTCAAGCTCTTCCTGGACGAGGGGCGCGAGGACCTGCGGCCGCTGGCGGTGAGCCGCTACCTCGGCCTGTACCGGTTCATCACGGGACTGTGGGCGGCCAACTTCGCGCTCCAGTCCCTCGCGCACGCGGCATGGAGCGGGGGCGGCGGCGCGGCGGCTTGGGCGTCGTGGACCTTCTACTCCGCGGTGTACGCCTATTACGGCGGCTACCTCAGCGTCGTCTTCCTCGACCCGCTGCTCATCCGCGCGGTGTCCGGGCGCCTCTACGCCGAGCCCGAGCTCTACCGCCGCAAGGAAGGCCCGTTCTGGAGCATCCACATCAAGCTCGTCGCCTTCGTGGTGAACCTGGTGCTGCTGCCGCTGGTGCTCCTGGAGCTGGCGCGCGAGTCGGGCGTCGCCGGAGACACGACCGCCGGCGTCATCATCGTGACCTTCGTTTTCGCGGCCGGCTACATCGAGACGCTTTATCACAGCATCGCCCGCCCGCTCGGCGAGCTCAACAAGAAGATGGAGCGCCTGGCGGCGGGGGACTTCGACTGCAAGACCTCGGTGCTCGACGACGACGAGATCGGCGAGCTCAAGGCGCACTTCAACTCCATGGTGGACGGCCTGGCCGAGCGAGAGCGCCTCAAGGACACCTTCGGCCGCTACGTCTCGGTCGAAGTGGCCAAGAAGCTCATGGAGTCGGGCGCGGTGTCCCTGGGCGGAGAGAGCATCTCGGCGACCATCCTCTTCTCCGACATCCGCGGCTTCACCACTCTCAGCGAGCGCATGTCCCCGGAGGAGCTCGTGCGCTTCCTCAACTCCTATTTCTCCTTCGTGACCGAGCCCATCATGGCGCACCGCGGCATGGTCAACAAGTTCATCGGCGACGCGGTGATGGCCGTGTTCGCGCCGCAGTTCGGCTCCAAGGACCACGCCGACGACGCCGTGCGCGCCGCCCTGGGCATGCGCGAGCGCCTGGCCGCCTTCAACGCGGAGGGGCTGGGGCCCGGCGAGGTGGGCTTCGGCGTGGGCGTGCACACCGGCCTGCTCGTCGCCGGAAACATCGGCACCGAGAAGCGGCTGGAGTTCACCGTCATCGGCGACACGGTCAACATCGCCGCGCGCATCGAGTCCATGAACAAGGACCTGGGCTCGGTCATCCTCGTCAGCGAGCAGGTCCACGCCGCGCTGAGCCCCGCCCTGCGCGACGGGCTCAAGGCCGAGTTGTGCGAGGCCGTCAGGCTCAAGGGCAAGGAGAAGCCCATCGGCCTCTACAAGCTGCTGTGAGGCGCGCGCGGCCTTGCCGCGCGACGAAAAAGTGCTATCGTCGTGGCACGACTCTAATCGGGAGGACACGCGACATGGCTTGGAACGGCTGGGAGAAGCGCTCGGCGTACCTGCTGGTGCAGTGCGACTGGAAGGCGGGCGAGAAGGTCTGGAACAAGGCGAAGGGCTGGCGCGACGCCATCGGCGCCTGGATGCTGACGGGCAACTGGAGCGTGATGGTCTGGGTGGACGCGCGCTCCTGGGAGGACCTCTACCAGAAGGCGTGCGAGCTGCGCGCCATCCCCGGCGTGACCGCGACCTCCACGCACTTCGTCTACAAGGGCATGACCAACGGCAAGTGGTGGTGGGAACAGCCCGCCGGCGCCTGGTTGTGGGTCCGCTCCCCGCACCTCAACGGCGAGATGAAGAACGTCTCGAAGTGGAAGTGGGCCAACTCCGTCACCTCCATCCCCGGCGACTGGGACTACCTGGTCTGGGCCGGCGGCAAGGACTGGGAGGAGGTCTGGAAGGGCATCGCCGACGCCAACGCGGCCGGCTGGGTCACCTCGACCATGGTCCCGCTGCGCTCCTGGTGGAACAAGTCCTGGAAGAAGGACTGGTGGGCCAAACCCGAGCAGAAGCAGTGGGCCGCCTCGGCCTGGTGACTGAGAAAGGGGACAGGTACCTAACTCAGTATTCGAGTCT
Source organism: Elusimicrobiota bacterium (assembly GCA_033875325.1). Classification (GTDB taxonomy): domain Bacteria; phylum Elusimicrobiota; class Elusimicrobia; order UBA1565; family UBA9628; genus GWA2-66-18. The sequence goes on along the minus strand of JANRKA010000080.1, from coordinate 5,659 downwards.
TGAGCGGGCGCCCGCCCGCTGAGCGGCTGGAACGCGCGGGGCTCCGGGAGACCGGAGCCCCGCCTTTTTACGAGCCTCGCGCGGCGAGGAACGCGGCGATGGCCCCGGCGGTCTGCGAGGCGTGGGTCAGCGTGAAGGAGTGGCCGGCTTCCTTCAGCACGAGACCCGGTTCCGCGCAGGACAAGGGGATGATGGCGTCACGGTCGCCGTGGATGGACAGCACCGGGCAGCCGAACGCCTCGACGCCGTCCCAGTCCATCAGCATCCGTCCGAAGGCGCGGATGCGCGCGGGCGGGCAGTCGGCGGCCATCGCCTGCAGCACGGCGACGCCTTCGGGCGTCATGGGCGCGAAGCGCCGGCGCACGAACTGGGCCCAGGTGCGCAGGCCGAGCACCGCGTCGGGGAGCAGCGGACCGATTTTCTCCAGCAGCCGGTAAGAGGCCGGCAGGCGGCGCGGCCGCACGCAGGTGCCGAGCAGGACCAGCGCCGCGACCTCCCGTTGCCGCGCGACCTCGGCGGCGATCATGCCGCCGAAAGAGACGCCGCCCACCGCGTCGCCCGCGGCCAGGCCCGCGGCGTCGGCCGCGCGCCGGGCGTAGGCCGGCAGGCGCTCGCCGGGAAGGGGCTCCAGGTGGTCGGGAGTGAGCACCTCGACGCCGGGCACGACCACGGGCCGGGTCAGGCGGTGGTCCCCGCCGAGCCCGCTGAAGAGGACCAGCCGCACGCTAGCGGCCGCGCAGCCGCGCGACGCCGTGGACGGCCGCCAAGGTCAACGCGCCCGCGACGACCCCGACGAGGGCGTCGGCCAAGGACGGCACGACGAGGGCCAGCGGACCCGCCGCCTCGGCGAGGTGGTGGATCTTGTCGTGCAGGCCGGGAACGCCGTGGGTCAGGATGCCGCCGCCGACGAGGAACATGGCGGCGGTGCCGAGCACGGACAACGCCTTCATCAGCCACGGCGCGGCGGCGAGGATGAGGCGGCCGGCGGGGGCGGAGGACTTCTTCTTGGTCAGGCTCAGGCCGAAGTCGTCGAGCTTGACCACGGCGGCGACGAAGCCGTACACGAAGACGGTCATGAGCGCCGCCATGGCCGCCAGCACGCCGGCGCGCACGACGAAGTCCTTGCCGGCGACGGCGCCGAGGGTGATGGCGATGATCTCGGCCGAGAGGATGAAGTCGGTGCGGATGGCGCCCGTGATCTTGTCCTTCTCGAAGGCGACCAGGTCCACCTTGTGGTCGGCGACGGCCTTCACGAGAGCGGCGTGCTCCTTCTTGTCCTGGGCCGCGGTGTGCAGGAGCCGGTGGGCGAGCTTCTCGACGCCTTCGTAGCACAGGAACAGCCCGCCGACCATCAGCAGGGGCGTCACGGCCCAAGGGGCCAATGCGCTGACGGCCAAGGCGGCGGGCACCAGGATGGCCTTGTTCTTGAGGGAGCCCTTGGCCACGGCCCACACCACGGGCAGCTCGCGGTCGGGGTCCACGCCGGCGACCTGCTGCGCGTTGAGCGCGAGGTCGTCGCCGAGCACGCCCGAGGTCTTCTTGGCCGCGACCTTCGAGAGCACGGCCACGTCGTCGAGGACGGTGGTGACGTCGTCGAGCAGGGCGAGGAGGCTGGTGGCCATGACTACCGGCGCGATTCTATCACAAGCGGCTTGAGGCGGTAGAGCCTCACGCCGCCGATCTCATCCACCAAGTCGGCGTGGCGCGCGAGCGTCTCGGCCATGCGGGCGTCGGCGGCCATGAACTCCGGCAGGGGCGCGAAGGGCTGGCGCGACGGGTTGACCAGGACGAAGGACAGGCCCAGCGTCAGCAGGTGACGGTGAAGGGCGGCGGCGCCGGGCAGCCTCTCGTAGGGGACCATCACCTCGTTCTGGGGGTCGCCGACGAGGTAGGGGCGCTGGAGGTGATAGCCGCGCACTTCGCGGTAGAGGAGGACCTTCGCGCCCGGCGGCAAGGTCTTGTTGGCTCGCTCCAGCGCGGGCCAGGCGTCCACCGCGCGCGCGAGGTAGGCCTCGCGCGGGGTCCGCCCGTCGGAGGGCTTCACGCGGAACACGGCGAAGGCCTCGTTGTTGGCGCCGAGGCCCAGCGCCGGCAGCAGGCCGAGCGCGAGCGCGGGCGCGAGCGCGGGGCGCCGGGCCGTCCACTTCGCGGCGACCGCGTAGAGCAGCGGCAGCAGGGGGATCATGTAGCGCCATTGCGCCTGCACCGCGACCCACAGCGCCGCGAACGCGCACGCGTGCGCGAGCACGCGCAAGGTGAACGCGTCCTTGAGGGCCTCCCGCCACGACGCCGCGACGACGACGGCGAGCGGGACGAGGACCGGCCAGGAGCCTCCGAGCGCGTCGGAGAGCCCGACGACGACCGAGCGCCGGGCGCGCTCGCCCAGCCACAGCTCGCGCGCGTCCCCTCCGAAGAGCGCCGGGAAGTGCGGCCAGACCGGGTTGCCGGTCACGAGCCAGGCGCGTCCCAGCCACGGCGCGGCCGTCAGCGCCGCGGCGCCCAGCCACAGCAGCGGGCCGACCCGGTCACGCCGCAGGTACGCGTCGTATAGGATGGGCGGCAGGGCGGCGACGGCGAGCAGCAGGCCGGAGAGCTTGGTGGTCGCGGCCAGGCCCATGAAGACGCCCGACAGCGCCAGCCAGGCGCCGCCCTCGCGCCGGCCGTGCCAGGCGGCGAGGAAGGAGAGCAGGCTCCACAGCGCGACGGCGAAGTCCGAGCCGGGCGTGCCCAGGACCGACGCGGCCGCGGGCGAGACCAGGAACAGCGCCGCCGCCGCCAGGCCCGCGAGCGGCCCGGCCTGCTCGCGGCCGACGCGCCACGCGACGGCCGCCGTCAGGGCGGCGAAGGCGGACATGGTCAACGGGGCCAGCTCCTCCTGGCCGAGCGCGAGCGCCGGGACGAAGAAGAGGCCGGCCGCCATCGCGTCCATGCCGTGCAGCAGCCAGGTCACCGGGGTGAAGCCCCCGTCGCGCGCGTAGAGGCGCGGCAGCTCGAGGTGCACGGCCAAGGAGTCCCAGTCGGAGACCGGGGCGTTGGAGGCGAGCAGGGCCTTGAGCGCGGCGAGCGCGATGACGGCGCCGAGCACGGCGGCGGCGTGGTCGCCGGCCCGCGGCCACGCGGGCCGGGGGAGCGCGCGCCACGCGGGGTAGAGGCCCAGGAGGAAGAGGACGATGAAGACTTTCGGCGTCCACAGGCCGAGCAGGCCCAGCGCGAAGAGCAGGTGGTGCAGCGCGCCCAGTCCGAGCGCGGTCTCGAAGAGCGCCTGCTCGACGGGGTCCTTGAACCACAAACGGAAGCGCCGCAGCGCGACGCGGCCCACGGCGGAGGCCAGGCACAGCGCCCAGGCGAGCGCCGCCAGCCTCAGACCCACGGCTCCCAGCGAGACGAGGGCGTCGGCGCCCAGTGCGGACGGACGGGAGAGCACGAAGCCGAAGAAGCCGCGGTGCCCCGCGGCGGCGAGGAGCAGGAAGGCGGCGTAGAACGACGCGCGGGGCGTCATGCCCCGATTCTACGCTTTACGGGCGGCGCGGGGCGACGGGACCGCGGGACGATGGGCTCGTCCGGAAGTGTTATCATCGTCCCATGAACGCCCGAACCACGGTCCCTCTGCCCGTCAACGAACCCATCCTCGGCTACGCCCCCGGCAGCCCGGAGCGCGCCGCCTTCTTCCGGCGCCTGGAGCGCATGAAGGCCAAGCCCATCGACATCCCGCTCGTCATCGGCGGGGAAGAGGTCCGCACCGGCAAGAAGGTCGAGGTGCGCTCGCCCTACGACCACGGCCAGCTCATCGCCCGCGCCCACGAGGGCGGTGCCGCGGAGGCCAACAAGGCGGTCAAGGCCGCGCTCAAGGCGCGCAAGGAGTGGGCCGCCATGCCCTTCCACGCGCGCGCGGCGGTGTTCCTCAAGGCCGCGGACCTGCTCGCCGGCGACTGGCGCTGGACGCTCAACGCGGCGACCATGCTCAACCAGTCGAAGAACATGCACCAGGCCGAGATCGACTCGGCCTGCGAGCTCATCGACTTCCTGCGCTTCAACGTGGCCTTCGCCGAGCGCATCTACGCCGAGCAGCCGGTCAGCGGCCGCGGCATGTGGAACCGCCTGGAATACCGGCCGCTCGAGGGTTTCGTCTACGGCGTGACGCCCTTCAACTTCACCGCCATCGCGGGCAACATCCCCGCGGCGCCGGCCCTGATGGGCAATACCGTGGTGTGGAAGCCCTCCAGCCTGGCGCTGTACTCCGGCTGGTTCGTGCAGAAGCTCTTCGAGGAGGCCGGCTTGCCGCCCGGCGTCATCAACTTCGTGCACGGCGACCCCAAGACCGTCACCGACGCGGTGCTGGCCTCGCCCGACTTCGCGGGCCTGCACTTCACGGGCTCGACCTCGGTGTTCCGCGCTCTGTGGGCGCAGTCCGGGGCGCGCGTGGCGTCCTACAAGAACTACCCGCGCCTGGTGGGCGAGACCGGCGGCAAGGATTTCGTGCTGGTGCATTCCTCCGCCGACCCGGACGCGGTGGCCGCCGCGCTGGTGCGCGGCGCCTTCGAGTACCAGGGGCAGAAGTGCTCGGCGGCCTCGCGCGCCTATGTCCCGGCCGACCTGTGGCCGCGCGTGAAGAAGGCCATGAAGGACATGCTCGCCGCCGTCGAGGTGGGCTCGCCCGAGGATCCCGGCAACTTCGTCAACGCGGTCATCGGCCGCCAGTCCTTCGACAAGATCACGGGCTACATCGCCCGCGCCAAGAAGAACAAGAGCAACAAGCTCGTCTTCGGCGGCACGGCCGACGATTCGAAGGGCTTCTTCGTGACCCCGACCGTCATCGAGACCTCCGACCCCAAGGTGGAGAGCATGTGCGAGGAGATCTTCGGCCCCGTGCTCACCGTCTTCGTCTATCCCGAGAAGAAGTGGAAGGAGACCCTCAAGCTCGTGGACGAGAGCACCCCTTACGCCCTCACCGGCTCGGTGTTCGCGCGCGACCGCCGCGTGCTGGTGGAGGCCGAGCGCGCGCTCGAGAACGCGGCCGGCAACTTCTACCTCAACGACAAGCCCACGGGCGCGGTCGTCGGCCAGCAGCCCTTCGGCGGCGCGCGCGCCTCGGGCACCGACGACAAGGCCGGGTCCCACCTCAACCTCCTGCGCTGGACCGCGCCGCGGACCATCAAGGAGACCTTCGACCCGCCGCGCGACTGGCGCTACCCGTTCCTGGGGCGTGACCCCGCCGTCGGGCCCAGCGGCGCCTAGGTCTTCCGCCGCCGGTCCGGTCCCCTAAAGTCCCTGCCGCCCGCCCGGGGCGCGGGCTACCCTGAGGGCATGGACCACCGCGCGGCCGTCTCCGTCCTGCTCTCGGCGCTGCTGGCGCTGCCGGCGGCCTCATCGGCCGCCATCCGCGTCGGCCGGGGCGCGCCGGCTGGAGGCGTCTCCATCCCGGGCGCCGCGTCCGTCTCCGGGGCGCGCCCGCTCGCGAACCCGTCCGTCGGCGGCGTCACGCCGTTGGTCGCGACGCCGATGCCCCTGCTCGCGCCCTCGCCGCGGCTGGCGCTCGGGCCCGAAGCGCCTACGGCCGCCCCGGCGCCCTTGCCGCGGCTCATCCCCGCTTTCTCCGAAGTCGCCGCGCCCGCCGACGCGCCCAGGTCCGACGCGCCGACCCCCGCCGACGCGCCGACCC
>JANRKA010000079.1:0-6537 GCA_033875325.1 Elusimicrobiota bacterium | reverse complement strand
GGCGCGGGCGGCGCGCCGGACGGGCGCTGCGCGGCGGACCGGCCGGTGACGAGCGCGCCGACGCGGCGCAGCAGCTCGGGGTCGCGCGCGAGGCCCTCCCACTCCGGCGGCAGGCGGCCGGCGGCGACCGAGAGCAGGGCGGCGTCGAGCTCGAGCGCGTCGGCCAGGCGGCGCAGGCCCGCCTCGTCCCAGGGCGGGCTGCGTTTGCCCGCGAGGACCTTGGAGATGAGCGACGGGTCGAGCCGCGCGCGGCGGCACAACTCGCGCAGGCCCAATCCCCGGCGGGACAAGGCCTCCGACACGAGCCGGGCGAAGGGCGGGAGTGTCATCGGTTGTAGAGGAGCTCGTAACGCTTGTCCGCGATCTGTCGCTGCGGGTGGTCCGGGAACTCCTCCTTGAAGCGTGTCAGCGCGAACCGGGCCGCGTCGTAGTCCTTGTTCTCCATGGCGACCTCGGACAGGCGCAGCAGGGCCTTGTCCGTGTATTGCCCCGTCGGGTAGTCGGTGAGGAGCTGGGTGAACGCCTCCTGCGACTTGCCGAACTCGGCGCGCTGGTAGTAGGCCAGGCCGACGTAATAGTCGATGGCCGGCGCCAGCTTCGGCGACGGGTTCTTCTTGGCGTAGACCAGCGCGGTCTGGAAATCGTAGTGGCGGCTGGCGTACCAGTAGCCCCCGTAGAGCAGCGCGATGACGACGATCCATCTCTTCATGCGGCCTCCCCGAGCCCGGCGCGCAAGCGCTCCAAGGCCCTCAGATTCAACGCCTCGCGCACGGCGCCGCCCTCCACGGCCTCGCGCCCGGCGAGGTCGGCGGCGGTGCGGGCCACGCGCAGGGCGCGGTCGAGCGCGCGCGCCGACAGCGCGTACGCGGCCTCCGCCGCCCCCAGCGTCCGCAACGCTTCGTCCGTGAAGCGGCCCTCCTTGCGCAGCCGGGGGGCGTCCACGAAGGCGTTGAGGGCGCCGGGACCCGCGCCCCAGCGCGCGGCCTGGCGCTCCCGCGCGGCGGCGACGCGCGCGCGCACCGAAGCGGAGGACTCCGCGGACGCGGGCCGGGACCACTCCTCGAAGCGCACGGCCGTCGTCTCCACCTGCAGGTCCACGCGGTCGAGCAGCGGCCCCGAGAGCCGCGACAGGTAACGCGCGGTCTCGTGCGGGCCGCACTCGCAGGCCCGGCGCGGGTGGCCGCGCCAGCCGCAGGGGCACGGATTGGAGGCCGCGACGAGCTGGAAACGCGCGGGGTAGTCGAAGGCGTCGCGGGCGCGCGTGACGCGCACCACCCGGTCCTCGAGGGGCTGGCGCAAGGCTTCGAGCGCGGGGCGGCCGAACTCGGCGAGCTCGTCGAGGAACAACACCCCGCCGTGCGCGAGGCTGACCTCGCCCGGACGGGCGGACGGCCCGCCGCCGACCAAGGACTGAGCCGAGGCCGTGTGGTGCGGGGCCCGGAACGGCCGCGCGCGCGCCACGCCCCCCTCGGGCGGCGCGCCGAAGGCGGAGAGCACGCGGGTGACCTCCGCGGACTCCTCCGGCGACGGAGGCGGCAGCAGCCCGGGCAGGCGCCGCGCGAGCATGGACTTGCCCGTGCCGGGCGGGCCGACGAGCAGAAGGTTGTGGCCGCCGGCCGCGGCCAGCTCGAGCGCGCGTTTGGCCGTCTCCTGGCCCTTCACGTCGGCGAGGTCCAGGTCGGCGCCGCTCGGGGGCGGCAGCGCCGGCGGCGCGGCCGCGCGGTCGCGCGGCGGGGCCCCCGAGGCGAGCTCGACGGCCTCGCGCAGGTCGCAGACGGGGATGACGCGCAGCCCGGATGCCGACGCCTCGGCGGCGTTCTCCTCGGGCAGGACGATGGCCGTGAAGCCGTCGGCTTTGGCGCGGCAGGCCATGGCCAGCGCGCCCGCGACCGGGCGCACGCGGCCGTCGAGCGACAGCTCGCCCACGACGCACCAGCCCGCCGTCCTCTCGTCGGAGACGAGCTGGCCGGAGGCCGCGAGCAGCGCCAGAGCGATGGGCAGGTCGTAATGCGTGCCCTGCTTGCGGGCGCGCGCCGGCGCGAGGTTGACGGTGACGCGGCGTCGCGGCCACTCGTAGCCGGAGTTGCGCACGGCCGCGGCCACGCGCTCGCGCGACTCCTTGACCGCGCCGTCGGGCAGGCCGACGGTCGCGTAGGAGGGCAGCCCCTTGGCCAGGTCGAGCTCGACGAGGACGGGCACGCCGTCCACGCCGCGCAGGCCGGCGCTGTGCACGCGCGCGAGGCTCATCCGCCCCCCAGGCCGAGCTCGACGAGCAGGCGGCCGTTCTCCGGCTCCACGCCCAGCACGATGAGGCTGGAGTCGGCGCGGATGAGCCGCGCGGCGAGCTCGTCGGCCTTGAGGCCCTCGCAGAACACGCGCACGAGCGCGCCGCCTTCCTCGGTCTTGTGCGCGTGCAGGGCCGCGCCCTTCACGCCGGCCAGGCCGCGCAGCGTCCCGATGAGCGCGCCCATGCGGCTGGGGCCGCCGTAGCCGCGCGCCTCGACGAGCACTTCGGAGCGGCCGGCGCGCGCGGCGGCCAGAGCGGCGGCGACCGGGGCGGCGGCCGCGTCGCCGGCGCCCTCGAGCGCCTTGGAGACGGCCGCGGCGGAGGAGACGTCGAGCGCGGCGGCGGAGGCCTCGATGAGCTCGCCCTCGGCCGTGGCCGAGGTCTTCAGGCGCGCGTCGAGCACGGCTTCGGCCCGCCAGGCGCCGGACTCGGGCTCGGCGCCGGCTTCGGCGGCGGCGCTGCCGAAGAGGACGAAGTCCACGCCCGCGGCGAAAGCCTCGGCCACGACCTCGCCGGCCGTCTTGCCGCGCAGGGCCGGACGCTGCAGGAGCAGGTCGCTCGCGTCGGCGGCCGAGACCCCGCGCGCCAACAGCGCGCGGCGCAGGGAGTCGGAGGCGTAGCCCGCGCTCAGGTTCGCGGCGGGTTCGGCCAGGACGATGAGCACGCGGCCCGGGCCCTGCGGGAAGCCGGCTGGACGCACGAGACCGGCCTCCTCGAGCGCGCCGGCGAGCGCGCCCAGGCGCACCTCGACCACCGATGAGCCGTCCTTCGCCTTCTCCTTGCCGGTGAAACGCGCGGGGCGCGACAGCAGCGCGTCGAGAGCGTCCTTGGAGGCCGCGCGCTGGGCGGGCGAGAGGTACAGGCCGAGCGTGGATTCGACCGCGGCGCGGCGGGCCAGCACCGGGTCCGTCCCCGCCACCGCCACGGCCAGGCCTTTCTCCGTGGGGCCGGGCCGCAGGCCGCCGAAACGGCCGCAGCCCGACAGCAGCAGCGCGACCAGGAATACTCGCCTCACGCCGCGGCCTCCGCGGGCTTCTGCGCCTCGTCGCGCGGCGCGGCGGGCACGACGAAGTGGAAGGTCGTGCCCTTGCCCAGCGCCGACTCGAACCAGATCTTGCCGCCGTGTTTGGACACGACTTCGCGGGCGATGGACAGGCCCAGGCCGGTCCCCGGCGCGTTGACCTCGCCGCGGTTGGAGGCGCGATAGAAGCGCTCGAAGAGGCGCGGGTGGTCCTGCGGCGGGATGCCGATGCCGTCGTCGGAGACCGAGACCATCAGGAACTCGCCCTTGTCCTGGAGCTTCACGCGGATGCGTCCCCCGGCGTTGGTGAACTTGATGGCGTTGGAGACCAGGTTGTCCACGACCAGGCCGATCCAGCGCTCGTCGGCCAGCGCCCGGCACTCGCGCACGGGCGCCTCGCACGACAGCGTCTTGCCGGCCTCGGCCGCGACGGGCTGGTGGTTCTCCACGCTCGCGGCGACGAGTTTGCCCAGGTCGAGGGCGCGCATCTCCATCTTCGCCCCGCCCTCCAGGCGCGAGAGGTCCAGCAGGTCCGAGACCAGCCCGGACAGCCTCTTCGCCGCCGCCTTCGCGATGCTCAGGAATTTCATCTGTTGAGGGTTCAACGCGCCCGTGTCGCCTTCCAGCATGACGGTCAGGAAGCCGGTGATGGTCGTCAGCGGCGTCTTGAACTCGTGGCTCACGGTCGAGACGAACTCATCCTTCATACGATTGAGGGCCGCCAATTGTTCCGCGGTCTGGGACAACCGCCGGTTCAACAGCGCCGTTTCCACGAGGATGGCGGCTTCTTCCGCGATGACGGTCACCAGCGCGAGGTGTTCGGCCGCGAAGGCGTTCGCGCGCTTGGACCCGACCCGCATGACGCCGATGCAGCGGTCCTCCAGCACCAGGGGCACGACCATCAGCGAGTGGATGTGCCAGAGCTTGGCGTAGCGCGGGTTGGTGTTGGGGTCGTTCTGCGCGTCGCCGCTGAGGAAGGGCCGGCGCGTCTTGAACACGCGCACGGAGGAAGACCGCTCGTCGGTGAGCGGGATGCGGTAGAGCAGTTCTTCCCCCTCCAGCCCCCAGGCGCCGGGCTGGGTGACCAGCTCGCCGGTGGACTCGTCGAGGATGAGGAAAGCGGCCAGGTCCGCCTCCAGCGACCGCGCCACGATGGAGACGATGGCGCCCAGAGTGGACAACGCCTGCCCGCCCGAGCCCCCGACCGCGGCCTTGGCTACGTCGTGGAGCGTCTTGACCTCGCGCGACTTGCGGATGAGCCGGTCGTGGGTCTGCGACAGCTCGGCCATCGCGGCGGTCAGCCCGCCCTCGAGCCGCGCGCTGGCCGCGGTGAGCCGCGTGAGGCCTTCGGAGACGTCGGCCGTGACCGCGAGGCTGCGGGCCGCGAGCGAGAGCAGGGGCTGCGCGCGCTCGAGCGACGCGCCCGCGGGGTCGGCTTCCGTCGCGATGATGACGCCGCGCGCGCCGCGGTCCTGCCCCCAGGGCTCGCCGCGCGCCGCGCTGAAGCCGAGCCCGGCCAGGGCGTCGGTGAACGCGCCCTCGGACGCGGCGCCCAGACGCCAGAAGGCCGGCCCATCCGACGCCGCGGCGAGGAAGCCCGTCTCGAGCGACAGCGCGGGGGCCGGCACCCGCGACCAGGCGTCGCCGCGGCGCGCCAACAGCTCGACCGTGCCGTCGTCGCGGCGCAGCAGCGCGGCCAAGGCGAGCCCCGGAGCCCGCCGGTGGACCGCGCCCAACGCGCGCTCGGCCGACTCCACGAGCGCGCGCCCCGGCCGGCGCGCCGCGTGACCCAGGTCGAGCAGCTCGGCCGCGAAGGCGCGCGCGTCGGCCAACTCGGCGGCGCGCGAAGCGGCCTCGCGCTCCAGCGGGAGTGCCTTGCGGAACACGAACAGCCACCACACGACCATGGCGGAACACGCGGCCGCCAAGGCGGCCAAGGCGAAGGCGTGAGACGCCGGTATGGCGCTCATGGGTCGGAGGCCAGGTCGAGCTGGGCGTTGAGGTACTGCGCGGGGTTCATCAACCCGTTGTAGGGGATGAAGCCCAGCTGGACGCCCTGGCTCTCCAGGATGCGGCGCACCGCGTGCGCGAACTCCATGGCCCGCGGCGCCAGCGGGGAGTCGCCGCCGGGTCCCACGAGCAGCAGCCGCGTGACCGCGGCGCGCGCGCACATGTCGCCGATCTGGAACGGGACGCCGAAGGACTGGCCCGCGTCGTAGGTCTCCCACAACGCGTGCCGGAAGGCGGCGGCGATGCCGTTGCGGCCGCCGATCTCGTAGAACTGGGAGGCCGCGAACGGGCCGACTCCGTCGGCGCCTTTGGGCGCGAGCACGGCCAGCGGCGGCGCGGCCGCCGACACCGTGGGCGGCGCGAAACGCGCGGCGGCGGCCTGCTCCGGGGTGGGCGGGGCCGTGCTCGCCGCGACGAGCGGGTCGTAGATGAGCGCGAGCAGCTCGTTGATGGCCGTGGGCTGGCCCTTGGCCTCGCGGACCTTCTTGAGCAGCTGCAGGCGGCGCAGCCACAGCGTCAGGTCGGAATAACCCCAGGCCGACAGCTTCTCATGGAGCACGCCCATCTCCTCGACGGTCCAGCCCGCGTTGGCGCGGTCGCCCGCCGCCATCACGAGGTCCTTCTGCACGGCGGGGCTGGGTATCTTGAGGTCCACCGACCAACCCTTGGAGAAGGAGAACTTCAGCGCCTCCTCGAGCGCGTTGAGCGCGCGCGGCGGGTACAACGAGGTGATGACCACCTGGAGGCCGCGGTCGAAGAAGGTCTTGAAGAGCTTGGCCAGGAACTCCTTGTTCTTGTCGTCCACGGCGAGCAGGTGGATGTCGTCGATGAGCAGGGCTTTGGAGTCCGCGGCCTTCTTCTCCAGCTCCGCCAGGCCGTTGCGCGCGATGGCGGCGTTGACGGCCCGCGACAGGCGCGCTCCCGAGGTGGACAGCAGCACCGCGTCCCCCAGTCCTTTCGAAAGCGCGCCGCCGATGGCGTGGATCATGTGGGACTTGCCCGTTCCCGGCACTCCGTAGAGGAACAACGGGTTGTACATCGTGCCGGGCGAGGAGACCACCGACATCGCGGCCGCGTGCGCGAAGCGGTTGTAGGCCCCGACGAGCAGCGAGTCGAAGGTCCAATCGGTCCGCAGCGGCGCGGCGAGGATGGTCAGCGGCGGGACCCCGGTCGGCGGCGGGGGCACGGACGCGGGCGCTGCGACGGGCGCGGCGGCGGG
>JANRKA010000078.1:0-34752 GCA_033875325.1 Elusimicrobiota bacterium | reverse complement strand
GGCGCCGCCGCGACGCCGCGGCCGACCGGCGCCTGGGCTTGCGCGCGGGAGGCGCCCGCGCGCGCGTGACCGTGCGCGTCGAGTACGAGCTGGAGCCGGGGGCTCGCGTCGGGCGGCACGACGACGACGCGGGTTACGGGCCCACCGACTATCGTCGGCTGGGCCTGCTCGCCGACGCGCTGCGCCCGGGCCCTTCCGACGCGTTCCTCGACCTGGGCTGCGGCGCCGGACGCGTCTTGTGCTTCATGAGCGCGGCCGGCGCCGGACGCTGCGTGGGCGTGGAGCTCGACCCCCACGCGCTGGCCGCGGCGCGCGCCAACGCCGCCGCGACCTCGGCGCGCACCGGGCGTCCCGTGGAGGTCCACGAAGCCGACGCCGCCGCGCTGCCGGCGGAACTGGCCGACGCCGCCACGCTCGTGTTCCTCTACAACCCGTTCGGCGTCGCCACGCTGCGCGACGCGCTGCGCGCCCTGGACGCGAGCCGCGCCCGCCGCCCCCGCGCCTTGACGCTGGCCTACTACAATCCCGTGCATCGCCGGCTGCTCGACGGGCAGGGCTGGCTCGCGGCCGACGAGCGCCTTATGGACGCGGCGAACATAGGCCTCTGGCGGTCGCGGCCGTGACCGCGGACCTCGGCCGCCACGCGCTCCTCGCCCTGGAGGCGACGGCGACCGCGCTGCGCTGGGCCGCCCGCATGCGCCGCGACGCCGCCGAGGACCGCCGCCGCGGCCTCGTCGAGCCGGTCGCCGCGCTGCGCGTGGAGTTGGGCGTCGTCGAGGACCTCGGCGACGGGCCCGTCGGCCGCCGCCGCGACTCCACGCATTCCGCCCCCACGCCGCACGAGACGCTCGACAAGCTCGCCGCGCTGCTGCGGCCGACCGCCGCCGACGCGTTCCTCGACCTGGGCTGCGGCGCGGGACGCGCCCTGGCGGTCCTCAAGCGCGCCGGCGCCGGCCGCTGCGTCGGCGTGGAGCTGGGCGAGAGCGCGCTGAGGCTGGCGCGCGCGAACGCCGCCGCGCTCGGCGCGGGCGTGGAGGTCTTCGCCGCCGACGCGGGCGCCCCGCCCGACGACGCGCTGGACGCCGCGACCATCGTCTTCGCGGGCGACGCCTTCGGCGCGGACACGCTCGACGACTTCCTCGACGCGCTGCAGGCCAGCCTCGCGCGCCGCCCGCGCCCGGTGCGTTTCGCCTACTTCGAGCCGGCCCACCGCGCCTGCCTGGACGAGAGGCCCTGGCTCGTCGAGCAGGAGGGCCTGCCCGACGAGCGCCTCGCCCTCTGGCGGACCAAAATGCTATGATGGCTTCCGCCGCTTTGGGGCAGTTAGCTCAGCGGTAGAGCACTGTCCTCACACGACAGGGGTCACAGGTTCGAATCCTGTACTGCCCACCACTCGCCTCCTCACGGTTCTTCCATAGACAACGGCGTCGAAGGAGGCGAGTGGTTTTTCTTTTATAGCCCCCATCACCCCTAGCCCCTCTTCCCTCAAGGGAAGAGGGGTTGATGCCATGAACCATCGCTGGCCGGTGCGCATTGAAGCGTGGGCGATTGGCCCGTACGGTGGAGGACGCCATGCTCGGGGGGCGGCAGACCGTCTCGAAAGCGAGTTTTCAGCTACGACTTGAACCCGATCCGTCTCCGGGGCTCCTCGGGGCAAGACATCAGACCCCGGATCGCCTCGAAGACTTCTTTGAACTGGGCATCGTATCTCGACTCCAACTCGTCCAGCCGCCGCGCCAGGCCAGGATATGAAGTCGCTAGGCGGCGCAATCTCACGAAAGCACGCATGATCTCGACGTTGACGTGAACCGCGCGTTCGCTGCGCAGAACGCCGGACAGCATCGCCACGCCTTGCTCGGTGAAAGCGTGGGGGCGATACTTCGAGTGCTTACCGCGGTTTAAGATTCCAGATTGGAATCTTAAAGATTGATGCTCCCTGGCCGTGAGCAGGAACATAAAATCGTCCGGGAAGCGCTCAGGATTCCGAGAAACAGCCTTGTTTAAGTTGCCTGTCGTAACGCCGTAGAGTTCGGCCAAGTCGCTGTCGAGCATGACCCGTTGACCACGGATGAGATGGATCCGTCGTTCAAAGGATTCGGCTGGAACATTTGAGTTCATTCGTTTTCCCTCACTATGTATACGATCGAGGGTCCCAAATTGTTCCCTTGGCGGTTCGAGCATTGTCCCGAGCTCTTCTCTCAGGGGAAGAGGGGGCGGGGTGCCCGCTGCGGCCGCTATCCGGTCCGCGCGGTGCGCACGAGGCGCTCGACGGGGAAGCCCAGGCGCCGCGCCTTCTCGACGGCGGCCGCGTAGACGCCGGCATCGAGGGTCGTCTCCCGGGAGATGATCCAGAGTCCCTCGCGGTCGGGGCTGCCGACGACGGCCCACCGGTAGTCCGGGTCGAGGTCGAGGATCCAATAATCCCCGCGGAAGAAGGCGAAGAACTTCACGCGGAACTTCGCGTCGGAGCCCGGCTCGACGCGCGCGGCCTTCCCGGCGTAACTCTTGAGGCGCCCCTTCTTGCGGCAGGTGTTGGTCAGGTCGAAGGCCCCTTCTTCGTTGAGACGGTAGTGCACCGCGGTGTCGGTGCACCCCCGCTGCGGGTAGTTCGGCAGGTGCGCGATCTCGTGCCAGGTGCCCATGTAGCGCGGCAGGTCCACCGCGGGCGCGACGGGCAGGTCCGCGGCGGAGGCGAGCGCGGCGCAGGCGGCGAGGACGAGCAGGCGCATGGCGTCAGAGGCGGCGCTTGACCGCGCGGATGCCGGCGCCGAGCACGGGCACCTTCTCGAAGAGGTTGGCGCCGGAATCCCAGTAGTCCTGGTGATAGGCCACGCGCCCTTCCTCGTCGAAGCGCAGCAGCGTCATGCCGATGGAGCTGTGGACGGTCCCGCGTCGGAACTTCTTGAACCCGATGTGCATGCGCCAGCGCAGGTAGACGCCGTTCTCCGTCGTGACGACCTCGTCGACGTCCACCTTGCAGGAGTCCACGGCGCGCGCGGTCTCGACGAGGTAGTGCTCCAACGCGTCCACGCCGCGGATGGACTTGAGCGTGTCGTTGAACCAGACCTCCGGCGCGTAGACCCCGCGGATCGAGGACTTGATGCGGTCCTCCTTGAGGTCGCCGAAGAAGGCGGTGAAGCGCGCGATCGCCTCCTTCTGGGCGGCCGAGCCGGGCGCCGGGGCGCCGAGCGTCTTGGGGTCGGTGGCGGTCAAGGCGGCGGCGTGGAACGCCAGCGGGTCCGTCGCGACCGGCTTGCCGGCGCAGGCCGACAAGAGAGGGATGGCGAGCAGCAGTCGCTTCATCGGGCCTCCGGACGGCGCGAGGCGGCGTGGGCGTTCATGAGAGGGCCTCCTGGGGCACGGCGGCGAAGTCGCGGGCGACGGCGAGCGCGGAGCGGACGGCGTCCTCGTGGAAGCCGCTGCCGAAGTAGGAGCCGCAGAACCAGGTCGAGCGTCGTCCGTTGAGCGACGGCAGGCGCGCCTGGGTCCGCAGGGAGCGGAAGGTGTAGGTCGGATGGGCGTAGGCGAGTTCCCGGACCAGGGCGCCGGGGGCGGGCTCGCGCCGCGGGTTCAGCGTGACGAGCCAGGTCTTGGCCGCCTTGAGTCCCTGCAGGCGGTTCATGTCGTAGGTGAGCGAGGCCGGGCCGGAGCCGTCCTCGCCCGCGACGCGGCGGTAGTTCCACGACGCCCGGGCCCGCGGGTCGGCGGGCAAGAAGGACGCGTCCGTGTGCAGGAGGACGCGGTTCTTCGAATAGGACCACGCGCCGAGGAGCTCACGCTCCTCGGGCGAAGGGTCGGCGAGGAGGGCCAACGCCTCGTCGGCGTGGGCGGCGACCACGGCGCGATCGAAGACGCGAGGCGCGCTGCCGCGAGCGGTCACCTCGACGCCGCCGCCGGCGAGGCGGCGCAGGGACTCGACGGGGGCGCCGGAGAGGACCTCTCCCGGGAAACGCGCGCGGAAGGCCTTCAGGTAGGCGTGGCTGCCGCCGACCACGGTCTGCCAGCGGACGCGGTCGGTCAGCGAGAGGAGGCCGTGGTTCTTGAAGAAGCGCACGAAGGCCTCGGCGGGGAAGTCGCGCATCCCGTCGAGGCCCGTGGACCAGATGGCCGCGCCGATGGGCAGGACGTAGTGCTCGACGACGGCGCGGGCGAAGCCTCGGCGCGCGAGGTACTCGCCCAAAGTGAGGCCCGAGAAGGCGCCGCGCTCCAGGTCCTTCAGAGCCGGGGCGTTGAAGCGGACGATGCCGGCGAGCAGCCGCCAGTAGGCGGGAGAGAGCAGGTTGGAGCGCTGGGCGAAGAGCCCCGACGGCCCGGTGCCCGCGTACTGCAGGCCCGAGTTCTCGTCGTGATAACCGAAGGACATGTCGCTCCAGCGCCAGCCCACGCCCAGTTCGGCGAGGAAACGATGGAAGCCGGGGTAGGTGCGGTCGTTGCAGACGATGAAGCCGGTGTCCACGGGCGTGCCCGCGTCGGGGCCGTCTTCGACGACCACCGTGTGCGTGTGGCCGCCCAGGCGCCGCTCCTTCTCGTAGAGCGCGACCTCCCAGCCGGCCTTGGAGAGCTCCCAGGCCGAGACGATGCCCGCCACGCCCGACCCGATGACGGCGACTCTCATGAGAACCTCCTGGAGACGGCGAAGGCGCCCGGAAGGGCCAGCGCCCAGAGGACGGACAAAAGGACGGACGCTTCCGGGGCGGAGGCCAGGTAGCGGCCGGCGCCGAGGCCGACGCCGGCTTGGAACGACAGCGGCCCCGCGAACGCGCCGAGGACGCAGGCCAGGACGGGGCGGTCCGAGAGCCAGCGCAACGACGAGTCCAGCGTCGCGGCGAAGAGCAGCCAAAGGGAGACGACCCACAACGGCAGCGGCAGGCGCCCGGAGCCCGCGTATTCGTAGCGGCCGAGGGAGGCGAAGGCGAGCTCGAGGGCGAGGCCGAAGGCCGCGACGGCGAGCAGCCGCGCGGCTTCCTTGCGCCGGTCCGCGGCGCCGGCCGCGTGGGCGCCGAGCAGGAGCAAAGAGACCGCGGGCCCGAGGAGGAAGGCCTCGCGTCCGGCTCCCATCACGTTGGCCAGCCAGCCCGCCTGAAAACCCAGGTAGTTGAGCAGCGCGGCGCTCATCGCGCGCCCTCCCGCAGGCGCGGATGCGTGAACACCGGAACGCCCTTGAGCCACAGCTTCAAGGCCTGCCAATGGATGGCGCCGACGACCTTCAGGGTCATGAACGGCCAGCGCAGGAGCGCCGAGGCGAGCGAAGCGGTCGTCAGCTCGACGCGGCGCAGCGTCATCGTCGCGTCGAAGAGCCGGGCGCCTTTCTCGAAGTTCTCCATGTGCACGAAAAGCGAGTCGGACGGGTCGCGGAAGAACCAGGCGTATTCCTGCTCCATGTCCATGAAGGGCGAGACGTGGAACTCCTTCTTGCGGCGGAACGCCAAGGTCTCCGCGTCCGGGGCGCATTCGCGGCGGTCGAGGACGTACATGTGCCGCTCGAGCCAGGGCGTGTTGGCGACCTCGGCGACGATGGACTCGACCGAGGCGCCGGCCCGGTCGTAGCAGTAATAGAAGCTCACGGGGTTGAAGCACCAGCCGTAGTAGGCGAGGTGGGTGAGCAGCCGGACGGGGCCCTCGGGGCGTCGTCCCGTCCGCTCGGCGACGAGCGCGCGGATCGCCTCGTCGAGGGGGACCGACGGGTCTCCGTAGTGGTCCTCGCGACGGAAGCGGGCGAGCGCCCGGCGCTCGGCGCTCCACAGCCAGCGGCCCGCGAAGACGCCGGGCAGCTCGGCCAGGTCGAGCCAGACCATGAACAGCGTGTAGTCGAAGGCGTGCGCGCGCGGCGCGAAGCGCCGGTGGCGGACGGTCCCTTCATAGAGAGCGCTATGCACCGCGCCTCCGGAACAGGTAGTGGGCCACCCGCCACTCGGAGCCGTCCGCGTAGCCGAAGAGCTCGGCGCAGGCCATGAAGAACACGCGCCATCGCCGCAGTTGGACCGCGGCGGCGGCGCCGTGGAGCGGCGCCAGCGCTTCCAGCGCCTCGTCGCGGCGCCGGTCGAGGTTGGCCAGCCAGTCGTCGGCCGTCCTTTGATAGTGGCGGCCGTCGACGACCCACATCTTCTCGTGCACGAGTTCGTCCTGGAAGAGCAGCATGAGCGACTCGGAGGGCATGAGGCCGCCGCTGAAGAAGTGGCGCGCCATCCAGTCGTCGTCGCCCTCGTCCTCGAACGGGTAGACGAAGCTGCGGTGGCAGAAGACGTGGACGAAGAGCTTGCCGTCGGGCTTCAGCCATGACGCGACGCGCCCGAAGAGGGCGGGGTAGTTGCGCATGTGCTCGAACATCTCGACCGAGACCACGCGGTCGTAGGTCCCGGGCGCGTGGAAGTCGTTCATGTCGCGGGTGAGGACCGTGACGCCGTCGAGTCCGAGCTCTCCCGCGCGCGCGAGGATGAAGTCGCGCTGCGCCGCGGAGTTGGAGACCGCGGTGATGCGCGCGTTCGGGAACCGGCGCGCCATCCAGAGGGTGAGGGAGCCCCAACCGCAGCCCAGCTCGAGGATGTCCTGGCCGTCGGCGAGCCCGGCGCGCGCGGCCGTGAGCGCCAACATGGCCTCCTCCGCCGCGGCGAGCGACTCGCCCCCGGTCTCGTAGAGCGCGCAGGAGTACTTCAGCTGGGGCCCCAACACGAGCCTCATGAAGGCGGGCGGGACCTCGTAGTGCTGCTCGTTGGCTTTCTCCGGCAGCGGCGCGATCGGGCCGCGCGCCAGCGACGCCAGGAACGCCTCGCGGCGCGCCTCGCCGCCCGCGGCTTCGAGCTCGAGTCGCCGCGCGCACAGGCGACGGATGCCCGCGCGGGTGAGGGCGTCGGGGACCAGGCCGCTTTCGACCAACGCGATGGCCGCCCTCATGCGGGCCTCCGGGGCGGCCAGGGCACGAAGGTCGAGACCTCGCGCTGGTAGCGGCGGTAGTCCTCGCCGCGGGTCTTGAGCGCCTGCGCCTCGGTGGCCGGGATGCCGGTCACGCGCAGGAGGAAGTAGAGCATCAACGCGGGCGAGAGCCAGGCGCTCCATGCTCCGGCGGCCAGCGCGGCGAAGGACGGCCAGACCAGCCACTCGAAGAAGTAGTTTGGATGCCGGCTCCAGCCCCACAGTCCCGCCCGGCAGACCCGGCCGCGGTTGCCGGGGTCGGCGCGGAAGGCGGCCAGCTGGCGGTCGGCCAAAGTCTCGCCGCACAGCGAGAGGACGAAGAGCGCGGCGCCGAGCGCGTCGAGGGCGCCGAGCGGCTCGGCGCGCGCGGCCGCGGAGCAGTATGAAGATGAGAGCGCGAGCACGAGCAGGGCCTGCGCCTGGAAGAAGAGGAAGAAGTTGCGGTCGGCCGCGGGCCCCCACGACGCTCGCAGGGCGGCGTAGCGGCCGTCCTCGGGTTTGCCGCGCACCCGGTCGAAGTAGAGGTGCGCGGCCAGCCGCAGAGACCACGACGCGGCCATGACGCCGACGAGCAGGCGGCGCGCGGGCAAGCCTGAGGCGGTCGCGGCGATCCAGGACCCCATGACGCCCAGGCCCAGGGCCCAACCGGCGTCCACCAGGCTGGCGTCCTTGGTCCGCACCGAGACGACCCACAAGCCCGCGAAAGCCAGGCACAGCAGGACGGCGGGGAGCAGTATCTCGGAGTGGCTCAATTCTTCAAGCGCCCGATGAGGCGGCGCTTGAAGTCGTCCATCCCCGACGGCGGCTCGGACCAAAGGGTCCCGGCCGCGCGGTTTATCCAGCGGATCTGGGCCGCGTAGCGCCTGCAGAAATAACACGCGAGCATGTGCAGGCGCAGACGGACGCGGTCGAAGAGCGGCCCCTCGTCATAGGAGCCGTCCGAGACCGAACGGGCCAGGTCGTCGCAGGAAGGAATGACTCTCATCGCCTCATCCACTTCTTCTCGAGGCACTCCCGCAGCTTGTTGCGAGCCCGGAACAGGAGCACCCCGAAGTTCGTGGCGGAGACGCCCAACATCTTACAGGCGTCCTCCGTCGCGACCCCGTCGACGGCCTTGAGGCGGAAAGCGGCGCGCTGGTCATCGGAGAGGCTTCGCGCGCATTGGTCCAGCCAGGATTTCAACTCGTCGTTGACGGCCTCCTCTTCGGGGCCCCGGGGGAGCGAGTTCCAGACGCCCAGGTAGCCGAAGCGGGAATCGAACACCGCCTCGACGTCTTCGACGGCCTCTTCCCGGCGCGACTTGCGACGACGCTCGGAGCACTTGTGGAACAGGACGCCCAGGAGGAAGGTCTTGAGCGACGAGCGCCCTTCGAAGCGCTCGACGGCCTTCAGGAAGTCGAGGAAGGCGTCCTGCACCGCTTCCTCGGCGTCGGCCCGCGGCAGGCCCCACGCCAGCGCGCTGGCGAGCATCGCCGCCGAGTGCTCCTCGACGAGGGACTCGACGGCGCCCGGCGCGCGCGACTTGAGCGCCTCGACGCGTTGTTTGTCCGTCACGCGGTTATTCTATCTAAGTGGGCGGCGGCCGGGCCGCCGTTCGCGCCGCGGCTCAGCGCGAGCCGACGAGCGACCCGGCCGCGGCGCCGCGGGGGTCGCCCGCCGCGCCGAGCAGGAACAACGCGGCGGGGTATTGGGCCCCGGCGGCGTTGGCGACCGAGGTGGCGCCGGGGTAGAAGGCCTCCTCGGCGGCGGCGGCGGACTCGGGGCCGTCCTGCGGCGGCGGTCCCGCGGTGGGCGTCATCTCGACGGTGAAGCAGAACAGGCCGCGGTCGAACCAGGCCCAGTCGCAGAGGTCGCCCGAGGCGAGATAGAGCGAGCTGTTCTGGATGACCGAGTAGCCGGCGAGCTCGCCCATGCGTCCGGCCAACGCCCGGAACGCGGTCAGCGCCTCGCCGTCTGAGAGCGGCGCGGTCGTGCCGGCCGGCGGATGACCGACGGTAGCGCCGTAAGTGTGGTAGCTGACCATGGCCGCGAGGTTGGGGCGCGAAGCGGCGAAGGCCACGAGCGCGCGCGTCTCCGGCTCCGAGAGAGGAGACGGGCCGCGGTAGCGGTCGTCGGCCGGGTGGTCCGTCGAGCCGGCGCCGCCCCAGAAGACCGGGAAGTTGCGGTTGAGGTCCACGCCCACGGCGCCGTCCGGTCCGCGCCGAGCGTTCTTGCGGTGCCCGCGGAACTGCCCGCCCGCTATGTCGTATTCGACGCCGTCGGGGTTGAGCATGGGGATGAAATAGGCGTCGCGGCCCGCGAGCGCGGCGGCGACGGCGGGCTCCTCGCGCGCGGCGACGAGCCGGCGCGCGACCTCGAGCGTCACCTCGGTGGACAGGTGCTCGCGGGCGTGTATGGTCCCGATGAATACGACGCCGGGCTTGTCGCTGGGCTCCTCGCCGCGGGCGCGCGCGTTGAGCCGCAACGCCCAGATGTCGCGGCCCTCCACGGAGCGGCCGATGGAGAACACGGAGGCCAGCTCGGGCGCGGAACGGGCGATGTCGTGCAGCGCCGCCGTCGCGCCGGCGTGGTCGCGGAAAGCGATGGGTTCGGCCCGGCGGTCTCCGCCCGGCGCGGCGTGGGCGGCGGCCGCGGTCAGCAGCGAGAGGGCGAGGCTCGGGGCGGTCATGCCCCCAGGTTAGCCGCGCCGGCGTCCGCGCGGGAGTGTCCGGCGCTCCAGAAGCGGGGCCGCTCAGAGGCGGCTCGTCTGTGAACCGTCGTTTCATGCCGCCCGCGGGAAGGCGCCGCCGCCGCGGGATTCCGCCGGGGCGGCGCCCGTCTGCGCGCCGCCGCGCCGCGCCGCGTCGCCGCGCGCGTCTGGGCCGACTGTCCGGCGCCGGGCGGGACCTTCGGCCCATCAGGAGCGGCCCCGCGTATGGCTAGACTCGCCTCATGAGACGCGTCTTTTTCGTCGCCGCCGTGTTCGCCGGCTCGGCGGTCCGCGCTTTCGCCCAGGCCGACGACGCGGTGTTCCGCGGCACCGAGGAGGAGCTGCGCGGCCTCTACCGCGAGGTCGCCATCTTCGGCCGCGACGACCGCGTCGAGTCGCTCGACGCGGTCGAGCCGTGGCGCACCCGCGCGCGCTCCGTGGCCCTGATGGTGGACTCCTGGCGCGTCTCCGTGGTCGGCGGCGTGGCCACGCTGTCGGCCACGGCCTACGGCTCGTCGCAGGGGCTGGTCCCGCGCACGCGTTTCTACGGTCAGCCGGCGCTCCCCGGCTGCTCCGCGGCGCTCATCGCGCCGGACCTGATGCTCACGGCGGGACATTGCGTGCCCGCGGGCGGCTGCTGGTCCAAGATGTTCGTCTTCGACTTCTTCTACGCGGGCACGGACCTGCGGCCGACGGTGCCGGCCGCCTCGGTCGTGCGCTGCGCCGGCCTGGTCGCGGGCGGACCCGAAAGCGTGGACGCCGCCGGCGTGCGCACGGACTGGGCCGTGGTGCGCATCGAACGGGCGCTGACGGACCGCGCGCCGTTGACGGTCTCGGCCGATCTGCCGCGTCGCGGAGACCGCTTGGTCATGATCGGCCATCCCGCCGGCTTGCCGTCCAAAACCGCCACGGGCCGCGCGCGAGGCGCGCGCGAAGACGGGCTGCTGTGGGCCGACCTGGACGGGCTGGCGGGCAACTCCGGCAGCCCGGTGTTCGACGCCGCGGGCGACGTCATCGGCGTGTTGGCGCGCCTGCCTCCCGACACGACGACGCGCACCGTCCCGGCGCGCCGCCGCCGTCCGGAGCGCACGGAGACCGTCCTCAACAGCTACTGGGACGGCTTCGGAGCGGGCGCTGGCATCATGCCGGCGTCCCGCTTCCACGCCGAGCTCGCGCCGCTGGGCACGGCGACGGGGCTCGCGGGCCCGGTGGCGCCGCCGCCGCTGCCCGACCCCGGCCCGGCCGAAGTCGGGCCTTAGTCCGCGGCCTGCGGCGGCCAGACCACGCGGAAACGCTCGAACACCGTCTCAAGGTCCGGCCGGAACTCGAAGCCCTCCCGGGCGGCTTGGCGCCGGAAGAAGCGGTGGTGGCCGGCGACCCAGTCGGCGAGCGTGCGGTCGCCCTCGCCTTCGTCCCAGGCGAAGGCCGCGTCCACGCTGTCGAGCGGCCCGACGCGCGCCTCCACGGTGCGAAAGACGCAGACGGGCTCGCCGCGGCCGTCCACGACGACGGCGTGCCCGCCCACGCGCGGCAGCGGCTCCTTGCCCTCGCCGAAGTCCCGGAGCAGGCCCGCGGTCGCGCGTTTGGTCCCGGCGAACACGAGCGCGGCGAGCTCGTCGGCCATCGCCGGCGAGTCGCCGAAAGCCACGAGGTCGTAGTCGTCGCCGTCGAGGCCCGCGGCCTCGCGGTAGGCGCGCCAGAAGGCGATGACGGCGGGCGAGCGGGTCGGCGTCGGCATGGCTGTATTCTAGCCTCTCGGCAAACGCTATAATACGGCCAATGGCCATCAGCAAGGAAGCGCTCAAGCTGCTCGTCTCGCTCCAGGAGCAGGACAAGGTCCTCGACTCCATCCAGAAGGAGATCGACGCGGTCCCGCCGAGGATCGAGGCCGTGAAGGCCGACCTCGCCGGCGAGAAGAAGGCGATGGACGCCGCCAAGGCCAAGACCCTCGAGCTCGAGAAGAAGAAGAAGGCCAAGGAGCTCGACGTCGCCGCCAAGGAAGAATCGGCGCGCAAGCGGTCCGGCCAGCTCAACGAGCTCAAGAGCAACGACGCCTACAAGGCCATGCAGGCCGAGATCGCCGCCGACAAGGCCGCGGCCGCCGACATCGAGACCGAAGTCCTGATGATCATGGAAGAGATCGACAAGGCCAAGGCCGAGGAGAAGGCCGTCGCCGCCGAGCTCAAGAAGATCGAGGGCGAGGCGGCGCAGGACCTGGCCAAGCTCGAGGCCGTGATGAGCGAGGCCAAGGGCCGCCACGACGCCGCGAAGGCCAAACGCGACGAGGCCGCCGGTCCCGTGCCGCCGGAGATGATGAAGGTGTACAACCACATCCGCTCGCGCGGCAAGCCCGACGCCGTCGTGCCCGTCGTGGACGGCCACTGCGGCGCCTGCCAGATCAACCTGGCGCCGAGCATGATGGTCGAGATCACGAAGGTCAAGGCGTTGGTGACCTGCGAGTCCTGCCAGCGCATCCTTTATAAGCCGGAGCCCGCGGCGCAGGCCGCTTAAGATTTCAAGGACGGACGGGGGGTCGCTGGTCCTGAAAGGGGCTGGAGGAACTTCCGGACTCCGAAGAGCGCGACGCCCGTCGAAAGGCGGGGAGGCGGGGGCCAGAACCCCCGTCGACGGAAAGTGGCACAGAAAAGCACCGCCTCGCGAGAGGTAAGGGTGAAAAGGTGGGGTAAGAGCCCACCGCGCGTCCCGCGAGGGACGCGGTCAAGCCAAACCCCGTCGGGAGCAAGGCAGTAGGAGGGAGGCGCTGCTCGCGCGGCCTCCGCGAAAGCGGAGGACGGCCCTCCGGTAGCCGCCAAGAGAAATGATCCCCGCCCGCAAGGGGACAAAATCCGGGGTACAGTCCGCCCTTGGAAAAAGGAAGGAGGGCGCCCCCTAAAGGGGCGCCCTCCCGCTTTTCAGGCGGCGACGAACCCGACGGCTAGGACTGGGGAGGCGCGGAGGTGAAGGCCTGCGCCCACGCGGACAGCGCCGCGTCGAAAGAAGGGCGGGCTTCCGCGACGGTGGTCAGCCGGAAGACCCTGCTCTCGACGATGCCGGCGGCGAGCAGGTTCATGGCGCGGTCGCTGACCCAGATGCGGCCGTTGCCGAGGGCGCGGTCATACGAGCTCCACATGACGTTGCCCGTGTTGCCCAGGTTCACGGCCACGCAGTGCAGGTAGCCGTCCGTGGTCTCGTAGAAGGCTTGACGGGTCTGATAAGGCGTTCCGGCGGGGGTCAGGCCTAGCGGCGCGGCGACGACCGCGGAGACCGGGGTGATGTCCGGGTTGGTGGCCGCGGCGTCGAGCAGCGAGCGCAGCAGCGCGGGCGTCATGACGGCGGTCCGGGGGCCCGCGGCGACCTGGACGGGGGCGGCGACCGGGGTCTGCGCCGCCGCCGCCGTGAATCCTTCGGGCGCGCTCGGGGACAGCAGTCCCATGGCGCGGTTGATGGCGGCCGGGTCCAGGACGCCGGCGAGCGCGAGCTCGCCGGGCGCGGGGATCAGGCCGGCGGTGAGCATCGCCGAGGCGAGGCACGAGAGCAGCAGTTCACGATGACGGTACATTGAGTCTCCTTGCCGGTCGGCGGTCCGGCATGAACATTTTAATAGGAAGCGGCGAGGCGTTCCTGGGGCAGGAGGCCCGGCTCGCGGCGGCGTAAGGCCCAGGCTTCGTTGCCCCTGGAGGCCTAAAATCGCATTTTGGCAAAACGCGCCTCCAGGCCTTGACACCTCCAGGGGGTGGGGCTAAACTTCGGATACCCCCTATGACGCCATTTCCCAGCCGATTCTTCGCGTTGATTCCCGCCTTCGCCTTCCTCGTCGTCGCCGCGGCCCCGTCGCTGGCCGGTCCTCCTGATGGTAAAACCACGAGTCAGATCATCAACATCGGAGAAAATGAACCGAGGGCCGAAAGAACCACCTTTCTCGACCCCCAACGCGTGGATGTGACCGACGAACAGGCGGATTCCATCCAGGAGCAACCCGTGGACCACTCCGGCGTCGAGAGGCCGATTCGCGCGGGGGTGACCGTCAGGGGGGGCGGCTTCGGATTCGTCGACACCACCGTGCTACCGAGTCCGAACTCAGGAAGAGCGGCGAGCGCGGGGGGCAGGGTGGTCTCGCCGCCCGGCCCTAATACCTTCAGCGAGGCCGCGGCGTTGGGGGTGCGAGCCATGTTGGCTGAAAAGCCCGTGGCGAGCGTCGGTGGGGCGGTCGGTCAGTGGGCCGCGTCACCGAACCTGACCGATGACATGGCCGGCGATCTCGCCCGGTACATGGCTTCTCCATCGCAGCCGCTCCCGCCGCTGCCGCCCGCCTACGCGAGCGTGTTGCCGCAGCGGCTGCGGGAGGCGCAGGAGACCAAGGACCTCACCTTGGTGCGCGAGAGCATCCGCGAGGGGCTGGCGCGTTATCCCGACGACCCCGGGTTGAAGACCTGGTCGCGCCTGATCGAGACGAAGGTCAAGGCGCCGGATTCGAAGGCGTTGGCCGCGAAGATAGACCTCAGCGCGCTGGGGACGCGCGAGCCGGAGGCTCTCGCCGGCGGGCCGAATCTGGCGGGCATGTTGGCGTTGGGCGGCGGGCCGGCGGCGGGGCCGCAGGCGGCGGCCGCCGCGCGCGGCTTCGCGGACGCCGGGACCGGGCTGTCGGCGGCCGAGGTGGCGCGCCAGGCGTTGGCGACGCCCGGCTCGCGGGGCCAGGACCTGCGCGGGGCGCAGGCGCCGGTGCTGGAGGCGGCCTCGCGCATCAAGTTGGGCGACCACGGCGCGGCCGAGAAGGGCCTGGAGCGGCATCTCGCGGCGAACCCGGCGGACAAGACGGCCTGGGGCTTCCTCGCGCTCACGCGTTACCACCAGAAACGCTACGAGCCGTCCATCCACGCGGCCGACCAGGCGCTGGGGCTGGACCGGCGCGACGAACGCGCGCGGGGTGTCAAAACCTTGGACCTGCTGGCGCTCGACCGTTTCGAGGAGGCGGAAGCCGAGGCGTCGCTCGCCATCGAGCTCAACCCCCGCAACGCGCACGCCTATTTCCACCGCTCCGAGGCCCGCGTCGCGCAGGGGCGTCCCGTCGAAGGGCTGGCCGACTTGAAGATGGCCGCCGAGCTCGACGCGCAATACGCGGCGCTCTACGACGACGCCTTGTCGGGGCGGCGCGCCGGGGCCAAGGCCAAGCCCGGCCTCGCCCTGCCCGGCGGCTTCAGCAAACGCTCGGCCTTGTGGGTCGGCGCGTTGGGGACCGCCTTCCTGTTCTTCTCCTTCGTGCTCTACCGCAAGCGCGGCGACACCAGCCTGCGCGTGGCGCTGCGGGAAGAGGACCACGCCGTCGTCGCGGCCGCCGCGCCGCGGGTGGACGCGGTGCCGCAGGGGTTCTCGGTCGTGCGCACCTTGGGCCAGGGCGGGATGGGCGTGGTTTATGAGGCGGTGGACCTGGCGCTGCAGCGCACCGTCGCCCTCAAGAAGATGCGCGACGAGGTCGCCGTCAATCCGCGCGAGCGCGCCCGCTTCCTGAAAGAAGCGCGCGTCGTGGCCGGCCTGCGCCATCCCAACATCGTCGAGATCTACTCCATCCAGGACAACGCCGACGGGTTGTTCCTCGTCTTCGAACGCGTCCCCGGCGTGACCTTGCACGAGAAGCTCGGCGCGGGCGCTTTGCCCCCGGCCGAGGCCGTCGCGCTGCTGCGCCAGGTCGCGGCCGCGCTCGACTACGCGCACGCCCAAGGCGTCGTGCATCAGGACCTCAAGCCGGCCAACGTCATGGTGCATGGCGGCGGCGTCAAGGTGATGGACTTCGGCATCGCGCGGCGCGTGCAGGAGACCCTCTCGACCATGTCGCGCGTCGAGGTGGCGGGCACGCCCGCCTACATGGCGCCCGAGCAGGAGCAAGGCGCCGCCGGCCCGGCCGCGGACCTCTTCGCGCTGGGCGTGTGCGCCTACGAGACGCTGACGGGCCGCCTGCCCTTCCCCAATGGGGGCCTGATGGCCAAGGCGCAGGGGCTCTACCGGCCCGCCACCGACGGCACCCCGCTCCCCAAGGCCGTGGACGCGGAGCTCGGCCGGGCGTTGTCGCCGCGGCCGGAGGGCCGCCACGCGTCGGCGACGGCCTTCGTGGACGCGCTCGCGCGCGCCCTGAGCTGACCCTCGCCGGGGCGCCGGGCATTTCGTAGAATGTCCCGGTGAGCTTCCATTCCGCGCGCCCGCGCCGCCTGCGCGCCTCGCCCGCCATCCGCGCCCTCGTGCGCGAGACCACGCTCGACGCGGGCGACCTCGTCCTGCCGCTGTTCATCCGGCCGGGCAAAGGCGTCAAGAAGCCCATCAGCTCGATGCCCGGGCACTTCCAGCTCTCCGTGGACGAGGCGGTCAAGACCTGCGGCGAGGCGGTCAAGCTCGGCATCCCGGCCGTCATCCTCTTCGGCATCCCCGACAAGAAGGACGCCAAGGCCTCCGGGGCCTACGCGGCCGACGGCATCGTCCAGGTCGCGGCCAAGGCCATCAAGGCCAAACACCCGGGCCTGCTGCTCATCGCGGACCTCTGCTTCTGCGAATACATGGACCACGGCCACTGCGGCGTGGTCAAGGACGGCAAGGTCCTCAACGACCCCACGCTCGAGCTCGCCGCCAAAACCGCGGTGTCCCAGGCCGAGGCCGGCTTCGACATCGTCGCGCCTTCGGGCATGATGGACGGCCAGGTGGGCGTGATGCGCCGCGCGCTCGACGCCTCGGGTCACGCCGACACGCCCATCCTCGCCTACGCCGCCAAATACGCGTCGGCTTTCTACGGCCCGTTCCGCGAGGCCGCCGAGTCGCCGCCCTCCTTCGGCGACCGCGCGACCTACCAGATGGACCCGGCCAACTTCGACGAGGCCATGCGCGAGGTGGCGCTCGACGTAGCCGAAGGCGCCGACATGGTGATGGTCAAGCCCGCCTTGCCGTATCTCGACGTCCTGAAGGCCGTCAAGACGCGTTTCGGCCTGCCGACGGCCGCCTACCAGGTCTCCGGCGAGTTCGCGATGATCAAGGCCGCCGCCAAAAACGGCTGGATCGACGAGAAGAAGATCGCCCTCGAGACCTTGCTGTCCATCAAACGAGGCGGCGCCGACTTCATCCTGACCTACTACGCGCTGGAGGCGGCGAAGTGGCTGGGGTGAGGTCCAAGAAGCTGTTCGTCCGCGCGAAGAAGGCGCTCGTCGGCGGGGTCAACTCGCCCGTGCGCGCGTTCAAGTCCGTCGGCGGCACGCCCGTCTTCATGAAGTCGGGTTCCGGCGCCTATCTCACGGACGCGGACGGCCGCAGGCTCGTGGACTTCTGCCTCTCGTGGGGGCCGCTGATGTTCGGCCACGCCCGCCGCGAGATCGTCGCCGCCGCCGAGGCCGCTCTGCGGCAAGGCAGCACCTTCGGCGCCGCGACCGAGGCCGAGGTCGCGTTGGCCGAGCGCATCAAGGCCGCCATCCCCTCCATCCAGCTCCTGCGCCTGACCAGCTCCGGCACCGAGGCGGGCATGAGCGCCTGCCGCGCCGCGCGGGCGTTCACCAAGCGCGACCTCATCGTGAAGTTCGTCGGCGGCTACCACGGTCACATGGATTCGATGCTGGTGGCCGCGGGCTCCGGCGCGACCACGCTCGGCGTGCCCGATTCCGCGGGCGTGCCGCGCTCCGTCGCCGCGACGACGGTGCTCGTGCCGTTCAACGACCTCGACGCGCTCAAGCGCGCCTTCGCCAAGAACAAGGGCCGCGTCGCCGCCGTCATCATGGAGCCCATCCCCGCCAACATGGGCATCGTGTTCCCGCGCGAGGGCTTCCTGAAGGCCGTGCGCGCGTTGTGCACCAAGGAGAAGTCGCTCCTCATCTTCGACGAGGTCATCACCGGCTTCCGCGTGTGTTACGGAGGCGTGCAGAACCTCGAAGGCGTCAAGCCGGATCTCACCGTGCTCGGCAAGATCATCGGCGGCGGCCTGCCGTTGGCCGCTTACGGCGGGCGCCGGGACGTCATGAGCATGATCGCGCCCGAGGGCCCGGCTTATCAGGCGGGCACGCTCTCCGGCAACCCGGTGGCCGTGGCCGCGGGCACCGCGATGCTCGACTTGCTGCGGACCGAGAGCCCCTACAAGAGGATGGAGCAGCTCAAGGATTACCTGTGCGAGGGCCTGCGCCTGGCCGCCGTGCGCGCGGGCGTGCCCCTGCGCATCCAGTCCACGGCCTCGATGTTCACGCCGTTCTTCCTCGACGGCGAAGCGACCGACTACGCCTCCGCCATCAAGGCCGACAAGGCCGCCTACGGCCGCTTCTTCCACGAGATGCTCAAACGCGACATCTACCTGCCGCCCGCCCAATGGGAAGCCGCCTTCGTCTCCTACGCCCACACCGACAAAGAGCTCGACCACGCCATCGGGGCCGCCGTCCTCGCCTTCGCCGCCCTCCGAAAATAAGCTGGGTGCCTGTCCCCCTAAGCTGGGTGCCTGTCCCCCTAAGCTGGGTGCCTGTCCCCCAGCTTACATCTGGTCGGGGGCGGAGACGCCGAGGAGGGAGAGGCCTTCGCGGATGGCGTCGCGCACGCCGGCGATCAGCAGAAGACGGGCCTTGGCGACCTCGGGGTCGTCGGCGGAGACCACGGGGCACTTCTCGTAGAAGGGGTGGAACAGGCCCGCCAGCTCCATGAGGTAGTTGGCCAAGGGGTGCGGGGAGAGGAGGCGCTCCGCGTCGAGCAGGACCTCGGGGAACCAGGCCAGCTTCATGAGCAGGGCCTTCTCCTCGGGCGCGGTGAGATAACGCGCGTTGGGCATCGGCAGCTCCCCGCCCTGGTGCAGGCCGGTCTCGGCGGCTTTCCGGAAGATGGACGCGATGCGCGCGTGCACGTACTGGACGTAGAACACCGGGTTCTCGCTCGACTGCTTCTTGGCCAGCTCGAGGTCGAAGTTGAGGTGGCTGTCGGGGGTGCGCAGGGCGAAGAAGAAGCGGCAGGCGTCCTTGCCCACCTCGTCGACGATCTCGCGCAGCGAGATGAAGGTCCCCGCGCGTTTGGACATCTTCACCGCTTCCTGGCCCCGGAAGAGGTGGATGAGCTGGTGCACGATGGCGTGGTAGCTCTCCGGAGGCTTGCCGAGCGCGGCGATGGCGGCCTTCATGCGCGGGACGTAGCCGTGGTGGTCGGCGCCGAAGATGTCGATGACGCGCTCGAAGCCGCGGTCGTATTTGTCCTTGTGGTAGGCGATGTCGGGGAGGAAGTAGGTCGGCTTGCCCGTGGATTTGACCAGCACGCGGTCCTTGTCGTCGGTGGACCCTTCCGCGCCCTGGGTGCCCAGCCACACGGCTCCGTCCTTCTCGAAGACCATGCCGCGGCCCTTCAGGAACTCGAGCGTCTTGGGCACCGCGCCCGAGGCGAAGAGCTCGCTCTCCAGGTACCAGCGGTCGAAGGAGGCGTCGAAGACCTTCATGTCGTCTTTGTGCGAGGCGAGCAGGGCGTCCATCGCGTAGCGGCCCCACTGCTCCTCGGTCCACAGTTCCTTGGCGGCCGGGGCGGCGGCGGCGAGGTCCGCGAGGTACTCGCCTTGATAACCCTTCTCGGGGACGGGCGTGCCCTTGTAGCGGGCCATGATGGACTGGCCGAGCAGGACGACGCGGTCTCCGCCGTCGTTGACGTAATACTCGGCCGCCGCCCGGCGGCCGAGCCGTTTCATGATGCGGACCAGACTGTCCCCGAGGGTCGCTCCTCGTCCGGACGCCATGTGCAGCGGTCCGGTCGGGTTGGCGGAGACGAACTCGACGAGCACCTTGGTCGCCGGCCCGCCCTCGTCCTTGCCGTAGGACGCGGGCGAGAGCGTGATGGCCTTGAGGTTGCCCACCAGGGCGGTCTGTCGGATGACGACGTTGACGAAACCGGGCGGAGAGGGCGTCGCGCTCTCGACGGAGGGCACCTTGGCGAGGGCTTCGGCCAAGGACTTGGCGACCTCGAGAGGGTTCTTCTTGGCCATCTTCGCGGCGGCCAAGGGCCAGGGCAAAGACAGGTCGGCCTTGACGTGCGGAGGCGGCGCGTTGACCGGCAGCGTGTCGGGCAACGCGAGGCCCTGGGCGGCGGCCCACTCCTTGGCGGCGGCGACGAGCGACTTGCGCAGGGAGGCGATGATCATGCGGTGGGCGGGGTCTGGCCCGCGGCCATGCCGGCGAGGCGCTTGACCGTCTCGGGGTCGTGGGCGACGCCGGCGGCTTCCTCGGCCGAGATGAGATTCTGCTTCATGAGGAACGCGAGATATTGGTCCATCGTGATCATGCCGTGTTTGGCGCCGGCTTCGACCGCGCCGTAGATCTGGTGGGTCTTGCCCTCGCGGATGAGGTTGGCGATGCCGGTGGTCACGCGCATGAACTCGCGCGCAGCCACGCGCCCGCCGCCCACGCGCGGCAGCAGCTGCTGGCAGACCACGCCCTGCAGGACCGTGGAGAGCTGGACGCGCACCTGCTGCTGCTGGTGGGCGGGGAACACGTCGATGATGCGGTCCACGGTCGTGGCCGCGTCGTGCGTGTGGAGGGTGGCGAAGCACAGGTGGCCGGTCTCGGCCGCGGAGATGGCGAGCTGGATGGTCTCGAGGTCGCGCATCTCGCCGATGAGGATGATGTCGGGGTCCTGGCGCATGGCGTGGCGCAGGGCCTCGGCGAAGGACTTCGTGTTCTGCCCGACCTCGCGCTGGAGGATGACCGACTGCTTGTCCTCGTAGGTGAACTCGATGGGGTCCTCGACGGTGAGGATCTTCTTCTGGTGCTTCTGGTTGACGAGCTCGATGAGGCAGGCCAAGGTCGTCGACTTGCCCGAGCCCGTCGGGCCGGTCACGAGCACCAGGCCGCGCGGCAGGTCGATGAGGTTGGAGATGGAGGGCATGAGCCCGATCTCCTGCGGCGTGGGGATCTTCGAGCTGATGACGCGCAGCACCGCGCCGATGCCGTTCTTCTGGCGGAACACGTTGAGGCGGAAGCGGCCGGCCCCCGCCACGGAGACGGAGCCGTCGAGCTCCCAACGCTCCTCGAAGCGGGCTTTCTGGGTGTCGGAGAGGACCGAATACACCATCTTCTCCGCCTCCTCGGCGGTGACGGGGGAGATGCCGCCGGGACCCGGCAGGGGGCGGATGACGCCCTGCAGTCGCACCATCGGCGGCTTGCCCACGACGAGATGCAGGTCGCTGGCGCCGGCCTGAGCCGTGGCCTTGAGAACCTCGATCAGCTCCGCCACGCGACCTCCTTGGCGCCGTCGTGCAGGCGCTCCAGCGCGTACAGCTCCCGGGCCTCGGCCTGCATGAGGTGGACGAGCACGCCGCCGTAATCGATGACCCGCCACTGGTCGGTCTGCGGACGCGAGCGGTGATGGATGGCCAAGCCCTCGGCGAGCAGGGACTCCTCGATGTGGTCCTCGAGGGCCTGCATGTGGGGGCGCGAGAGCGCGGTGACCATGACGAGGTAGTCCACGATGGGGCTGGACTTGCGCACGTCGAGGACCTCGACGCGTTCGCCCTTCTTGTCGTCGGCCGCGCGGGCGCAGGCCAACGCGACTTCCTTCGCTTTAAAGCGTGCCATGGGAGCGGGACCTCAGGCGCTCGCGCAGCGCCTCATCGGTGCGGAATTCCAGGTTCTCGAGCGCCGAGCCCAGCAGGCGCGCGGCGGCCTCGAGGGTGCGGGCGGTCTCGGCCCGGCGCGCGGAGTCGGGGGCGGTCTTGGCGCGGAAACGCAGCACGCCCAGCAGGCGGCGCGGGGCGCGCAGCACGAGCGCGAGGGTGCGCTCGTCGGTCCAGTCGGAGAAGGGGGCGCCGGAGCCCGGGACGGGCCCGTCCTCGAGCGCCTCCGCGCCGCGGGCGGCGGCGGGCTCGAGCTCCTCGTTGAAGATGCTGTAGACGCGCGCGTCGGCGGACCACTCGCCTTCCAGGTGCGGCAGGAGGCGGTCGAGGGCCTTGGCGAGCAGCGCCTTGGCGCTTTCGTGCGTCTCGAGCAGGAGGGAGGAGAGGTCGTAGAGCAGGGCCACCTCGGAAGAGGTGCGCCGCAGGCGCCGGGACTGGACCGACACGAGCTCGGCGAAGAACTCCATGGCCAGGGACGCGTCGGCCTTCAGCCAGCGCTGCAGGTCGTCGCGCTTGAGGCGCAGCAGCTCGGTGGCGCCGGCGGCGTAGGCGGAGGCGGAGCGCTTCACGGAGTCGAGCAGCGCCATCTCGCCGAGGCAGTCGCCGGGGCCCAACGAGGCGAGGTCCTTCTCGCCGCCGCCGCCCAGCCGCTTGGCCACGCGGACGCGGCCCGAGACGATGAAATAGAGGCCGTCGCCGTCGGTGCCCTCGGCGAACACGGCCGCCCCGTCCTCCAGGGACAGGGGCTCGAGGTAGCCGGCGAGCGCCCGGAGCCGGTCGTCCTTGTAGTGGTCGAAGAGCTCGAGCGAGCGCAGCAGCGCGACGCGATCCGTCGGTGCCATCCTACATCAGGGAGGCCGACGAGCGCCCCGTCACGCCGACGAGCTGCTTGAAGGTCTCCTGGTTGTGGGCGCGCACGAGCGCCTCGTTGACGTCGAGCAGCCCCTGGCGGCAGAGCTCCGCGAGCGCCTTGTCCATCGGGATCATGCCGTGTTTGGCGCCGGTGTCGATGGCGCCGTAGATCATGTGGGTCTTGCCCTCGCGGATGAGGTTGGAGATGGCGGGGGTCATGATCATGATCTCGCGGGCGGCGATGCGGCCCTCGCCGTCCTTGCGGGGCACGAGGATCTGCGACACGACGCCCTGGAGCACGACGGCGAGCTGGACGCGAATCTGCGCCTGCTGGTGCGGCGGGAACACGTCGATGATGCGGTCCACGGTGGAGGGCGCGTCCTGCGTGTGGAGCGTGCCGAAGCAGAGGTGGCCCGTCTCGGCGGCGGTGATGGCGAGCTGGATGGTCTCCAGGTCGCGCAGCTCGCCGACCAGGATGACGTCGGGGTCCTGGCGCAAGGCGGACTTGAGCGCGGCGTTGAAGGACTTCGTGTTCTGCCCGACCTCGCGCTGGCGGAACACGGACTTCTTCGACTCGTACACGAACTCGATGGGGTCCTCGACGGTGAGGATGTGGTCGGTGTACTTGTTGTTGATCATCTCCATGAGCACGGCGAGCGTGGTGGACTTGCCCGAGCCCGTCGGGCCGGTGACCAGGACCAGTCCGCGCGGCAGGTCGGCCAGGTCGGTGACGGACTTGGGCAGGCGCAGCTGCTCGGCGGTGGGGATCTTCGAGGAGACGACGCGCATGACGGCTTCGACGCCGTTCTTCTGCAGGAGCACGTTGACGCGGAAGCGCGAGAGCCCGGACACGGCGAAGGAGCAGTCGAGCTCCCAGTTCTCCTCGAACTTGGCGCGCTGCTCCTCGTAGAGGATGGAGTAGATGAGGCGCTTGGACTCGTCGCCGGAGATCTTGGGGAAGCCGGGCATCTCGGCCATCTCGCCGTTGAGGCGCATCATGGGCGGCTTGCCGATGACGAGGTGGATGTCGCTGGCACCGGCGGTGACGGCGTTCTTGAGGATCTCGACGAGTTCCATGGCGCGCTCCTAGTGCGGATCGGGTCCGTCTCGACGGCCGAGCGCGGCGCAGTCCGCGCCCAGCTCGACGCTCACGTCCACCGCCCGGGACGGGTCCAGGCGGGTCACGACCTTCGCTTCGCGGCAGCCCAGCATCGCGCGCACCGCCTCGGCCCGCGCGAAATCCCCGACGCGGTCGTACACGACGGTCCGTTCCCGCGGGCGCGAAGACGCGCCCGTCGTGACCACGTCGACGGACTTCAATCTGAGCATTTTCGCCGCCGAGGAGGCGAGGCCGTCCACCCCGGCGCCGTTGAGCACCTCCGCGGTGACGGCCGTCTCGGACGCGGCGGCGTCCTCGCCGGCGAGCAGGCGGCCCAACAGGGGGGCCGCGAGCTCGTCGGCGGGCAGCCACGCCGGGCGCAGCCGTTCCAGGGGAGAGCGGCGCAGTTCGAGCGCCAACAGCAGCGGGTCGGCGGCGGCGCGGTCGCCCGCGGCGAGGCCCGCGGCGGCCGAGCGGGCCAGCGCCAGCCAGACGCGCGGCGAGCGCAGGCGGGACTTGAGCGCGAGCGCGGCGCGCAGGGGCGGCTCGGACTCCTCGTCGGGCGCGCCGACGGGCAGCGTCATCCGGGTCGCGCTCGACCAGTCGGCGGGCTCGGGGGACAACGCGGCGAGTTTGGCCGCGGCGAGGTCCTCGGCGGCGCGCGCGGCGGCGTCCGGGTCGCCCGCGGCCCGATGCGCCTCGGCGTAGACCTTGGCCAGGGTCCGGCGGCCGTCCACCCGGGCGTCCTCAGGGACGAACAGGACGCTGAGGCCGCGCCGCGCCGGGTCGTAGACGGCCAGATGAAGGCGAGGGATGGCCGCGCCGTCCTCGCTCGCCTCGACCCAGAACAGGTAGGGCCGTCCCGTGCGCACCTTCGCGGCGAGGGGGGAACCGTGCTCCACCCAGCCCGCGGCGAGCGCCGCGAGCAGCAAGACGGCCGCGAAGGCCCGCTGGCCGGTCACCGCGGACGCAGGGATTTCCATAAGGAAAGAGTGACGGGGTGTATCCACGCCTCGCGGGCCCGGGCGTGCGCGAGCTTGTCCTTGACGCAGCGGCGCAGCGCGGCGTCGAGGTCGCGCAAGGCCAGGCGGCGCGTGGCGGAGACGCCGGGGTGCGAGCGGTCGGCCGAACACGCGTCGGCGACGTACACCACCTTGTCCAGCGTCGACATCCGCCCGGCGCCCAAGGTGTGCTTGGACACCGCCGAGAGGACCTCCGGGTCCGTCACGCCCAACTCGCGCCGCGCGATGTCGGCCGAGGCGTAGGCGTGCAGGAGCATGGGCTCGCGCTCGATGAGTCGGTCGCGCAGCGGCGCGGGCAGGCGCCGGCGCCGCGCGTAGTCCGCCAGGCGGTGGGGCGGGAAGCGCCGGCCCAGGTCGTGGAGCAGGCCCGCGAGAAGGGCCTTGTCCGCGTCCGCGCCGTGGGCGCGGGCCAGCTCGGCCGCGAGCGCCGCGACGTTGAGCGTGTGCTCGACGCGGCCGGGCTTGAGGGTCGCGCGCAGCCGGCGCAGCAGGCGCCCGCCGTAGAGCCCGCGCTCCTCGATGCGCGCGCGCACGCTCTTCCTGAGGAGGGGCGTGTCGCGTCCGAGCGCGAGCGCCTCGCGCAGCGCCGTCGAAGAGACCGCCGGGAAGCGTCCGGGCACGCGGCGGAAGTGGCGCGGAGGCTTGGACGCGGCGCCCGGGCGCGCGCCGTACCACCAATGGGCCAGGGCGCGCAGGCGCGCGGGCGCGGTCCAACGGGCGAAGGAGGCGGCGGAGTCCTGTCCGCACACGAAGTGGAGCTCTTCCCAAGGGCGGGCCTTCTTCAAGCGAGACAAGGTCTCGACGGTGGGCACGACGCGGGCGGAGCGGGCCTCGCGCGCGTCCAGACGCGCGCGGCGCCGCCAGCGGCGAGGCAGGGCGTCGATGACGCCGAGTCTCACGAGGGCCAGGCGCTCGGCGGCCGGCGCGGCCGGCGCCGCGTCCTTGAGGCGAGCGCGCCAGGCGTGCACGATGAGGATGCGCTGCGGGCGCACGCGTTCGGCGGCCGCCGCGAGCAGCGCGGCGTGGCCTTCATGGGGCGGATCGAAGGAGCCTCCGAAGACGAGCGTCTTCACGCGCACATTCTACCACTCGCCAGCCGTTGACGGGGGGGCGCGAAACTGGAATCATGCCCCCATGCCCGACGCGCGACCTTTCCGGGGCTGGCGCTACGCGCCGACCCGCGAGCCACTCGGCTCGAAGCTGTGCCCCCCTTACGACGTCATCGGCCCCGCGCTCGCCAAGAGCCTGCGCGCCGGCAAGAAGAACTCCGTCTACCTCGAGTTGCCCGCGGGCGAGGCGCCCGCCAAATACGCCGCCGCCAAGGCGGCGTGGGCGAAGTGGCGCGCCGACGGGACGCTGCGCCGCGACGCGGCGACCGCCTATTACCTCGTCGAGGAGCGTTTCCGCCACGCGGGCCGCGCCTACACGCGCCGGGGCGTGCTCGCCGGCCTGGGCGTCACCCCCAAGGCCTCCAAACTCGTCATCCCGCACGAGCGCACGCTGTCCAAGCCCAAGGCCGACCGCCTGCGCATGATCGCCGCGCTGCAGGCCAACGTCAGCCCCATCTTCGGCGTCTTCGAGGACAAGGACCGCTCGGCGCAGTCCCTGCTCGCGCGACTCGGGCGCGGGCGCCCCGCGGCGACGGCTTCGGCCAAAGGCGTCTCCTACAAGCTTTTCGTCGTCGACGCCCCCGCCGCCGTCCAGGCGCTCTCGCGCCTGCTGGCGCCGCGCGAATGCCTCATCGCCGACGGCCACCACCGCTACTCCTGCGCGCAGGAGCACTACCGCCGCCGCCCGTCGAAGGAAGCCGAGGCCGTCTTGTGTTATCTCGTGCCGGACGCCGACCCTGGGCTGGTCGTCTTGCCCACGCACCGGGTGTCCGGCGGCGGCTTGCTCGACCGCGCGGGCCGTCTGGCGTCGCTGCGGCCGCAGAAGGACCTGAAGGGCCTGGTGAAGGCGCTCGATGCCGCGAAGAACCCCTACGCTTTCGGCCTCATCGAGGGCGGCGCCATCCTGCTCGGCGAGCCGCGGACCAAGAACGGCTGCCGCAGCGGCTTGTGCGTGGAGTGGCTGGGCAAACATCTGCTGGCCGGCATCGCCCCCGACGCGCTGAGTTACACGCCCGACCCCGCGGAGGCCGCTCGCCGCGTAGACGCCGGCGGCTCGGCCGTCCTGGTGAAGCCCTTCCCCGTGGCGCAGGTGCGCAAGGCGGCCAAGGCCGTCGGCCTGCTGCCTCAGAAGTCCACTTATTTCATCCCCAAGATCGTCACGGGACTCGTCTTCCGGGACCTGAACCCGTGAAGTTCTCGGTCATCGTCGCGGCGCGCAACGAGAGGGCGCAGCTCGGCGCGGCGATGAAGCGCCTGCGGCACATCTCGTCGCAGAGCAGCATGGAGCTCATCATCGTCGACGGCGCCTCCGACGACGGCACCGCCGAGGCCGCGCGCGAGTGGTCGGAGACCGTCATCGCGCTCGATTCACCGCTGCGCAGCGCGCAGTGGAACGCGGGCGCGGCCAAGGCCACCGGCGACCTGCTCTTCTTCCTGCCCGCCGACGTGCACCCGCCCGACGCCTGGCAGCAGGCGCTGGAGCATTTCTGGCTCTCCACCCCGACCGAGTCCGTCGCGGCCACCGCGTTCTCCGTGGAGTACGGCGCGGGCCTCCCGCTCAAGCTCCTGGCCGCCTGGTCCAACGCGCG
Organism: Elusimicrobiota bacterium; assembly: GCA_033875325.1. GTDB lineage: Bacteria > Elusimicrobiota > Elusimicrobia > UBA1565 > UBA9628 > GWA2-66-18. The sequence goes on along the minus strand of JANRKA010000078.1, from coordinate 7,896 downwards.
CGCGCGCGGCGGCGCGGCCACCACCGACCACGGCCTGTGCACCACGCCCGAGACCTTCAAGGCGGTGGGCGGCTTCCCGGCCGTCGAGCGCTTCGAGGACGCGGCCTTCTGCCGGCGCCTCGCGTCGAGGGGCCGCGTCGCGCTGCTGCCCAACCGCATCCGCCCCGCCTCTCGGCGCATCCACGCCGACGGCGCCGCGTCCTACGCCATCCGGCGCGTGTGGGGCGAGCTCACCTCGCCGGGCTGACCGTCACTCCGCGAGCAGCAGCGGCGCCTGGGGCGCCGGGACGTCGGCCGGGAGCCGGTCGAAGAACTCGCGGATGAGGTCGCGCACGACGCCGGTGTCCGGCGCCTGGCACACGGCCACGCGCAGCTGCTTGGCGTGGGGCAGCCCCGCCGTGTACCAGACCGTGATGCGCCGCATGTTGAGGTTGGCGCCCCGCTCGCCCACGAGCGCGACCTCGAGGTCGAGATGCTTGAGCAGGGTCTCCTTGCGCTCGGCGACGCTCGGGACGAACACGGCGTCGCGGCTCCCGTTCATCACCTCGTCGAGGTTGCGGTAGATCCACGGGTTGCCCAGGCCGCCGCGGCCGATCATGATGCCGTCGCAGCCGGAGACTTCGAAAAGTCGTCGCGCGTCCTCGGGGGTGAGAACGTCGCCGTTGCCGATGACGGGGATCTTGACCGCCTTCTTGACCTTGGCGATGGCCGCGTAGTCGGCGCGGCCGGCGTATTGCTGGGCCTGGGTGCGCCCGTGCACGGTCACCGCGGCGAAACCCTGCGCCTCGGCGCGTTTGGCCAGCTCCACGGCCTCGTCGCCCGACTCGTCCTTGAAGCCCTTGCGCATCTTGACCGTCACCGGGATGCGTTTGACCGCGGAGCGCACGGCCTTGAAGACCTTCTCGGCCTTGTCGGGGTCGGCGAGCAGGGCCGAGCCCTCGCCGTTGCCCACGACCTTCTTCACCGGACAGCCCATGTTGAGGTCCAGGGCGTCGAAGCCGCGGTCCTCGACGACGCGCGCGGCTTCGGCCATGATGTCCGGGTCGCAGCCCAGCAGCTGCGCGCCCAACGGCCGGTCCTCGGGCGCGGTCTGCAGCAGGCGCAGGGTCTTGCCGTTGTCTCGCACCAAGGACTGGGCCGATACCATCTCGAGGAAGCAGTAGCCCAGGCCCTTCTCGCGCGCGATGAGGCGGAACGGCAGGTCCGAACACGCCGCGAGAGGCGACTGGATTATCTTCGACGGGAGGGCGAGCGGTCCGATGCGCAGGGACATCGCCCCATTCTACCATTCCTCGACGGGGAGCGGCCCGGGCGGCGCGTCGCGTGCTAGACTGGTGGGGTGAAGCGCCTTCATCTCATCGCCGACGACAACGGCCGCGGGTTGAGCCGCAACATCGTCCTGCTGCGGGCCCTGCTGGAGGGGGCGGGTTGGGAGGTGACGGTGACCGGCGAGCCGCGGTTGAGCCTGCCGCGGCGGGTCGTCTTGGCCGTCCGCGCCGCCGTGTCGAGGCCGCGCTTCGACGCGAACCTGTTCATGGAGAGCGTGGTGCCGGGCTGGCTGCCGCACGCCCGCCGCAACCTGCTCCTGCCCAATCAGGAATGGTTCCGCGAGAAAGGGCTCAAGCATCTCGCTCGCTTCGACACGGTGTTGTGCCAGACGCGCCATGCCGAGGGCATCTTCAAGGGGCTCGGCTGCCAGACGGCGTACACGAGCTTCACCTCCATGGACCGTCGCCTGCCCGGCGCGAAGTCGGACCCGCGCCGCGTCCTGCACCTCGGCGGCCACGCCCAGCGCGGCACGGCCGCGGTCCTGGCGGCCTGGGCCGCGCGCCCGGACTGGCCCGAGCTGACCGTCGTCCAGCGCGAGCCGCACGCGGGCCCGCTGCCGCCCAACGCCCGCGTTCTGACCGGCCTGAGCGACGCGGCCTTGCGCGAGCTGCAGAACGCCTGCGGCATCCATCTCCAGCCCTCTCGCGCCGAGGGTTTCGGGCACTCCATCGTCGAGGGCCTGTCCTGCGGCGCGGTCGTGGTGACGACCGACGCGCCGCCGATGAACGAGGTGGTGACCGCGGAGCGCGGCCTGCTCGCGGCGTGGAAGTCGAGCGAGCCCATGCGCCTGGGCACGGCCTACGACGCGGACCCCGCCGCCTTGTCCGCTCGCGTGGACCAGGCCCTGTCCCTCGACGCGCCCGCGCGGGCGCGTCTGGGCGACGCCGCGCGTTCCTGGTTCGAGGCGAACGACCGCTTCTTCCGCCGCCGATTCCTCGAACTCCTGCCGTAAGCCGGGGGACAGTTAAGCTGGTGCCTGACCCCAGCTTAACGGAGGAAGCGCAGGAGGGCGGCGACGAGGGCTTCGAGGCGGGTGAGGACGAACGGGGTCAACTCGTCGCGCGCGCCGTGCTCGTGGCGCGTGACCGCCAGGTATTCGGCGAGCTGGCGCCGGACGCGTCGCGCCGTCATGGCCAGGCGAAACGGCGTGCGCTCCCGCCGAGCGAGGATGGCCGCCAACGCGGGCAGCCCGAGGCGGTCGTGGAGCTGGGCCACGAGTTTCTCCCAGTCCTTCGGCCGGCGTTCCGGGGGCAGGCGCTCGATGTCGAAGGAGGTGCGGGGCCGGGCGTGGGCGAGGATCTCGGCCGCGCCCGCGCGGCGCGCGGCGGGTTCGATTCCCGGCGAGAGGTGGAAGGAGAGGTCGGCGAAGTCGGCGGGGGCCAGCAGCGGCTCGAACGCCTCCTTGTGGTCGAGCAGGGCGCCGGGCTTGAGGAACGGCTCGGCGAGCTCGCGCAGGAGGCCGTCGCGGGCGGCCTCGAAGCGCGCCAGGCGCAGCGCGCGCAGCGGCTCCTCGGTGGATTCGAGCTTGCGGCGCAGGTAGCCCCAGGGGTCGGGCTCGTAGTCGCGGACCTTGCCCGACCAGCTCGCCGCCTCGCCGAGGCGCGCGAGCAGGGCCAGGGCCGGCCCGCCGCTCACGGGGCCTTCTCCGGCAGGTCGTGGAGCAGGTAGTCGCGGGGGAAACGGCCGCCGAGAGCGCCCTCGTCCCAGGCGTCGAAGGCGAAGACGTCGGCCCGGCCGTCCCGCCAGGGGTCGAAGGCCAGGCACACGGACGGCGCCTCCGCGGGGCTGCAGGCCACGGCCGCGGCGTGGAGGGGGCGCGCGCGGCGGATCTCGTCTCGCGCCGACCAATGCTCCAATCCCATGGCGACGAACTCGCTCCAGACCAGGTCCGACCAGTCGCGCGCGAGACCTTTGTCCCGGACGGCCTGGGCGCGCAGCCGCGCGAGCTCCTCGTTCTTGGACTGGATGAGCCGCCTCACGCGGTTGTACTCCCGCAGCTCCTCGTCGGGGGACTTCCGCCGCAGGGTCGCCTCGAGTTCCTGGATCTCGCGCCGGCGCGCGCGCGTCATCTCCTCCGTCAGGCGCGCGGGCCGGAAGGGGGCCTCCCCGTCCTCCTCCCCGGCGATGGCCGCCTCGTCGAGGAGCCCGGGCCGCCAGCCCTGCTCCAGCCGGTTCGCCACCGCGTCCGCGTAGCGGCGGTACATCATCCGCAGCTCGACGCGCGCCTCGACCGGCAGGTTCTCGACGAGCCGGCGCGCCTTCGCGGCGGCGCGGCCCGGGGCCTCGCCCTCGTCGGCGGACGCGGCGAGCGGGCTCGCCGCGAGCAGCAGCGCGCACCAGAGTCTCTTCACCCGAGCAGTATAAGGCCGTCGGTCCCCGTTGTCCAGAGCGCCGTCGACGAAGGTCCCATAAAAGGTAAAATGAAAAGACATCATGTCCAACGACCCCTATCACGACTGGCATCTGCCCGCCCGCTTCGCCCGCCTCAAGGACCTCGCCTACAACCTCTGGTGGAGCTGGCATCCCGAGGCCCGCGCGTTGTTCAAGGAAGTGGACCGCACCTCCTGGGCCGAGACCCACCACAACCCGGTCTCGCTGCTGCGCTCCGTTCCCGCCGAGCGCTTCGAGAAACTCGCGGCCGACGCCGGCTTCTGCGGCCGCTACGACGCCGTCATCGCCGCCTTCGACGCCTACATGGGCGCCAAGGACACCTGGTTCGCGCGGAACAACCCCGAGATGGCCGGCAAGACCATCGGCTACTTCTCGGCCGAGTTCGGCGTGCACAACTCGCTCAAGATCTACTCCGGCGGCCTGGGCATCCTGGCCGGCGACCACTGCAAGTCCGCCTCCGACCTGGGCGTGCCGCTGGTCGGCGTGGGCTTCATGTACCCCCAGGGCTACGTCGTGCAGAAGATATCCTCCGACGGCTGGCAGCAGAACGTGTACGAGGCGGTGGATTGGAGCGTCTCCCCGGTGCGCCCCGTGCTCGGGCCCTCGGGCGGGCGCATGATCCTCGACATCCCGCTCGGCCGCGGGACCGTGAAGGTCGCGGTGTGGAAGGTCCAGGTCGGCCGCATGCCCCTCTACCTCATGGACACCCACGTGGAGGGCAACTCCCCGCAGGACCAGGAGATCACCAACCGCCTCTACGGCGGCGACCGCACCATGCGCCTGCGCCAGGAGATCATCCTCGGCATCGGCGGCGTGCGCGTGCTGCGCGCGCTCGGCGTGCACCCGTCGGTGTTCCACGCCAACGAGGGCCACTCCTCGTTCCTGTTCCTCGAGCTGGCGCGCGAGAAGGTCGCGTCGGGCAAGCCGCTCGACGCCGCGCGCGCCGAGGTCGGCGAGATGTCCGTGTTCACCACGCACACCCCCGTCGAGGCCGGTCACGACGTGTTCGCCGAGGAGATGATCAGCGAGTACTTCTCCGCCTACTGGCCGCAGCTGGGCCTGGAGAAGGAGGCCTTCCTCGACCTGGCGCGCGTGCCCGGCCACGGCGGCTGGAACATGACCGCGCTCTCGCTCAAGCTCGCCGGCCGCCGCAACGCGGTCAGCCGCCGGCACGGCCAGGTCAGCCGCGAGATGTGGCGCAGCCTCTGGCCGTCGAAGCCCGCCGACGAGGTGCCCATCTCGCACGTCACCAACGGCGTGCACCTCTCCACCTGGATCCAACAGGACCTGGGCGGCATCTACGACCGCTACCTCGGCCCCGGCTGGCGCGACAACCAGGACGACGAGGCGGTGTGGTCGAAGGTCGCGTCCATCCCCGACGAGGTCCTGTGGCTGCAGCATCAGCGCAACAAGAGCGCGCTGCTGCAGGCCATGCGCGCGCGCGCCCGCTCGCGCTGGATGAACGAGAAAGGCGACCCGGGCCACGCGCTGGCCGGCGGCGCCCTGCTCGACCACTCCTGCCTGGTCATCGGCTTCGCGCGGCGTTTCGCCAGCTACAAACGCGCCACCCTCATCCTGCGCGACCCGGAGCGGCTCAAGCGGCTCCTGCTCGACCCGTGGCGTCCCATCCAGCTCGTGTTCGCGGGCAAGGCGCATCCCGCCGACGACGGCGGCAAGGCGCTCATCCAGCAGGTCTATCGCCTGGCCAAGGACCCGGCGTTCGGCGGCCGCGTCGCCTTCATCGAGGACTACGACATGCACGTGGCCCGCTACCTCGTGCAGGGCGTGGACCTGTGGCTCAACAACCCGCTGGCGCCGCTGGAGGCCTGCGGCACCTCCGGCGAGAAGGCCGGCATGAACGGCGTCCCCAACTTCTCCGTGCTCGACGGCTGGTGGGAGGAGGGCTACAACGGCGCCAACGGCTGGGCCATCGGCCAGGCCGGCGGTCGCGGCGCGGGCCCCGAGGCCGACGCCGCCGACGCCGAGGACATCTACGGCGCGCTCGAGAAGGCCATCGTGCCCCTCTACTATGAGCGCGACGAGCACGGCGTGCCGCGCGGCTGGGTCAAGACGATGAAGGAATCCATCCGTTCCGTGGCGCCGCGCTACTCCGCCGACCGCATGGTCAAGGACTACTGCCGCCAGCTCTACTGCCCCAAGACGGGAGTCGCCGCCTAGGACGCCATGGCCGTCGACCTCGCCAAGCTCAACCCGGAACAGCGCGCGGGCGCCGAGCAGCTCGACGGCCCGCTGCTCGTGCTGGCCGGGGCGGGCACGGGCAAGACGCGCGTGATCACCTACCGGGTGGCGCGCCTCATCGAGACGGGCGTGCCGCCCGAGAAGATCCTCGCCGTCACCTTCACCAATAAGGCCGCCGGCGAGATGCGCAAGCGCATCGAGGAGCTCGCGCCGGGCAAGGGCTCCTTGGTGTGGGCGTGCACCTTCCATTCGTTCGGAGCGCGCCTGCTGAGGCAGCATCACGAGCTGCTCAAGCTGCCGCGCCACTTCACCATCTACGACGCCTCGGACCAGAAGAAACTCGTCGTGGACTCGATGAAGGAGCTCGGGCTCGAGGACCAGAAGAGCAAGGCCGGCCTCTTCGTCGGCATCATCTCGCGGGCCAAGGACGACCTGTTGGACGCGGAGTCCTACGCCATCCACGCGATGACCTCGGTGGATCAGAGCCGGCAGACCGCGGCGAAGATCTACAAGGCCTATCAGAAGCGCCTGGACCATTCCGGCGCGCTCGATTTCGGCGACCTCCTGCTCAAGACCTGCCAACTGCTCCGGGACCACCCCGAAGTCCGCGAGCACTGGCAGACCGTCTTCTCCCATCTGCTGGTCGACGAGTATCAGGACACCAACCACTCCCAGTACATCCTGACGAAGACGCTGGCCGCCAAGCACAAGAACGTCTGCGTCGTCGGCGACGACGACCAGTCCATCTACTCCTGGCGCGGGGCGAACATCAGGAACATCCTCGAATTCGAGCGGGATTTCCCGAACGCCAAGGTCGTGACGCTGGAACGGAACTACCGTTCCACGGCGCGGATCCTCGACGCGGCCGCGCTCGTCATCCATCACAACAAGACGCGCAAGCCCAAGAAGCTGTGGACGGAGAAGGAGGCCGGCGAGGAGATCCGCGTCCAGGAGCTCCCCAACGAGGGCGAGGAGGCGCACTGGATCGTGCGCCGCGTCGCCGACGAGGTGGAGAAGGGGCGCTCGCTGCGCGAGGTCGCCGTCTTCTACCGCACCAACGCCCAGTCGCGCTCCTTCGAGGAAGCCATGCGCCGCGCGCGCATGCCCTACAAGATCGTCGGCGCCATGCGCTTCTACGAGCGCAAGGAGATCAAGGACGCCATCGCCTACGCGCGGGTCATCGTCAACCCCGCCGATTCGGTGTCCTTGATGCGCGTGGTCAACTGCCCGCCGCGCGGACTCGGCGCCAAGAGCCTGGAGCTCGTCGAGGCCTACGCCCTCCAGCACGGCCTGACCATGTGGGACGCCTTCGGCGCGCACGCGCAGGTCGAGGGCTTGGGCCCCAAGGCGCATTCGGCCATCGACGAGATGATGAAGTCCTTCGAGAAGCTGCGGGGCGCGACCGAGGGCTTGCCCGCGGGCGGCGCGATGGCCGTCATCATGGAGGCCACCGGCTACTGGGCCTGGATCGAGTCCGAGGTGGACACTGACCCCGAGGCCGCCGGGCGCCTGGCCAACCTCCAGGAGCTCCTCAACGCCGTGAAGGAGTACGACGAGCGCGAGAAGTCGGCCAGCGGGACCTCCTCGCTCGCCAAATACCTGGAGGACATCACCCTCCAGACCGACCTCGACAAATACGACGAGAGCGAGGCGGCCGTCACCCTCATGACCGTGCACCTCGCCAAGGGCCTGGAGTTCCCCGTGGTGTTCCTCACCGGCCTGGAGGAGGGGCTGTTCCCCATCGGCGGCGGCAACGCCACGCCGGAGGACCTCGAGGAGGAGCGCCGCCTGTGCTACGTGGGCATCACGCGCGCGCGCGAGCGGCTCTATCTCACCTACGCCGCCACCCGCCGCCTCTTCGGCCAGGTCTACGCGAACCTGCCGTCGCGGTTCATCCTGGAGGCCAAACTCTTCGGCTCGGCCCAGCGCGAGTCGCGCCCCGGCCTGGCCGCGCCCGTCCCCGCGCGGCCGGGCGCC
>JANRKA010000077.1:0-37187 GCA_033875325.1 Elusimicrobiota bacterium | reverse complement strand
GCCGGGCGTGACGTAGGGGACCGCGGGGATGGAGCCCAGGCGCGCGACGACCTCGGGCAGGACGGGGCGCAGCAGCAGGGACTCGGCGCCGGCGAAAGTGAAGGCGCTGGCCAGCGGCGGGTGGGCGTGCACCACGCCGCGGATGTCGGGGCGGACCTTGTAGGCGGCGGCGTGCAGGTTCACTTCGCTCGAGACCTCGCCTTTGCCGCGGATGCGGCGGCCTTCGGGGCTGCAGTAGAGGATGGACTCCTCCGTTACGTCGGCTTTGGAGACCCGAGAGGGCGTGACGAGCAGGTAGCCGGAGGGCAGGCGAGCCGAGATGTTGCCGTCGTGGGCCGCGACCAGGCCTTTCTCCACGAGGCCGCGGCAGGCTTTGACGATGAGCCGGCGCAGGTCGTGTTCGGAGGCGGGGGAGGACATCTCCCCGCCATCATACTACTTGCGCGTGTTCTCCCAGGCGGCCTTCTCGCCCTGGGTCTCGAGGACCTCGGCCTGCTCGGCCGGGCGCTCGGCGCGGCGGGCGCGGCGTTTGGGCGCGGGGCGCTCGGCGAGGCCTTCCACGGGCGCCAAAGTGGGGATCTCCGCGGGCGCGGTCAGCTCCAGGTTGATGCCCTGCTTGGCCCCTTTGACCTTCACCGCGGCCGTGATGCCGCCGTTGGGGTAGGTGAGCGTCATGGTGTGGATCTGCTGCAGCAGCTTGTCCTCGGGCGCGGCGGGCGCGGCGGGCGCCACGGCGGAAGCGGACCCCGCCGTCGTCATCAGCGCCGCCAGAAGCAGGAAGGCCTTCATGCCTTGAGTGTAGCGGCATGAAGGCCTTCCGTCGGGTGTCCTAGGGCCCCGGAGGGCCTAGGCCCTTGGGCCTAGCTCGGTATTGTCAGTTACCGTTGACCGAGCCGCAGACGCCCAGGTCGCCGCCGCACTTCGCGGGGGTGATGGCGTCGTCGGTCGTGCCGGCGTCGTCGCCGGCAGGCGCGAGAGCGCTCCCGCCGGCGAGCGGGGCCTCGGCCAGCTTGAGGGCGCGCCGCGCGCCCGCGTTGAGCGTCCGCAGCGAGCCGTCCGTGGCGGACTTCGAGAAGTCGGCGTCCTCGCCTTTGTACACGGGGAGGGCCGGGGAGCCGCTGACGAGCGTGTCGCCGCCTCCCGACCCGCCGCCGAAGCCGGAGTCGCCGCCGAAGCTGGAGTTCCCGCCGAGAGCGCCCGCGATGTTGACGCCCATGTCGGTGCCGACGGCCTGGCCGTCGGGGCCGCCGCGGCGCGAGGAGCCGCCGTCGCCGCCGAGGCCCGTCGCGTTGTAGTTGCGGTTGGCGTACGCCTCCGCGGCGGCGCGTTCGCGCTGCTCGCGGAGCAGCCGCGCGGTCGCCTCCGGGTCGGGTTGGTTGTTGCGGTCTACCACCACCGGCGGGCGCCCCGCGGTCGTCACGACGAAGTTGCCGCCGGGGGCGGGGATGACGACCGTCTTATCGCTCGGGTCCTCGCGGCGCGCGGTGACCGTGATGACGTCGTCCGAGTCGACGGTGGCGCATGGAGGATGGTTGCAGGAGGAATCCTTCCACGCTTTGCCGGGGGGGAGCATGGAGTCGGCGAGGTTGGCGGCGTTGCTGAACGATTTCGCCTCGACCTGATCGGCGCAGGGAGCCCAGCACTGGTTCTCCTTCAGGGGCCCCATCGTGCCCGCGGGCACTTCCTCCATGGGCAGGTCGGAGAGCAGGCCGTCGGTGAGGCCGGGGGTGAACATGATGCTGGGTCCGGCGGCGGCGAGGGCGGCCCCCAAGGAGCCGGCGCGGGCCGTCGCGGCCAGGGTCAGGAGCGGGAGGGCCAGGAGAAGGCGTTTCATGGGGGTTTCCTTCGCGTCTGACCACACTATAGCCCCGGGACCTGGACGGTGCCATAGGACTTAAGGCCCAGGCGTCAATAGGCCCAAGGACCTATTTGACCTTCAGGACACGCTTTGATAGTATCCGCGCCATGATTCGATTCGGCACTTCGGGGTGGCGTGGCGTCGTCAGCGATGATTTCACCTTCGGCAACGTCCGCAAGGTGGCGCATGCCGTCTCGGGCGCGGTGAAGGAGAGCCCCGAGGTCGGCTACAACAGCGACGAGTACCGGGCGTCCCTTGGCGGGGAGGCGGTCAGCCGCGTGCCGACGGTCGTGCTCGGCTACGACACGCGTTTCATGTCCGAGGACTTCGCCCGCGAGGTCACCCTCGTGTTGGCCAACGACGGGGTCAAGACCCTCGTCTCCAAAGGCGACATCCCGACCCCGGCGCTGGGCTGGGCCGTCATCAAGCGCAAGGCCGTCGGCGGCGCGATGATCACCGCCTCGCACAACCCGGGCCAGTACAACGGCTTCAAGTGGATGCCCTACTGGGGCGGCGCCGCCCCCCTGACGGTCACCGACGACCTGGAGCGCCGCATCGAGCTGCTCGGCGACCACGCCGTCAAGGCCATGACCGAGGAGAAGATGCACAAGGAGGGCTGGACCGAGTCCGTGGACCTGCGGGAGTCCTACTTCGACCAGCTCGAGAGCCTGCTCGACGTCAAGGCCATCAAGAAGGCCAAGCTCAAGGTCGGCGTGGACGCCATGCACGGCTCCGCCCGCCACTATCTGCGCCCCTTCCTCGAGAAGCGCCTGGGCGTCGAGGTCCACGCCGTCAACGAGGACCGCGACGTCCTCTTCGGCGGTCGCCACCCCGAGCCCACTGAGGAGGCCCTGGGCGGCCTGGCCGAGCTGATGAAGAAACACAAGCTCCCGCTGGGCCTGGCCTGCGACGGCGACGGCGACCGCTTCGGCATCCTCGACGCGGGCGGCGAGTTCATCACCCCCAACGACGTCATCGCGCTGGCCTACGAGCACCTGGCGGCCCACCGCGGGCTCAAGGGCAAGGTCGCGCGTTCGGTCATGACCTCGCACTTCGTGGACGCGGTGGCCAAGGCGCGCGGCGGCGAGACCCGCGAGACGCCCGTGGGCTTCAAGTACCTGGGCGAGCTGCTGCGCACCGGCCAGTTCCTGCTGGCGGGCGAGGAGTCCGGCGGCCTGTCCATGCGCGGCCACGTCCCGGAGAAGGACGGCATCCTGGCGTGCCTGCTCATGCTCGAGCTCGTCGCGCTCGGCAGGAAGCCCCTCGTCGAGGTGCGCAAGCGACTGCGCAAGGAAGTCGGCGAGTTCCACAATATCCGCCTCAACCACAAGGTGGGCCGCCTGCGCGAGATCATCGAGCTCGAGGAGCGCCTGAAGGTCAAGCCGCCCCTGGAGCTGGCCGGCGGCTCGGTGTGGCGCATCGACCAGCAGGACGGCTTCAAGTTCATCCTGCGCGACGGCTCGTGGCTGGGCCTGCGCAGCTCGGGGACCGAACCGGTGTTCCGCGTGTACGCCGAGGCGCACACGCCCAAACGCCTGCAGGAGATGGTGGAAGCGAGCAAGAAGCTTCTTCAGGGTAAGTTCTGATGACCAATACCAAGATCGCGTCGGTCCGGGCGCAGGAGATCCTCGACTCGCGCGGCTTCCCGACGGTGGCCGCGACCGTGACGCTCGAAGACGGGACGACGGGCTGGGCCGCGGTGCCCTCCGGCGCCTCCACCGGCGAACACGAGGCCGTGGAGCTGCGCGACGGCGACAAGGCCCGCTACTTCGGCAAGGGCGTGTCGAAGGCCGTCGCCAACGCCGACGGCGAGCTCGCCAAGGCCGTGAAGGGCCTCGACGCGGGTGATTGCGCCGCGGTGGACCGCAAGATGATCGCCGTGGACGGCACGGAGAACAAGGGGCGCCTGGGCGCCAACGCCATCCTCGCCGTGTCCCTGGCCTCGGCCCGCGCCGCGGCCGGCAAAACCCCGCTCTACGAGTTCCTGCGCTCCGCCTACGGCATCAAGTCCTCGGAGTGGCTGCTGCCCGCGCCGATGCTCAACGTCATCAACGGCGGCAAACACGCCGACTCGGGCCTCGACGTCCAGGAGTTCATGGTCGTGCCCGTGGGCGCGCCGACCTTCGCCGACGCGCTGCGCCAGGGCGCCGAGATCTACCAGATACTCAAGAAGAAACTCGCCGCCATGGGCATGACCACCGCGGTCGGCGACGAGGGCGGCTTCGCCCCCAAGCTCAAGACCCACGCCGAGGCTCTCGACGTGTTGACCGAGGCCTGCAAGGGCTACGACGTGCGCCTGGCGCTCGACTGCGCCGCCAGCGAGTATTACAAGGACGGGAAATATTTCCTCGAGGGCAAAGCCCAGAGCGTGGCCGAAGTCTACGCCGGCTGGGTGTCGAAGTACGGCATCGTCTCCATCGAGGACCCGCTGGCCGAGGACGACTGGTCGGGCTGGCAGGCGCTGACGGCCAAGCTCCCGTGCCGCACCATCGGCGACGATCTGTTCGTCACCAACCCCAAACGCCTGGCCCGCGGCATCAAGGAGAAGTCGGCCAACGCCATCCTCATCAAGCTCAACCAGATCGGGACGCTGACCGAGACCGTGCAGGCCGTCACCGACGCCCAGAAGGCGGGCTTCTCGGCCGTCATCAGCCACCGCTCGGGCGAGACCGAGGACAGCTTCATCGCCGACCTGGCCGTGGCCCTCAACGCCGGCGCCATCAAGACCGGCGCGCCCTGTCGCTCCGAGCGCCTGGCCAAGTACAACCGCCTGCTCGCCATCGAGGCGGCGCTCGGGCCCAAGGCCTCCTACGCCAAGGGCCGCGCCTTCGCCGCGCCCGCCGCCGCGGGACGATGAAGGCGAAGGCCCGCGTCGCGGCCGGCTGGCTGCGCGAGAACTGGGGCCGCGTGGTCCTGGCCGGCGGGGTGGCGGCGGTCTTCTTCGGCAACGCCGGGTTCCGCAGCCTCGTCTCCAACTGGCTGGAGCTGCGCCGTCTCAAAGGCGAGCTCGTCCACCTCGAGAAGGAGGAGAAGGAGCTCGACGGCCAGCTCAAGTCCCTGCGGGGCGGGGAAGGCCCGGTCGAGCGACTCGCCCGGCGCGAGCTCGGCTACATCAAGAAGGGCGAGATCGAGTACCGCTTCCCGCCGCCCGAGAAGCCCTAACCGATGTCGCCCGTGCTCCTGCAGCTGGGGCCGCTCAAGGTCCACGGCTACGGGTTCATGTTCGCCGTCGGCGGCGTGTTGGTCGGCTGGTGGTTGTGGCGCCGCCGCGCGCGCATCGGGGTCAAGGACGCCGACGAGTTCTTCCTGCTGTTCAACGCCGTCCTGCTCAGCGCCATGGTCACGGGCAAGCTGCTCTACGTCCTGGAGTACACCCGGCTGGGCACCCCGCAGATGTGGCGGTCCTTGGTCTCGCCGTCGAGCGGGTTCTCCTTCTTCGGCGGCTTTCTGGGGACCGTGGCCGCGATGTGGTGGTACACGCGGCGGACCAAGACCGACTTCTGGGTCCTGGCCGACCACGCCTTCTGGATGATACCGGCCTGGCACGTGCCCGGGCGCGTGGGCTGCTTCCTCGCCGGGTGCTGCTTCGGCCGTCCCGCGGAGCTGCCCTGGGCCGTGACCTTCACCGACCCCGCCGCCATGGTGCCGCGCCGCCTGCTGGGCGTGCCGCTGCACCCCACCCAGCTCTACGAGGCCGCGGCCGAGGGCGTCATCGCGCTTCTCCTGCTCCCGCTGCTCGACAAGAAGCCGGGCACGACCACCGCGGCGTATTTCATGCTCTACGGCGTCCTGCGCTTCGTCCTCGAGTTCTACCGCGGCGACGGCGTGGCGACCGGGCGCTTCACCGCCGGCCAGTGGCTGGGCGTGGGTCTTTTCGCGGCGGGCGCTATGGTACTCTGGTACACGCGATGTTCCCGACGCTCCTGACGCTGGGCCCGTTCTCGCTCTCCACCTACGGCGCGCTCTCCGCCGCGGGCTACGGCGCCGCCATCTGGTGGTTGTCGCGGCGGCGGGAGGCCATGGGCCTCAGCGAGGACAAGTTCTGGAGCGTGGTCTACTGGCTTTTCGGCGGCATCCTGCTCGGCGCCAAGCTGACTTATGTCCTCGTCGAGCGCGACCTCACGCTGTTGTGGCGCGACCCGCGTTTCGGCTTCGTGTTCTACGGCGGCGTGGCCGGCGCGTTCGTCGCCGGCCTCATCGTCGCGCGACGCGAGAAACTCGACTTCCGCGTGTGCGGCGACTTCTTCGGCGCGGCGCTTCCGCTGGGCCACGCCATCGGGCGCCTGGGCTGCCTGGCCGCGGGCTGCTGCTACGGCGCCCACACCGACGGCTGGTGGGGCCTGCCCATGGCGGGCGACCCCTCGCGCCATCCCGTGCAGCTCTACGAGGCGGCCGCCAACCTCGTCCTCTTCGCCTTCGCCGCGCGCGAGCTGGGTCGCCGCAAGCCGGGAACGGTGCTGCGCGGCGTGGTCGCGGCCTACGCGCTCATCCGTTTCGCCCTGGAGTTCCTGCGCGACGACCCGCGCGGCGCGGGCCTGGCGGGGCTGTCTCCGTCCCAGGTCGCCGCCGTCGTCGCCCTGTTGCTGGCGTGGAGGCTCAAATGAGGTTCAAGGTCGAACACACCGGCAAACGCCTGGACGCGTTCCTGGCCGAGATGCTCCCGTCCTACAGTCGCGTCTTCCTGAAGGGCCTCGTCGAGCGGGGCCTGGTCCTCGTGGACGGCGCGCCGGGCCGCGCCGACCGCAAGGTCGAGGAGGGCCAGGTCGTCGAGGCGAGCCTGCCGGCCGACGCCGCGGGTCCCACGGCCGAGGATTTCGAGTCCTGGGTGCTCTTCGAGGACCGGCGCCTGCTCGTGCTCAACAAGCCCTCGGGCCTGCTCATGCACCCGCTGGGCGAGTCCTGGCTCACCGCGCCGGAGGCCGCGCGCGCCGAGGAGGAGACCAACCTCGCCGCGCTGCTGCAGATCCACCGCCCCGCCATCCTCAAGGCCAAAACCCCGCGCTGCGGCATCGTCCACCGCCTCGACCGCCCCACCAGCGGCGTGCTCGCCGTGGCCAAGGACCCCGAGACCTACGAGGCGCTCACCGGCGCGTTCAAGGACCGCATGATGGACAAGACCTACCGCGCCATCGTCGCGGGCGTGCCCAAGGACCGCTCGCGCGTCGAGGCCCCCGTCGGCCGCAACCCCGGCCATCGCCGCGTCGTGGTCACCCCGCTGGGAAAGACCGCGGAGACCGCCTTCAAGGTCGTGGGCCGGAAGAAAACCGCGGCCCTCGTCGAGGCCACGCCTTTGACCGGCCGCACCCACCAGATCCGCGCGCACCTGGCCTTCCTGGGCCATCCCGTGGCCGGCGACATGGAGTTCCCGGGACTCGCGGCCCCGCGCCTGATGCTCCACGCCTGGCGCCTGGCCTTCGTGCACCCGCTGACGGGCAAAGACGCCGAGTTCACGGCCGACCCGCCGGCGGACTTCGCCAAGTTCTGGAGGTCCCTGAAATGAACCCGGACAAAGCCGCCGCCGCGCTGGGCTTCTTGGGCGTCGCCATGGGCGCGTTCGGCGCGCACGCGCTCAAGGGGAAGGTGGACGAGGAGTTGTGGCGGACGGCGGTCTCCTATCAGATGTGGCACGCGCTGGCCGCCATGGCGGTCGCCGCGCCGCTGGCCAAGAACCTTTTCCTGCTCGGGGTCGTGGTTTTCTCCGGGACGCTGTACGCCCTGGCGCTGGGCGCGCCGCGCTGGCTGGGAGCGGTGACGCCCGTCGGCGGCCTGCTGCTGCTCGCGGGTTGGGCGGCCGTTTTGTTCAAGAAGGGCGGCGCCGCGGGCGACGGCCTGCTCAAGCACTTCAACCTTTAGGCCCGAACTGGTAGAATCGCCGTCGTGAGAGCGCTCACCTTCCTGGCTTCCCGTTTCGTGGCGGGCGACGACGTCGAGGACGCGGTCGCGTCCGTCCGACAGCTCAACGAGCTGGGCATCAAGGCCACCCTTGACAACCTCGGCGAGGACAGCCTCACGCGCGCGCAGGCCGACGCGGCCGCCGCCGAGAACCTGCTGATGCTCAAACGCATCAACGAGACCGGGCTCGATTCGAATATCTCGCTCAAGCTCACCCAGCTGGGCCTGGCTCTCGACGAGAACCTGTGCCGCGACCACCTCCTGCGCATCGTCGAGGAGGCCGAGCGCCTGAAGAACTTCGTGCGCATCGACATGGAAGGCACGGCGTGGACGCAGAAGACGCTGGACCTGTTCTACTCCATCCACGACGAACACCCGGGCGTGGGCATCGTGCTGCAGGCCTATCTGCGGCGGACCCAGGACGACTGCCGCAAGGCGGTCGCGACCAAGACCCGGGTCCGCCTGTGCAAAGGCGCGTACAAGGAGCCGCCGGACCTCGCCTTCCCGGACAAGGAGGAGGTCAACGCCAACTACGACGCCTGCGCGGCCATCCTCGCCAAGGCGCCCATCCCGGCCTTCGCCACGCACGACGACGCGCGCATCGACGCGGCGTTGGCGGCCTGCGACGCGGCCGGCCTGGTGAATGCCGACTACGAGATCCAGATGCTCTACGGCCTGCGGCCCAAACGCTGGCGCCAGCTGCGCGAGAAGGGCCACACCGTGCGCGTCTACGTGCCTTACGGCACGCATTGGATGCCCTATTTCTACCGCCGCGTGCGCGAGCGCAAGGAGAACGCGCTGTTCGTGCTGAGGAACCTACTGGAATGAAAGCCCTATTGAAGACCAAGCCCGCGCCCGGCGCCGCCTACGAGGCCACCGCGGACCTCGACATCAAGCCCGACGAGGTCTTGGTCAAGGTTCACCGCGCGTCCATCTGCGGCTCCGACCTGCCCATCTACAAGTGGGAGTCCTGGGCGCCCGAGCGCTTCAAGACCCCGTCCACCTTCGGCCACGAGTTCTGCGGCACCATCGTCGAGGTCGGGGCCTCCGCGCGCGATTTCAAGAAGGGCGACTTCGTCTCCGTCGAGAGCCACATCTTCTGCGGCCTGTGTTACCAGTGCCAGAACGGCCAGCGCCACGTCTGCCGCGAGATGAAGATCATCGGCGTGGACGGCCCCGGCGGCTTCGGCGACTACGCGGCGGTACCCGCGCGCTGCGCCTGGAAGCACTCCGACGACTCCTTGAAGGACCTGGGCTCGCTTTTCGAGCCTTTCGGCAACGCCGTGTACTCCGTGCTCGTCGAGCCCGTGGCCGCCAAAAGCGTGCTCGTGATGGGCTGCGGCCCGCAGGGCCTGTTCTCCATCGCGGTGGCCAAGGCCAGCGGCGCGGACCGCATCGTCGCCGTCGAGAGCTCCAAGTACCGCGCCGAGCTCGCCATGCGCATGGGCGCCACGACCGTCGTCTCCCCCGAGGAGGACGCGGTCAAGGCCGGCAAGGTCAAGGACGGCTACGACGTCGTCTGCGAGATGTCGGGCGCCCAGCCCGCCATCACCAACGCCTTCAAGTTCGTGCGCAGCGGCGGGCGCATCACCGCCTTCGGCATACCGTCCAAGAAGGTGGAGCTGGACTGGGCCAACGACCTCATCTTCAAGGGCGTGCGCGTGCACGGCATCGTCGGACGCGAGATCTTCGAGACCTGGTACAAGGCCGACCGCCTCCTGCGCTCCGGCGCCGTGGACCTCAGACCCGTCGTGACGCACACCTTCCCGCTGAAGGACTACGACGCCGGCTTCGCCGCCATGACCTCTCCCGCGCGCGAGTGCGGGAAGGTCGTCCTGGTCCCCTAGCACGCTGCTGGCGTGCCCCGCGCGCGCATGGGGGGCGACATGAGGGGAGCTCAACCTGAAGCGGCGCGCAACCTCCGAGCCGCCGTTTAGGCCCTCGGATGGGAATCGAACTCGCGTCGGCGCGAGTTACTACTGATAATCACTGGCTCCAGCGTCAGTCGATTGGGTGCGGGAGCTTTGCCGGCAGCCTGCTGGCCGGGCTGCCGCGGCTCGCGCCGCGTCTTCCATGGTCTTTTCAGGCGGGCGCCGCCCGTACCCTCTCCGCGCGGCCGCGTCGTTTCTCCTTGCATGGTCTCGCTTATCTGTCTAAAATAATAGACAGTAGGGGAATCAAGCCATGATCTACCTCAGAGGACATCTCGCGCGCCCGTTGGACGCCGTCTTGAGCAGCGGCAGCCGCGTCGCGGTGCTGCGCGCGCTCGCCGGGCTCGCCGAGGGACTCGGCGGGCGGCAGGTCGCCCGGGCGGCGGGCCTCAACCATCAGACCGCGGCGCTCGCGTTGGCCGCGCTGGAGCGCCTGGGCGTGGTGCAGCGGCTCGAGTGGGGGGCCCAACGGGTGTTGTGGCGCCTCGACCGCCGGCGCTGGCTCGTCACCGAGGCGCTCGAGCCGCTGCTCGCCAAGGAGAAGGCGCACGCCCGCGCCGTCGCGGCCGCCGTCAAGTCCCGGTTCAAAGGCGTCGGGCTCGGCGTCCTCCTGCACGGCGACGCCGCCAAAGGCGCTTTGGCGCCCGGCAAGCCGCTCAAGCTGGCCGTGGTGGGCGGCGGGCGCGCGGCGGCCGACGCGGTGCGCGGGCTCGCGACGGAGCTGCGCGAGCGTTACGGCGTCGCGGTCGAAGGGCGCGTCGTCACGCCGGCCGAGGCGTCGCGCCTGGGCGCTCTTGAGGAGACCTGGCGGCTGCTCCCCGACGAGGGACGCGGCTGGGTCACTCGTCGGTGACGCGCCACTCGTGCCAGGGCGGGCCGTCCCCCGACGAGCGGTAGTCGGCGCCGAAGGAGCCGGGCGCGCAGGGCCGCGAGCCGACGGTCTCGCGGTGGAAGAAAAGCGGCAGGTCCACGAACGAGTTCTTCTGGAGCAGCCCGCAGCGGCCCGCCGCGTCGTAGGCGGCGAAGAGGGCGTCCTTGCGGGCGAAGTCCCAGGAGTTCTCCAGGCGCCAGCCGGTCCGGAATACGAGCGGGCGGCGGTCGGCGGGAGCGGCGAGCTCTCGCCACAAGGGGACCTGCACGAGCAGCGCGACGGCCAGCGCGACGCGGCGCAGGACGCGTTCGTCGGGGTGGCGCGACAGCCCGTCGGCGAGGGCGAGCAGGCTGATGAAGTGCAGCGGCGAGTAGTAGCGCAGCGAGCTCGTATGCCGGAAGAGCAGGAACACGGCCATGTAGGCGAATGGCCACAACGCGAGGGCGTCGTCCTTGCGGTGCCAGGCCCGGGCCCCGCGCCAGGCGAGGGTGCCCGTCAGGAACAGGCCCCAGGCGTATAAGGGAAAGTCGTGCCACCAGGGAGCGTCCCAGGAGACGACGCGTTTCCAGACGACCGGGCCCGACAATACCTGCACGAAGGCGAGTCCGTGCCAGGCGGCGAAGGCCGCCGCGCCCCACCAGAGGAAGCGGGGCAGGCGCGGCGCGCGCCACGGGACGAAAGCGAGCCCGGGCAAGGCGGCCAGCAGCAGCCAATACCACTGCCAGCCGGTCTCGGGCAGGCGCGGCTTGACGAGGAAGATGACGGCCGAAGCGGCCAGCCCGGCCAGCGCGACGCGTCGCCGCTCGTCGTCCTCGAGATGGTCGTAGAGCAGGACCAAAGACAACGGGATGGAGATGTAGATGAAGTGGTTCTGGACGCCGAGCACGGTGAGCGCGACGAAGGGGACCGCGTGTTTGCGCGTGAGGCACCACCAGCTCGCGCCGATGAGCAGGGGCTGGAGGGCGTACACCTCCCAGGCCAGGCGCGACTTGGTCATGTAATAGACGCTGCCCAGCGCGAGCAGGGGCAGCCAACGGTTCCCGAAGCCCAACGCCGCCGTGTTGGCCGCCGCGCTCATGAGGCGCAGCTGCGCCACGCCCACGCCCGCGAGCTTGAACACGCCCGCCAGGCCCAGGGCGTAGAGAGCCCCGGTGTAGGTGTTCATCTCGTGCGGGGTGTAAAGGCCGCGCTTGAGGACCCGGGTGGCGAACATGCCGATCCAGGCCTCGTCGCCGGAGAGGGCGGGGAAGGCGCCGAGGTTGTAGAACAAGGCCAACGCGGCCAAGGCCAGGAGCACGAGGGCAGAGTAGTATAATCTCGCCATGAAATTCCTAGACGATGAGATCGCCCAACTCCAGAAAGAGGGGCGCTTCCTCAAACCGCGCGTGCTCACCGGCCACCAGGCCCCCGTCTCCGTCGTCGACGGCAAGAAGGTCGTCAACCTCACCTCCAACAACTACCTCGACTTGACCGGCCACCCCAAGCTCAAGGCCGCGGCCAAGGCCGCCATCGACACGCACGGCGTGGGCACGGCGGCGGTGCGCACCATCATCGGCACCCAGGACCTCCACGTCGCCCTCGAGAAGAAACTCGCCGCGTTCAAGGGCACCGAGGCCTGCCTGGTCTTCCAGTCCGGCTTCACGGTCAACGTGGCCTGTTGCGCGGGCCTCATGACCGCGCCCGAGGACCTGCTCGTCTCCGACGAGCTCAACCACGCCTCCATCATCGACGGCTCGCGCCTGTCCAAGGCGACCAAGAAGGTTTATCCCCACAAGGACATGAAGGCCCTGCGCGCGATCCTCGAGACGAACAAGTTCCGGCGCTGCATGATCGTGACCGACGGCGTCTTCTCGATGGACGGCGATATCGCGCCGCTGCCGGAGATCATGGACCTCGCCGACGAGTTCGGCGCGGTCGTCATGGTGGACGACGCCCATGCCTCGGGCGTGATGGGGGAGAACGGCCGCGGCACGCCCAGCCACTTCAAGCTCTCGCACCGCGTCCAGGTCCAGATCGGGACTTTGTCCAAGGCCGTGGGGGCGGTGGGCGGCTACGTCGCCGGCGAGCGCCGTCTCATCGACTATCTGACCTCCACCGCGCGGCCCTTCCTGTTCTCGTCCTCGCACCCGCCCTCGGTCATCGCGACCTGCTCGGCGGCCATCGACATCATGCTCGAGGAGCCCCAGCGCATCGCCAAGCTGTGGGAGAACGCCCGCCACTTCAAGGAGGGCCTCAAGAAGCTCGGTTTCGACACCGGCGCCTCCGAGACCCCCATCACGCCCGTCATCATCGGCGATACCAAGAAGGCGCAGGCCTTCTCCTCGCGCCTGTTCGACGAGGGCGTCTTCGCCCTGGCCATCTGCTTCCCCACCGTGGGGAGGGGCAAGGACCGCCTGCGCACCATCGTCTCCTCCGGCCATAAGGCCGAGGACCTCGACTTCGCCCTGGAGAAGTTCGGCCAGGTGGGCCGGGAGCTTGGTATAATCAAGTAGTGCCGATCTCCCTGCTGAAGGTCGAGGATTCGCTGGCCCGGGTCCGGGCCGGTCTCGAGTCGCGGTCCCGCCGCATCGAGGGTCGCGTGGGCCAGGAGCTGGCGTCCTTCGTGTCGCGGCCGGGCAAGATGCTGCGCTCGCGCTTCTGCCTCCTGCTGGGCGGCGCCCTGGGCGTGCCCGAGGACAAGGCGGAGGCCGCCTCCCGCGCCCTCGAGCTGGTCCACAACGCCTCGCTGCTCCACGACGACTGCGTCGATGAAGCGACTTTGCGCCGAGGCTACCCGACCGCCAACGCCGCGTTCAACGTGCCCACCGCTTTGCTGCTCGGCGACCTGGCCTTCTCCCAGGGTCTCGAGGAGGCCGTGGACATCTCGCCCAACGCGGCCCGGTTGCTCGTGACCGCCGTGCGCGAGATGACCGTGGGCGAGCTCCAGGAGGAGTTCCTCAAGGGCTCCTTGGACCTCTCGGTGGACGCCTACATGGGCATCTGCTCGCGCAAGACAGGCGCCCTTTTCGAGTGGGCCGGCGCGGTGCTCTCCGAGCTCTCTCCTTTCCCGCACGAGCAGGCCGACCCGCCGCGCCTGGCGTCGGCGGCGGGCATCCTGCTCCAGCTCGTCGACGACATCCACGACTACACTCTTCCGGAGCGCGCCTCCGGCAAGGACGACGCCCAGGACCTCAAGAACCGGCGTCTGACCTTGCCCTGCCTCTACGCCGTCAAGGAGCCGGAGTTCCTGGCCCTGTGGAACGCCGGCGACGCGCCCGGCCTGGCGAAATATCTGAAGGACCGCGGACACATACAGAGGGCGCGCGAGAAGGGTCGCGAGCTCACCGATTCGATGGTCGCGATGATCAAGAAGCTGCCCTGCAAGGCCGAAGCCACCGAGCTGGCGTTTTTCGTCGAGCTGATGGCCAAGAGGGAGTTCTAAGTTATGTCGTACGAGGCGCTCATCAAGAAGGCCTGGACGAGCGGGTCCTACACGCTCGACGAGGCGGAGGCCGCCAAAAGCGACCCCGCCGCGGCACAGAACCGCCGGAGCGTGCGTCTCGAGATGGAACAGATCGCGGAGCGGGAGACCTGGGACGCCGGCTCCTGCTTCGCCGCACATAAAGAGGGAATCATGAAACTCGCCCCGTTCGTCAAGTTCCGTGAGGAGAAGTTCGGCGCGGTGCTCTTCGAGACGCGCTCCGAGAAGGTCTACACGCTCAGCCCCACCGGCGCCGCCGTGGTCCGCGAGGTCATCGCGGGCGCGGGCTCGGCCGACCTCGTGGAGAAGCTCAAGGCCAAATACGAGGACCCCTCCGGCAAGATGGCCGCCGAGGCCTCCTCGTTCCTGGCCCAGCTCAAAGAGAAGGGCCTGGTGGTCGAGTAGGCCATGTCCGAGAACACCTCCGACCTCGCCGCGCCGCTCTACGTCGCCTGGCAGATCACCAACGAGTGCAACCTCGCGTGCCTGCACTGCATCGAGGAATCCGGCCCCGGCAAGGCGTTCAAGGACGAGTTGTCCACCGCCGAGGCCCTCAAGGTCATCGACCAGCTCGTGGCCGCGGAGGTCCCCTACGTCTCCTTCTCCGGCGGCGAGCCGATGGTGCGCCCCGACTTCTGGCAGATGGTCGAGCGCATCACCAAGGGCGGGGTCGGCCTGAAGGTCGAGACCAACGGCCATTACCTGACGCCCGAGAACTGCAAACGCTTCAAGGACTACGGCGTCAAGGCCGTGCAGGTGTCCATCGACGGCGGCAGCCCCGCGTCCTTCAACAAGATGCGCGTGCACGGCCGCTTCGAGACCGCCTTGGACGGCATCCGCGAGCTGCGCAAGGCGGGCGTGCCCGTCGAGGTGAACTTCGTGCCCGCGAAGTTCAACATCAAGGAGATCGGCAAAACCGTGGACCTGGCCTACGAGCTGGGCGCCTACTCCTTCTACACCGGCAAGATCATGTACACCGGCAACGCCGTGCGCACCTGGCACATCACCGCGCCCGACGAGGCCGACTACCCGGAGTACTTCAAGACCTTGCACGACAAGGCCCAGGAGTACAAGCCCAAGAACTTCCGCGTGTTCTACCACGAGATGGGCCTGCTCGAGGAGCTGCGCTACCGCCTGGTCAACCCGGCCGCGCTGTTCATCATCATCCCCAACGGCAAGGTGAAGCTCATCAACGCTTTGCCCTTCATCTGCGGCGACCTGCGCGTGGACTCCCTCCAGACGGCGTGGAAGAACTTCCACAAGGCCTGGAAGAGCCCGCAGGTGGCGGCGTTCATCGAACGCCTCGCCGAGGACCCCACCATCGTCTCGCGCCTGCACCAGCTGGAGGAAGCGGTCTGAACATGGACGTCTTCGCCTCGCCTCACGCCCCCGCGGAGCAACCCCTCATCATGAAGGTGGCGTCCGTGGTGCGCTACAGGTTCTTCCTGTACGCGGGGCTGCTCCCCTACCTGCTGGGGGCGGCGTGGGCGTATGGAGTCGAGAAGACCTTCATCCCGTCCGTGTTCCTCCTGGGCCTGCTGGGCATCTTCCTCTCGGTGGTGGGCGTCGAGTCCTTCAACGAGTACTTCGACGCCAAGATGGGCACCGACCGCGTCTTCAACCCCGACGCGGACGAATACATCCCCGAGTGGATGTTCCAGCTCGGCGTGGCCGCCTTCGCGCTGGCGGCGGGCATCGGCTTCTACCTGGCCTGGGCCGGCGGCTGGCCCATCGTCCTCTACACCTTGCTCGGCGGCGCGGCCGCGGTCTGGTACGTCGGGCCGCCCATCCGCTGGGTGTACCGCGGCCTGGGAGAGACCGTCATCGCCCTGTCCTACGGCCCGTGGATGGTGCTGGGTTCGGTGCACCTGCACACCCATGCCTTCTCGTGGGGCGCGCTGGCGGCGTCCTTGGTCCCCGGCCTGCTCATCATGAGCCTCGCCGTGGTCAACAACATCCCCGACTATCACCAGGACCGCCTGGTGGGCAAGCGCAACCTCGTGGTGCGCCTGGGCCGCAAGAACGGCCGCTATCTGTATCTGGCGTTGTCCGCCGTGGGCTTGGCCATCGGCGCCGTCCTCTCGCCGTGGTGCCTCGTCGGCGTCCCGCTGTGGGCGCTTTCGGCCTGGCACGGCCGCGCCACCTGGGACACGCCGCGCCTGTTCATCCCGGCCGTCAAACACATCGTCCAGTGTTACGCCGTCACGACCACCGTGTTGGCCATCGCCATCGCCCTCCGATGAACATCTACGACCTGAAGGCGCCGAGCATGGTCACCTGGCAGCTCACCCGCGACTGCGACCTGGCCTGCCTGCACTGCTGCACCGATTCGGCGCCCGGCAAGGCCATGCCCGGCGAGTTGACCCGCGAGCAGTCCCTGAAGCTGGCGAGGGAGATCGCCGCCGCGGGAGTGCCCTACGTCATGGTCGTCGGGGGGGAGCCCACCATCGTCCCCCACTTCCTCGAGGTGTGCAAGACCCTCTCCGACGGCGGCTGCCTGCTCAAGATCGAGACCAACGGACAGAACTTCGACGTCGAGCCGCTCAAGGCCCTCGCCATCCGCTCCATCCAGATCTCGCTCGACGGCGCCTCGCAGGAGACCTACGGCCGCCAGCGCGTGCACGGCGACTTCGCCAAGGCCGTGGACGCCTGCCGCCGCGTCGTCGCGGCCGGTCTCCCGCTCGAAATCACCTTCGCGCCGACCCGCATCAACCTCTCCGACGCCGAGGCCGTCATCGACCTGGCCGCCTCGCTCAAGGCCTTCCGCTTCAACAGCGGCCGCCTGATGCGCCTGGGCACGGCCGTCAAGCTGTGGGACCGCCTGGAGCCCTCCGAGGCGCAATACGCGGGGTTCCTGGCCCTGCTCGAGCGCAAGGAGCGCGAATACGCCGGGCGCATGGAGCTGTGTTTCCGCCCGTTCTCGCTGCAGGAGGACGCCGCGGCCCGCGTGGAGGCGCCTTCCGGCACCTTGCTGGTGCGCCCCGACGGCAAGGTCCTGCCGTCCGTGACCGTGGACTTCACTTGCGCCGATCTGAAGACGCATACTTTCCTCGAGGCCTGGGACGCCTACAAGGCGGCCTGGAAGGACAAGGTCTTCCTCGCGGCCCTCGAGCGAGCCAACGATTTACCGGCGATGGTCAGCCGGTGAAAAGGGAGTAACATGAACGACCAGAAGACCGTGACGGATGCCAAGGCCGAGCCCAAGCTCGCTTGGGAGACGCCCTCCATGGAGGAAGTCTCTGAGCGCGTGATGGCCCAGCCGTACATCCGCTTCACCTAAGATGGACCGGAGGGGGGCGTCCGTGGGCGACTACGGCGCCCCCCTCTTTCTTGCCTGGCAGTTGACCAACAACTGCACGGGCCGCTGCCTCCACTGCTGCGAGGAGTCCGGGAAGGACTTCGTCTGGAAGGACGAGATGGACCGCGCGCAGTGCCTCTCGCTGGCCAAGCAAATCGTCGACAACGGCATCGCCTACGTCGCCTTCGGCGGCGGCGAGCCGATGAGCTCGCCCTTCGTCTGGGACGTCTTCGAGACGCTGGCTTCGGGCGGCGTCGAGATCAAGATCGAGACCAACGGCCTCGACCTCGACCAGAAGGCCGTGGACCGGCTGAAGGCGATGAATATCGCCTGCGTGCAGATCTCCATCGACGGCAAAGACGCCGCCACCCACGAGAAGCTGCGCCCCGGCTCCGGCTACAAGCCTGCCTGGGAGGCCCTCGAGCGCCTGGCCAAGGCCGGCCTCGAACCCGAGCTCGTCTTCATCCCCACGCGCATCAACGTCGGCGACGCGGCGGCCGTCTACGAGCAGGCGGCCAAGGCCGGCGTGCGCACCTTCGTGACCGGCCCCATGATGCGCCTCGGCCGCGCCGCCTATGCCTGGGACACGCTCGCCGCTTCCGACGAGCAATGGTCGGAGGCGGTGATGAGCCTGAAGGCGGCCGCCGCGGCCCTGAAGGGCCCGCGGCTGGCCATCTACCCATGGGGCATACAGCAGGAGATGAAGACGCGCGCCGAGTCGCCGCAATCGATGGTGCTCGTCGTGCCCAACGGCCGCGCCAAGCTGTTGAACGCGCTGCCTTTCGCCGTGGCCGACCTCAAGACCGAGCCCCTCAAGACGGCTTGGCCCAAGGTCGGCGCCGCGTGGAAGTCCAGGGAAGTGCAGGACTTCGTCGCGCGCGCCCAGACGGACACGTCCCTGCTGCGTCACGCCAACGAGTGCTGGGACCTTAAAACGACGGCGTAGACGGCTTGTCGCCGCCGGCCTTGGCCGCCGGGGGCGGCGGCGGCGCCTCGACGGTGACGTCCACCTCGAGCCCGGCGCCCATCGCGGCCAGCCAGCGCAGGTCGTCGCGCTCGAAGTCGAGCGGCGGGACCTGCTTGCGCTGCAGCCGGCATTGCACCTGGGCCTTGAGGTGCGGGGCGAGCTCGCCGAGCTTGACCGCGCAGGAGGCGAGCCGCTTGATGAGGGCGCGCAGCTGCTCGTTGAACGGCAGGTGGGGGGCGCCCGACTCGAGCACGAAGCCGTGGAACTTCTCCTTGTTCTTGAAGGTGCCGCGCTCCTCGCCGGCGACCCAGGAGTCGTCGGGCTTCACGCCCAGGCGCGCCTCGAGGTCCTTGGCGGTGATGGTGGCGCTGGTGACGACGAGGCGTATCTCCGTGCTCTCTCGCATGTGTTCTCCTAGTGCCGGAAGTGGCGGGTGCCGGTGGCCACCAGCGCCATCCCGCGACGGTCGGCGGCCTCGGCCGCTTCTTTGTCCTCGGCGGCACCGCCGGGGTGGATGACGGCCGACACGCCCCCGTCGGCGGCCGCGAGGATATGCTCGCCGGTCAGCGCTCCGTCGGAGGCCAGCACCAGGGGCTCGCCCGCGGCGAGGATGGGGTGGCGCTCCTGCGACTTGACCACGGCCAGGCGCACCGCGTCCAGGCGCGAGGTCTGTCCGGAGCCGACGCCGATGACGCCCGTCCCGCGCGCGATGACCGCGGCGTGGGTGCGCGCGTGCATGGCCGCGTGCCAGGCGACGGTGAGCCCGGCCGTCTCGCGCTCGGTGGGGGCGCGTTTGGAGACCGTCCGCAGCTCGCCCAGGAAGGGCCGCAGGTCCTTCTGCTGGACGAGCATGCCGCCGGCCACCGCGCGCAGGTCCAGCTCGTCGGGCGCGGCCAGCTTGGAGGGCAAGGTCACCAGGCGGATGTCCTTCTTGGCGCGCAGCAGGGCGAGCGCGGGCGGCGCGAAGCCGGGCGCGGCGATGCAGGAGACGAACTCCTCCGCGAAGAACTCCGCCGCGTCGGGGCCGACCTCCTGGTTGACCGCGGCCGTGCCGCGGAAGCAGCCGCGCGGGTCGCCCGCGTAGGCCCGCCGGGCCGCGCGAGCGAGGTCCTCGCCCACCGCCGCGCCCGCCGGCACGCCGTGTTTGACGATGACGCACGCGGGCTCGCGGAAGGCGTTGACCAGCTCCCAGGCGGTCTCCAGGTCGTGATAGTGGCCGTAGGCCAGCGGGCGGCCCAGGATGAGCTTGGCCGCGTTGAGGCCCCAGGGGCGCGCGCCGGAGAGGGTGTAGAACGCGCCGGCCTGGTGCGGGTTCTCTCCGTAGCGCAGGTCCGCGCTCTTCTTGAGCGCGACCACGACCTCGTCGGGGAACTGCTCCCAGCCCCCGCCCAGGTACTGCGCCACCGTCGAGTCGTAGTAGGCGGCGTAGTGGAAGGCCTTGGCGGCCAGCTTCTGCCGCCGGTCGGGCAACATGCGGTCGTAGGCCGTGAAGGTCTCCACGGCCTGCTGATAGTCGTCCGGGTCGCACAGCGGGACCACGCTCTTGAAGTTGCGCGCGGCGGCGCGCAGCAGGGCGGGCCCCACGGGGTCCACGTAAGAGAGGACCTCGTCCTGCGACAGCGTCGGGTCCGCGGCGGCCGCGGAGAGCGGGTACACGTTGACCGCCGCGAGATGGATGCCGGGCGTCGGGGAGGTGAGCGCGTCGATGAGCCGGGGATGGAGCAGGCCGAGCGCGTCGGCGGGCAGGCGCTCGCCCAGGAACTCGGACACCGACATGTGCGCGCAGCCCGCGCCCCGCAGGGCCGTCGCCGTGGGACCCGTCGCCACGAGCTCGAAGCCGACCTCGAGCAGGGCCTGCGCGAGCTCGACGACGCCGGTGCGGTCGGCGACGTGCAGGAGCGCCTTGCGGCCCTCGACGCGCTTCATTTCGGGAGGAGCTCCCGGAACTGGGCTTCGGTGAGCACCGTCACGCCCAGTTCCTTGGCCTTCTTGAGCTTGGAGCCCGCCGCCTCGCCGGCGACCACGAAGCCGGTCTTGGCCGAGACCGAGCCGGAGGTCTTGCCGCCCGCGGCCTTGACCAGCTCCTCGGCCTCCTCGCGCGGCACGGACAGCTCCCCGGTGAACACGAAGGTTTTGCCCGCGTGCTCCCAAGTCGACGCCGCCCGGCGTTCGGGCGGCGTCATCCGTACGCCGTGGGAGCGCAGGCGCTCGATGAGGCCGCGGCCGTCCGCGGAGGAGAAGAAGGAATGGAGCGAGGCGGCGACGATGGGCCCGACGTCGGGCACACGCTGGAAGCCGTCGACCGACGCCTCGAGCAGCGAGTCGATGTCGAAGCGCTCGGCCAGGACCTCGGCCGTCTTCTCTCCCACGTGGCGGATGCCCAGCGCGTAGATGACGCGGTCGAGCGTCTTCGACTTGCTCGCCTCGAGCTGCTTCAGGAGATTGTCTGCCTTCAGGTCGGCGAACAGCTCCAGACCGAGAAGGTCCTCCTTCTTGAGGGCGTAGAGGCCCGCGACGTCCTTCACCAGGCCGCGGCCGACGAGCTGGTCCACGGCCGATTCTCCGAGGCCGGCGACGTCCATGGCGGCGCGGGAGGCGAAGTGCTGGAGCGTGCGCCGCAGCTGCGCGGGGCAGGAGGGGTTGGCGCAGTAGTAGGCGACGAGCTCCGCCTCCTTCTCCACGACGCCGCCGCAGTCGGGGCACTTCCGGGGCGGGCGCACCGCGGTCCGCTTGCGGCCCTTCTCTGAGACCTTGACCACCTTGGGGATGACCTCGCCGGCGCGCTCGATGAGCACGCGGTCGCCCACGGCCAGGCCCAGCCGCTCGATCTCCTCGAAGTTGTGCAAAGTCACGCTGGAGATGGTCACGCCCCCGCAGAAGACGGGTTCCACCTTGGCCACCGGGGTGATGGCGCCGGTGCGGCCGACGGAGAACTCCACCGCCTTGACCGTGGAGGTGACCTGCTGGGCGGGGTATTTGAAGGCCACGGCCCAACGCGGGCTCTTGGCGGTGAAGCCCAGGCGGCGCTGCTGCGCGAAGTCGTCCACCTTCACCACCAGGCCGTCCACCGCGTAGGGAAGACCGGGGAGCTCCGCCTTGAAGCGCTCGTAATGCCCGATGACGGCTTCGATGGAATCGGCCCGGAAGTGGGGCTCGACCGTGAAGCCGGCCGCGGCGCAGGTCTCCAGGAACTCGGAGTGGCTCTCCAACGGCTCTTCCCACACCCCGTAGGAGTGCGCGTAGAACTTCAGGTGCCGCTCGGCCGTGACCCAGGGGTCCTTCTGCCGCAGGGAGCCGGCGGCGCAGTTGCGCGGGTTGACGAAGCCGGGACGGCCGGCGGCCTTCTCCGCCGCGTTGACGGCCTCGAAGTCCTTGAAGTGGAGCACGATCTCGCCGCGCACCTCGAGGAAGACCGGGTAGTTCTTCAGGCGCTCCGGCACCTGCTCGACGTTGCGGGCGTTCTCGGTGACGTCCTCGCCGGTCTCCCCGTCTCCGCGCGTGGCGGCGCGGGTGAAGCGGCCGTGCTCGTAGGTCAGGGCGCAGGAGAGGCCGTCGAGCTTGGGCTCGACGATGAAGCGGGGGCGCGCGCCCGGCGGCAGGCCCTTGAGCACGCGTTCGCCCCAGGCCCGGATGTCGTCGGCGCTGTAGGTGTTGTCCAACGAGAGCATCGGCCGGGCGTGTTTGACCGGCGCGAAGGACGAGCCCAACAGGCCGCCGCCGACCTTCTCGGTGGGCGAATCCGGGCTCTTGAGCTCGGGATGGGCTTCCTCGAGGGCCTTGAGCCGGGCCACCAACGCGTCGTATTCGGAGTCGCCGATGGTCGGGGCGTCCTCCTGATGGTAGCGCCGGTCGTGCGCGGCGATCTCGCGGCGCAGGGCCGCGACCTCGGCCTCAGGGCTCTTTTTTGCGGGCATTCTTCTTCTTGGCGGGGCGGCGCGCCTTGAGGCCGTCGAGCACGCCGTTGACGAAGCGCGTGGCCTCCTCGGCGGAGTACTTGCGGACGATCTCGATGGCCTCGTCGATGATGACGCCCACCGGCGTGTCGGGGCGGGCCTCCAGCTCGTAGGCGGCCAGGCGCAGGACGTTGCGGTCCACGGCGGCCATGCGCGGGAGCGTCCAGTTGGCGGCCTTCTGCGCGATGAGGGCGTCGAGCGCGTCGCGCATGCCCAAAGTGCCGGCGACGAGGACGCGGGCGAAGTCGAGCGTCTCGGCGTCGGCCTCGTCCCCGTCCCGGCGCCGGGTGACGATGGCGAAAGCCTCGTCCGCCGCCCCGGGAGCCACGTCGGCGACGTAGAGCGCCTGCAGCGCGATCTCGCGGGCGAGGCGGCGCCTACCCACGGGCCAGCTCCTTGCGGGTCGCGGCGATCTCCAGCGCGGCCAGCGCCGCCTCCTTGCCGCGGTCGAGCGCGCCTTTGGTGCGGGCCACGGCCTGCTTCCAGGTGTCGGGCGTGATGACGCCCAGCACGACGGGCACGCGGGTCGCGAGCGCGACCTGGTGGAGGTGGAAGACGAGGGAGCGCGAGATGTGGGCGTTCTGCGGCGTGGAGCCCTTGAGCACGCAGCCCAACGCGACCACGCAGTCGTAGCGGCCGGAGCGCGCCAACTCGTTGACCGTCCACGGCAGCTCGAAGCCGCCCGGGACGTCCACGACCTTGAGCGCGGCGTCCTTGAGGCCCTCGGCGCGCAGGGTCTTGAGGCAGGAGTTCAGGAGCTTGGAGGTGACTTCCTCGTTGAAGCGCGAGACGGCGATGGCGATCTTCATAACAGGTGCCCCAGTTTCTCCTTCTTGGTCTTCAAGTAGCCGGCCGTGTGCGGGGTCGGCGGCGTCTTGAGCGCGACGCGCTCGGCGACCTTCAGGCCGTAGCCCTCGATGCCGACGATCTTGCGCGGGTTGTTGGTGAGGATGCGGATGGAGGTCAGGCCCTGGTCGGCGAGGATCTGAGCGCCGATGCCGTATTCGCGCAGGTCCGGCTTGAGGCCGAGCTTCAGGTTGGCCTCGACGGTGTCGAGCCCCTTGTCCTGCAGGGCGTAGGCCTTTATCTTGTTGACCAGGCCGATGCCGCGGCCCTCCTGGTTGAGGTAGACCAGCACGCCTTTGCCGGCGGCGGCGATCTGCTTGAGCGCGGCCTCGAGCTGGCGGCCGCAGTCGCACTTCTCGGAGAACAACGCGTCGCCCGTCACGCAGGAGGAGTGCACGCGCACGAGCACGCCTTTGGCGCCGGCGACCTCGCCCTTGACCAGAGCCATGTGCACCTTGCCCGTGAGGGTCTCCTCGTAGACGCGCACGGTGAAGTCGCCCCAGCGCGTGGGCAGGCGGGCGGAGGCGCGCCGCTCGACCAGCTTGTCGTTGCGCCGGCGGTACTCGATGAGGTCGGCGATGGTGATGAACTTGAGCTTGTGGCGCTTGGCGAAGCGGCCGAGCTCCCCGGTGCGCGCCATGGTGCCGTCCTCGTTGAGGATCTCGCAGATGACGCCGGCGGGGGTGAGGCCGGCCAGGCGCGCGAGGTCGACCGCGGCCTCCGTGTGGCCCGCCCGGACCAGGACGCCGCCCGGGCGCGCGCGCAGGGGGAAGACGTGGCCGGGCCGCATCAGGTCGGAGGCGGTGGTGCGCGGGTCGATGAGGGCCTTGATGGTGACGGCGCGGTCCTTGGCGGAGATGCCGGTCGTGGTGCCGCGTTTGGCGTCCACCGACATGGCGAAGGCGGTGTCGCGTCCCGCGCCGGGCTCCACGCCGGAGGCGTCGAGCATCGGGCTCAGGCGCAGGGCGTCGAGGCGCTCGCCGGGCAGGGGCACGCAGATGAGGCCGCGCGCGTGGGTGGCCATGAAGTTGACCGCCGCGACGCCGCACTTCTCGGCCGCGACGACGACGTCGCCCTCGTTCTCGCGGTCCGGGTCGTCCACCACCACGATCATGCGGCCTTTGCGGACGTCGGCGATGGCGGATTCGATGCTGTCGAAGGTCCGCTTCCCGCGTCGATCGATGCGGACATTCCCTCGCTTATGCTCGGTCACGGGTCATTCCTTTCAGGGCCTCGCGCGCGTAGCGGGCCATGGGGTCGGCCTCGAGGTTGACGCGGTCGCCGGGCTTCAGTCGCCCGAGGGTCGTGTGCTCGAGGGTATGGGGGACGAGCATGATCTCGAAGAAGCGGGGGGTGGAGGCGGTCACCGTGAGCGAGACGCCGTCGACGGCGACCGAGCCTTTGACCGGGAGCAGGCCCCGCAGCGCCGGCGGCGTCGCGACGCGCAGGCGGCGGAAGCCCTTCTCCCAGGGGGCGAAGGCGAGCACCTCGGCGCAGGCGTCGACGTGTCCCGCGACGAAATGGCCGGATATCTCGTCGCCCACGCGCAGGGACGGCTCGACGTTGACGCGGCGCGCCGCGCGCAGGTTGGTGCGGGCCCAGGTGTCCGGGCCGACGTCGAAGGACAACACGCCGCCCTTCGACTTCGTCACGGTCAGGCACACGCCGTTGATGGCGATGGACGCGCCGAGCTTCGGCTTGAGCTTCGCCTTGACCTCCAAGACGCTGCCCGTCCGCTTCACCACCGCGCCCAGATGATTGATGATGCCGGAGAACATCAGAGGGTCCCCGAGAACAGGAAGTCGTCGCCGACCTTCTTGAGGGTCAGGGACAGCTTGCCCGCGTTCGGGTCCTTCGACCCGGCGAGCAGCTTGGGGGCGATGAAGACGCGCGCCTCGTCCACCAGGCCGGCCTTCAAGAACGACGCGTGGACCTTGGGCCCGCCCTCGACGAACAAGGTCCCGATGCCGCGTTTGCTGAGATCGGACAGCATGGGTTTTATCGAACGATACACCAAGGCGGGATACGCCTTGGCCCGTTTCGGGAGAGGCTTGCGGCCCGCGAGTATGACGCGCACGGGGTCCTTGCCCGCGCCGTGCGCGGTCAGCGCCGGGTCGTCGGCGCGCAGGGTCCCGGCGCCGACGAGCACGGCGTCGCACTCGGCGCGCCAGGCGTGGACGAGCCGGCGCGCGGCCGGCCCGGTGACCCAGCGCGAGCGGCCGTTCTCCGCGGCCGCTTTGCCGTCGAGCGAGAGCGCGGTCTTGAGGATGACCCACGGGCGGCCGCGGCTCATGCGGGAGAAGAAGCCGCGGTTGAGCGCCTCGGCCTCGGGCACGGGGAGCACGGTCACCGCCACGCCCCGGCGGCGCAGGTAGGCCACGCCTCGGCCGCGGACCTTCGGGTTGGGGTCGAGCGAGCCGCACACGACGCGGCGCACGCCCGCCTTCACCAAGGTCTCGGCGCAGGACGGGTTGCGCTTGCCGGGGTAGGGGAAGCAGGGCTCCATGGTCACGAAGGCGGTGGCGCCCTTCGCAGAGCGCGCGCGCGCGAGCGCCGTGGGCTCCGCGTGCGGCTTGCCGTAGCCGTGGTGCGCCCCGCGCCCCAGGACGCGGCCGCCTTTGACGAGCACGCAGCCGACGCGGGGGTTGGGGCTGGTCGCGCGCGCGTCCACGCGGGCCGCCAGCGCGAAGGCCTGCATCAGCCGGGCTCGGTCGTTCACGGGCGCACCACCGCCTTGGGCAGGGACCGCTCGGCGTTGGCCGCGAAGAAGCGCGGCAGGTCCTCCAGATGCAGCTCGCCCTTGATGAGCAGCTCGGTCTTGACCTTGCCGGCGGCCAGCAGGCGCACGGCCTCGTGGAAGTGGCGCGGGTTGTGGTGGAACACGCCGTGCAGGGAGATCTGCTTGTAGTGGAGCCGGTGCACGTCGAAGGGGATCATGGTCCCGGCCGCGCAGCCGCCGAAGAGGCAGACGCGCCCGCCGTCGCGCACCAACGCCACCGACTTCACGTAGGTCTCGGCCTTGCCGACGGCCTCGAAGACGTGGTCCGGGCCCCGTCCCTCGGCCCACGCCTGCACGGCCTCGTCGGCGTGGGCGTCGAGCGAGGAGAAGACGGCCTCCGCGCCCGCTTCGGAGGCCGAACCCAAGGCTTCCTTGCCGCGGCCGAGCACGGCCACGCGCGCCCCGCGGGCGCGCAGGGCGTGGATCAGGAACAGGCACATCGGCCCCGCTCCCACGATGAGGCACAACTCGCCCTCGCGCGCGCCCATGGTCTCGGCGGCGTGGATGGCGCAGGCGAAGGGCTCGGCCAGGGCGCCGACCTCGAAGGGGGTCGCCGCGTCGAGCCGGTGGAGGTTGTGGCGCGTGATGTGGGCGGGCACGAGGTCGTACTCCGCGTAGGCGCCGTTGTGCAGCTTCAGCGCGCGGCACAGGTGGTTCTGCCCCGAGCGGCACCAGAAGCAGTCGTCCATCGGCGCGGAGTTGGCGACGACCACGCGGTCGCCTTCCTTCACCGAGGTCACCGCGCGTCCGACCGCGGCCACCGTGCCGGCCAGCTCGTGGCCGAAGGGGGAGGGGTAATCGCCCAGCAGGACCTTGTGGCCCTGGCGGTAGGCCTTGAAATCGGTGCCGCAGGTCAGCGCCGCGCCGGTCCTGACCACGACCTCGCCGGGGCCCGGCTCGGGGACGGGACGCTCCTCCAGGCGGATGTCGCGCGGCCCGTGGAAGATGACGGACTTCATCGTCCTCACGCGGGCACCAGGACGCTCTTGAGGGTCTCGCGGCGCTTGACCGCGGCGACGGCGGCGTCGAAGGAGGCGAACGGGAAGGTCAGCGGCGTCTCGGGCACGAAGCGGCGCGACGCGATGAGGTCGAAGGCGGCCTTGAGGTCGGAGAGGCACGGCGAGTAGGACGAGACGACGGTCAGCTCGCGGTGGTAGACCTGGTTGAGGTCCAGCGGGAGCACGGGATCGGGGTGGAAGGAGGCGAACACGTTGACGGCGCCGCCGTCGCGCAGGTTGGGGAGCAGGTCGTTGACGAGTTTCGGCGTCCCGGCGGTGAAGACGATGGCGTCGAGCTCGCGCTCGAGGTGCGCGGCGCCCCAGCGCTCGAAGGCGCGCGAGCGCTTGGGGTCGAGGTCGAGGCCGAAGGCCTCCGCGCCCAGGACCTTGAGCATCTGCCCGGTCATCTGTCCGACGGCGCCCAGGCCCACGATGCCGACGCGGTCGCCCTTCTCCACGCCGACGCGGCGCAGGTTGCGCAGGACGCAGGCCAGCGGCTCCATCTGCGACGCCGCCAGCGGGTCGAGGCCGGCGGGGACCTTGAACGCGGCGTGACGGGCGTGCGGCGCGGGGATGCGCACGAACTCCGCGAAGCCGCCCGGGTCGATGTTGGTCGCCTTGAACTGGCGGCACATGCTCTCCTGGCCCTTGGCGCAGTAGTGGCAGCTCAGGCAGGGGACGTGGTGGGAGACGACGACGCGCTCGCCCGGCGCGAAGGGGGCGCCCGCGCCGGCCTTCTCGACGACGCCGCACAGCTCGTGACCGAGGACGGCGTCCTTGGCGCGGGTGTCGAGCTTCATCACGTCGGTGCCGCAAAGCCCGCAGGCCTCCGTTCGCAGGAGGAGCTCACCGGGTCCGATCGCGGGGATCGGGACCTCGGCGAGGGCGGCGGCGCCGTCACGGGCCAGGATGGCCTTCATAAAGAGCGGGAGTCGCCCTCTATGATAGGATATCGGCGGCAGGTGAGACAATTCTGGCTCGTCGTGTTCCTGGCCGTCCCCGCGGGGGCCTCCTCGGTCACCCCGGAGATGGACAAGCTCGTGCTCGAGGGCATCGACGCCCTCTACCGCATGGACTTCGCCGCCGCCGACAAGGCGGCGGAGAAAGCCATGGCCCTGCAGCCCGACTTCCCGCACCCCTACCTGGGCGCCGCGGCCACCGAGCTCATCCGCTTCACCTACGGCGCCGAGGCCTCCGACCCCTCCCAGCTCAAACACTTCGAGGCCAAGGTGGACAAAGCGGCCCAGGTCGCCGAGCGTTGGCTCAAGACGCATCCGCGCGACGCCGACGCGCTCATGGTCCTGGGCTCGGCGCACGGCATCTCCAGCCGCCTGGCGCTGGTGCGCCGCGACTGGCTCGACGCGTTTTCGCACGGCCGCAAGGCGATGAAGTCGGTGCGCGCCGCCCAGAAGGCGGACCCCGAGCTCTGGGACGCGTACCTCGGCACCGGCATGTTCGACTACTACGTGGACACCATCCCGCGTTTCGCGGGCTGGCTGGCCAAGGTCATGCTGGGCGGAGACCGCGCGCGCGGGCTCAAGCAGATCAAGATCGCCGCCGAGAAGGGGCATTACGCCAAAACCGCGGCCCAGCTCATCCTCGTCGAGGTCTACACCGAGGACAACTTCGGCGGGCGCAATCCCCCCGAGGCGGTGCGCCTGATGACCGGCATCCGCGCCAAGTACCCCGACAGCCCGATGATACACTCGGCGCACGTCGTGTCGCTCTACGAGGACAAGCGCTACGCCGAGGCCGCGAGGGAGTCCGAGGAGTACCTGCGCCGCGTCGCGACCGGCCGCTACGCCGCCATGAACAAGCCCAAGGGGCACGCGCTGCTGGGCACGGTGTTGTGGGCGGCGGGCGACAAGGAGAAGGCCCTCGCCGAGTTCCGGGCCGGCGCCGCGCCGGTGCCCGGCGCGCTGCGCACGCGCTGGGCGGTGTGGAGCCGCGTGCGCGCGGGCCAGGTGCTCGACGCGCTGGGCCGGCGCGCCGACGCCGTGGCGGAGTACCGCGCCGCGTTCGCGGAGCGCAAGCTCTGGGACTTCAAGGGCGTGCTCAAGCCCTGCCTGGCCAAGCCGTGCCTCGACGGGCTGCCCGGTCATTTCTCCCCGCCCTACTGATATAATAGTGGCCGTGAAGCCTTGGACCGTCGACGACTCGCGCAAGCTCTACAACCTCGAGGGCTGGGGCCTCAACTACTTCGGCGTCAACGCCAAGGGCCACGTCACCATGCAGCCCAAGCGCGAGCCCGAGGGCGCCATCGACGTCATGGACGTGGTCGAAGAGATGGCCGCGCGCGGCATCAAGATGCCCGTGCTCATCCGCTTCCAGGACATCCTGCGACGCCGCGTCACGCTGCTCAACGAGGCGTTCGCCGAGACCATCAAGGAGTACGGCTACGCGGGCGGCTACCGCGGCGTGTACCCCATCAAGGTCAACCAGCTGCGCGAGGTCGTCGAGGAGATCGCCGACGCGGGCCGCCCCTACGGCTACGGCCTGGAGGCCGGCTCCAAAGGCGAGCTGCTCGCGGTGCTGGCCATGAACGCGCCCGACGCGCTCACCATCGTCAACGGCTACAAGGACGAGAGCATGATGCGCCTGGCCTGCCTGGGCCTCAAGCTCGGCCGCCAGGTCGTGGTCGTCATCGAGAAGCTCTCGGAGCTCGACCTGCTGCTGAAGGCCGCGCAGGAGGCGGGCGTCAAGCCGCTCATCGGCATCCGCGCCAAGCTCCAGACGCAGGGCTCGGGCAAGTGGAAGTCCTCCACCGGCCACTTCGCCAAGTTCGGCCTCACGACCCCGGAGATCCTCGGCCTCGTCGAGCGCTTGAAGGCCGAGAACCTGACCGACCGCCTCAAGCTCGTCCACTTCCACATCGGCTCGCAGGTCTGCGACATCCGCACCATCAAGGACGCGGTCAAGGAAGGCGCCCGCTACTACGCGAAGCTGCGCAAGATGGGCCTGGGCGTGGAGTACCTCGACTGCGGCGGCGGGCTCGGCGTGGACTACGACGGCACGCACACCGCCGTCGAGTCCTCCATGAACTACAACCTGAAGGAGTACGTGCGCGACGTGGTGTACTCCATCCAGGAGGTCTGCAAGCAGGAGAAGGTCCCGGAGCCGCACATCGTCACGGAGTCCGGCCGCTCCATGGTCGCGCACCACGCTTTGCTCGTCGTCAACGTGTTCGGCTCCATCGAGACCGGCTCCTCGCCCGTGGAGATGAAGGAGGCCCCGGACGAGCACTCGGTCGTGCGCGAGCTGCGCGAAGCCATCAAGGGCCTCACGCCCAAGAACCTGGCCGAGAGCTTCCATGACGGCCAGCAGCACCTCGAGGAGGCCTTCACGCTCTTCAAGCTCGGCTACCTGGGCCTGGAGGACAAGGCCAAGGTCGAGCACCTGTACTGGAAGTTGTGCCTGGAGGTCGGCAAGCTGCTGCCCAAGGCCAAGTTCGTCTCCGAGGACCTGCTCGAGATGCAGAAGGCGCTCAACGACCAGTACCTCTGCAACTTCTCCCTGTTCCAGTCCCTGCCCGACTCCTGGGCCATCGGCCAGCTCTTCCCCATCATGCCGCTGCACCGCCTCCAAGAGGAGCCGTCGCGCCGCTCCAACCTCGTGGACATCACCTGCGACTCCGACGGCAAGATATCCACCTTCGCGACGCACCGCAAGGCGGGGGGGACCCTGCCGGTCCACACCCTCGACGGCGGGCCCTATTACCTGGGCTTCTTCCTGATGGGCGCCTACCAGGCGACGATGGGCGACATCCACAACCTCTTCGGCCGCGTGAACGAAGTACACGTCTTCAAGGACGAGGACGAGCCCAAGGGCTACTACATCGAGGAGACCATCTCCGGGCAGACCATCCGCGACGTGTTGTCCGACATCCAGTACTCGGACTTCGAGCTCGTGAAGATGATCAAGGACGCCGCCGACGCCCAGGTGAAGGCCGGCGCCATCAAGCCCCGCGAGGCCGCCGAGCTGGTGGACCGCTACGAGGCCGTGCTCTCCGAGTACACCTACGTGGACCACCTGCCCGAGCCGCAGAAGAACGGCAACGGCGCGGCCGTGCCGGCCGCTATCCCAGCCGCCAGGTGACGGAGCCGGGCTCGCGCCCGACCTCGATGAAGCCGGCGTTGCGCAGCACGAGTTGGGAGCGCACGTTCGTGTCGGCGGTCTCCGCGAAGAGGGGGCGCGTCGGCTCCCGTTCCAACAGCAGCCTCAGCGCCGCGCTGGCGATGCCCTTGCCCCAGAGCGCCCGGTCCACCCAGTAACCCACCCAGCGGCGTCCTTCATTGGGGAAGCAGCAGGCGTGTCCCGCGACCGCGCCGTCGGCCTCGATGGTGACCGTGAGGTTGGCGGGGTCGGCGAGGTTCTTGAGCCAACGCGCGATGAACTCGTCCCGCTCGCGCACCGGCGTGATCGCCATGGCCACGGCGACGGGGTCGCGGTGCTGCTCGTAGAACAGCGGCAGGTCCTCGTCGCGCACCTCGCGCAGCGTGACGCGCATCAGTCGCTCCAGGCCTTCCAAGCGACGAGCCGTCCGTCGGGGCCGTATTCCGTGTCCACGCCGTAGGCCTCCATGACGGTGAAGGCGAGAGCGGCGAGTCCGCGCGGGCGGTAGGAGCAGCCGCCGGGCACGCAGGGCGCGTCGAGCCGCGCGCGGGCGGACAGGGCGGCGTCCACCTCGGCGCGCGACAGGCCGGTCCGCAGACCGGCCCCGCCGGCGTGCCAGGCCAGCCAGCGTTCCTTGCTCGACTGGCAGGCCCGGCCGAAGACGGCGAGCGCGGCGAACAAGACGAGGCAGCCGCCCGCCGCGCGCACGGCCAGGTGCCGGGCGCGATGGCGCCAGGCGTAGAAGCCCGCGACGCCGGCGGCGCCCAGCAGGCACAGCACGAGCGGCCAGGGCAGATGGCCCAGCAGATAGGGATAGAAGAAGGGGAGGATGAGGATGGGCGGCCCCGCGGCCCAGATGATGCCCGCGACGAGCAGCGCCGCTCCGCCGGCGAGGGCCTTCTTCTTGGGCGTGTCGAGCGCCGTCATGGCGGACAGTTTAACACGGGAAGACGGCGCGCGTCAGGGGGCGCCGATGGTCCGGTCGAGCTGCGCCTCGCAGTCGGCGCAAATCCCATGGGTGAGCGGCGGTTGCGGCGCGTCGAACAGCCCCAGGCGGGCCACGGCGTCCTCGATCTCGAGCCACGCTCCCTCGACGTCGACCTTGCGGCACCAACCGCACATCCGCAAGGGCGCGCCGCGCCGCTCGCCTTCGGCCGCGAGCAGGCGCACGCCGGGCCGGGGCTGCGTCTCCAGGGTGCGGACCGTGAAGGCGACGGCCCGCGCGTCCAGCGGCGTGGCCCGCATCGAGAGCGACCGGCGCATGTCCGGCGAGTCGCAGCGCAGGGGGAACGTCAGCGCGCGCCCCGCGCGCACCCGGGCGAGCATGTCGCGGTACAGCTGCCGGGTCGTGATGTCCGCGATGAAATCCCATAACGGGCGACCGAGCACCAGATGGGAAAGGAAGGCCTGCCCGTCGTTCTCGGAGGCGAAGCGGTCCCACTGCGGGTTGACGAAGACGAGCTCGTCGCGCGCGTCGACGTGATAGACGACGTCCGCCGCCTCGCTCATGCCCGCGGGCAAGCAACGCTCCTGCCGGGACGGCTACGGCTTCAGTCGAGCCAGTCCTTCTCCTTGAGCTTCTTGGGCAGGTAGGTCTTGGTGAGGTACTGGAAGTCCTTGTTGGCCAGCGCGTCCAACTCGTATTTGAGGCCCGAGGAGATCATCGTCTTGATCTCCTTCTGCCACTCCTTCTTCTGGAACCAAGGGTAGTTGATGAGCTCCTTGGCGCGCGAGACGTCCTTGTCGTTGAGCTTGATGCCCACGTTGCGCGGCAGGCCGTAGGTCTCGGGGTCCTCGGAGGACAGGCCGATGAACTTCGCCGCCGGGATGGCCATGCGCTGGCTCTCGAAGGCGAGGTTGATGGAGCCCTGCTTGACCACGGAGTAGATGTAATACCCCCACGGGTCGTTGTCGACGAGCACGTAGACGGGGAGCTTCTTCTCCTCGTGCAGGCGGCGCGCCAGGCGCCGGACGCCGCGCGGGGGCTGGCCGTTGCCGGTGAGCAGGATGCAGTTGTACTTCTTCCAGAACTTGTCCTCGGCCAGGCGGTTCCACTGCGTGCCTTTCTCGATGAGGAGGACGAAGTCGGCCGTGCACTTCTTTATCTTGAGGTATTCATCCTCGACGATGGAGGGCACGGAGTAGCCGCCCTTGCCGAGCTTGGCGCAGTCCACCTTGTCGCCGTCGTCCTCGAAGACCACGGGGCCGATGATGGTCCCGGCGTTCTCGGCGCGCACGTGGAACTCCTCGCGCAGCGCGGCCAGGCCGACCTCCAGGTCCTCGATGACCGGGTCGGACTCGGCCTGGTCGTCGAAGGTGTTCTCGTGGCTGTCGCCCATCGTGTGCTTGGTGCGGTAGTAGATCTCGCGCAAGCTGGTCGTGAGGTCGGCCTTCTGGAGCTCGTTGAGGGCGTCGGCCACGAGCATGGTCTGCATGAACTTCTTGGCCATGCCGACGTTGAAGAAGGTGCGCATCTGCTTGTTCTTGCCCATCTCGATGAAGCCCTTCTTCTCGTTGAACGACACGTTGGAGAGGGCGCGCACCGGGATGGCGATGGCGGGATCCTTCTTCTTCGCCGCGGCCTCGATGACGAGGTCGGCCAGTCCGACGAGTTTCTTCTCGACTTGGGGGTTCCGGGTGGGCATGATTACCTCTTACCCTTCTTGGCCTTCGCCTTTTTGGCGGGGGCTTTTTTGGTCGGCTTGGCCGCCTTGCCCTTCGCGGGTTTGGCGGGTTTGGCGGGCTTGGTCTCGGCCGCGGGGGCCTCGGCGGGCGCGGCGCCGGCCGCGGGCGCGGCTTCGGTCGCGGTGACGGGGCCCTCGACGGGGATCTCGCCCTCGACGCCTTCGGCGGTGACGATGATGGAGTGCGGCAGGCCGTGCGGGCCCGCGTTCTTGTCCAGGAGCTCGTCGGTCTTCTGCCCGCCGGTGATGGACTTGGCGATGGCGGTCAGCTGCTCCTTGAGCTTCTTCTCGGCCAGCTTGCCGCCCTTCAGGCGCCCGCAGGCCGCCACGACCTCCTCGATGTAGAGCTCGAAGATGTCGCGGCGCTTGCTCTCGGCGTGCGCGCGCTCGCGGCGCTTGATGAACACGCCCAGGCGCCGGCCGGCCTCGCGCAGGGCGAGGTTGATCTCCTTCTTGATCTCGTCGTAGTCGGCGATGGCTTCCTTGGATTCGGAGGTGAAAGGCACCCAGACCGAGGCCATGTGCACGAAGATGACCATGGGGCCCTGAGGGGGCGCTCCGCGCGACTGGCCGATGCCGTAGTTCTTCCAGGTGGTGTCGAGCACGGCTTTGAAGGTGGAGCAGGCGGACTGCTGGTACTGCAGCGGCACGCGGTTGGCGAAGCGCATCACGCGCGCCAGCTCGTTGTCGCTGCCCTCGGCCTCCTCGCCCTCGGCGAGCGGCACCTTGGCCGCGGAGGCGGCGGCGGCCGCGGCGGCCTCGGGCCCCTTGCCGTAGGCCAAGCCGACCTCGATGACGAAGGGGTTGCCGCGGTACACGGCGGGCGAGCGGGTCACGGCGGTGTAGAAGTCGCCCTTGATCTGCTTGTAGAGGCCGGAGAGGATGGCCTTCTCGCCGATGGGGGAGAGGCAGTTCGTGGGTGGGGCCATGAACTTCGTGGCCTGGATGACCTTGTAGAGCTTCTCGGCCTCGGGTCCGACCACGTCGCGGGGCCGCTTCTTGGGCGACAGTCCCGCCTCCTTGCAGATGGCCTCCGCGGTCTCCGTGGAGACGCGCGAGAAGTCCGCGCACAGGAAGCCCGCGAGCCAATGGCTCTTCGTGTCCTGCAGCATCTTCAGCAGCATGCCCAGCTCGATGCCCAGCGGGTGGGGCTTGATCTCCTTGGGCGGGTCGGGCAGGTGCTGGATGGTGCGCGGGTACACCGTGGTCACGCCGTCGGGCGAGTGGTAGGTGAACTGCGCGTGCGGGTTGGAGATGGAGGAGAGCTCCATGTACTCGTCCACGGAGGAGCGGCCCTTCTGGTACTTGCCCTCCATCTCGATGGTGACCTGGGTGCCGCGGTGGGCCTCCCACTCGACCTGCTTCTTCTCGAGCACGAGGGGCTCGTTCTTCTTGGTGTCGATCTGCACCTCGAAGTAGTGCGCGGGCTGCTTCTCGCCGGTGCGGGAGATGATCTTGACGGGTTTGCCCGTGGTCAGCTGGCCGTACATGCCGGCCGCCGAGATGCCGATGCCCTGCTGGCCGCGGCTCATGCGCAGGCGGTGGAACTTGGAGCCGTAGAGCAGCTTGGCGAAGATCTTGGGGATCTGGTCGCGCACGATGCCGGGGCCGTAGTCGATGACCGTGACGCGGAAACGCGTGGCCTGGGACACCACGACGGGGGCCGTGCCCTCGCCGACGGCCTCGAGCTTGACGACGATCTCCGGGAGGATGCCGGCCTCTTCGGAGGCGTCGAGCGCGTTGTCCACGGCCTCCTTCACCGCGGTCAGGAGCGCCTTGCGGGGGTTGTCGAAGCCGAGCAGGTGCCGGTTCTTGGTGAAGAACTCCGAGACGGAGATCTCGCGCTGCTGCTTGCCCATCTCGTCGGCGGTTTTGCCGGCGCGGGGCTTCTCTTTGGTCTTGG
The DNA here is from genome assembly GCA_033875325.1 of Elusimicrobiota bacterium. GTDB lineage: Bacteria > Elusimicrobiota > Elusimicrobia > UBA1565 > UBA9628 > GWA2-66-18. Next base: position 1,634 of record JANRKA010000077.1, on the reverse strand, counting down.
TCATGGTGGTCACTTTTTCTCGAGGTAGCCGAATTCCATCAACGAACGCGGGTCCTTGCGCCAGTTCTTGCGCACCTTGACCCACAGCTCCAGCTCGACGCGTCGTCCCAGGAAGCTTTCCAGCTCCTTGACCGCGCGTTCGCGCACCTTCTGGATGTCCTTGCCGCCCTTGCCGAGGATGATGCCCTTCTGCCCGTCGCGCTCCACGAACAGCGTCGCGAAGATCTCGTCGGGCTTGCCCTTCTTCTCCCGGAACACCTCCACCAACACGGCGGTGGCGTGGGGGATCTCGTCCGAGTAGTGGTGGAACACCTCGCCGCGGATGATCTCCGAGGCGAAGAAGCGCTCCCAGCGGTCGGAGAGCTGGCCTTTCTCGTAGAACGGCTCGCCGACGGGCAAAGTGGAGACGACCGCGGAGCGGATCTCATCGACGCCCTGGCCCTTGAGCGCGGAGGCGCGGATGGTGCGCGTGGCCTTGAGGGCGCCGGCGTAGGCCCTCTCCAGCTCGACGAGTTTCTCCTCGCCCACGGCGAGGTCGCATTTGTTGAGCACGAGGATGACGGGCACGCCGGGCGTGACGGGCGGCGCGTCCCAGGAGGCGGAGGCCGGGTCGGCGGCGGCGGCGTCCACGACGAAGAGGACGGCGTCGGCGTCCTCGCGCAGCGCGCGCGTGGTCTCCACGCGCAGGCTCTTCTGAAGGGGGTCCTCGGGGTTGTCGATGAGCCCGGGCGTGTCGAGCAGGCAGGCCTGGAAGCGCTCGTCCTCCATGATGCCCAGGATGCGGTGGCGGGTCGTCTGCGGCTTGGCGGACACGACGGACAGGCGCGCGCCCAGCAAGGCGTTGATGAGCGTGGACTTGCCCGCGTTGGGGCGGCCGACGATGGCGACGAACCCGGCTTTGAACATGAGCGGAGATTATACTCCGCTTCGCCCGTCGAGGCGAATAGGCCGAAAGGCTACTGGGCGACGGCCAGCACCGGGGTCCAGCGCCGCCGCTCGCGCCGCGCGTCCGCGGCCTGGGCCGCGAGCAGGGCGGTCTGGGCGCGCACGCGCTCGCGCAGAGCGGGCAACATGTCCATGACCCGCCGGCCCGGGCAGTCGGTGGAGGCGCCCGGGTTCTGCTGGTGGCCCAACAGGAAGCCGTCGTCGTCCTCGTCCACGCGGTAGGTGTAGGCCATGTAACCCGCCAGGCGCACGAGGGAGAGCTGCTGCGCGGCGGCGGGCGTCCGCGTCATGAAGTTGCCCATCAGCGAGATGCCCACGTTGCCGGTGTTGGCGTCCTCGACGTGGGAGCCGACGACGGCGCCTCCTCGTCCCTCGATGACCCGGCCGGCGCCGTCGATGATGTAGTTGTAGCCCACGTCGTCGAAGCCGCGGCCGATGTGGCCGCTCTGGATCTGTCGCATGGTCGCGAACGACTGGTTGCGGCCTACGGGGGTGTCCGTGTCGGTGTGGTGCACGGTGAGTCGCACGGGCGTCATGCGCCGGAAGCGCGGGGTCTCGCGCCGGTTCCAGGCCGAGCGCGAGGTGATGGGCAGGGGTCGCAGCGACTCCTGCACCTCGCGGAAGATGCGCAGCGGTTCGGTCGTGGCGTAGGCCAGCGGGTGGAAACCTCCGCCGCTCGCGGCGGCGCG
>JANRKA010000076.1:0-18372 GCA_033875325.1 Elusimicrobiota bacterium | reverse complement strand
CGCCGACCAGCGTGGCGGCCAGGGGAGTGACCCTAAGGGAAGTGGAGAGCGGCAGCGAGACGGCGCCGACGCGGCCCATCGGTCCCGCTCCCGTCACGGGCGCGACCACGCCGCGGGGCGCGGTCATGTTCGCGGCGGCGGCGTAGGACGCCGTGCCGGGCGCGGTGACGACGAGAGAAGCGGCGAGCGTCGAGGCGATGAGTCTCATGAGCGGGTGTTCCTCCGAAAGCAGGTGGGCGATTCTACCGTTGTCCCCCTCGCGTTTCCCTGGGCCCAAGGAGCCCGGGCACGGAAACAATCGGCCCACTAACTATTGGGACTTTGGGACGAGCGGCCTGGGCCCACCCGGCGCCTCGACTTGGGTATGATGCGGACCGCCGCCCGCTTCAACGCCCCAGGAGGGACATGGCTGAAACGCTCAAGAGCCGCTACGGACCCGAGGTGCCTCGCCGCATAGCGTCCATGCTGCGCGCCGTCCACCCGCGTTTCCCGGCGGACGCCTTCCTCGCCGACGCGCTCGACGGCTACGAGGCGCTCGAGTTGATGCCGCGCGGGCGCAAGATCGCGGCCGCCCTCGAACGCCACCTGCCCGCGGACTACGAGGAGGCCGTCGCCTTGCTCGTCGCCTCGATGGGCCCCAAGTTGGGAGCGGCCGAGGGCCACGGCATGTCGCCGTTCCTCTATATGCCGCACTCGTTCTTCATCGCGGAGCGCGGCTTGGACCACTTCGAGGCGTCCATGAACGCTCAGTATGAATTGACCCAGCGCTTCACGGCGGAGTTCTGCGTCAGGCCGTTCTTGGAACGGCACCAAGACGCGACCTTGGCGCGCCTGGCGCGTTGGGCCGAGGACCCGAGCGAACACGTGCGCCGCCTGGTCTCGGAGGGCACGCGCCCGCGCCTGCCGTGGGCCCCGCGGCTGCGCGCGTTCCAAGCCGACCCGCGCCCCGTGCTGGCGCTGCTCGAGCGGCTCAAGGACGACCCCTCGCTCTACGTGCGTCGTTCCGTGGCCAACAACCTCAACGACGTCGGCAAGGACCACCCCGCCGTGCTCACGGCCGTGGCGCGACGCTGGCTCGAAGGCGCCTCGCCCGAGCGCCGTTGGATCGTCGGCCACGCCCTGCGCTCGGCGCTCAAACGCGGCGAGCCCGGGGCGCTGGCGGCGCTGGGCTTCGGCAAGGCCAAGTCCTTGCGCGTGAAGGAGTCGTCCGTCACGCCCGCGCGGGCGCGCATCGGCGGAAAAATCGAAGTGGCCTTCACCGTCGTCAACGCGGGACGCGTCCCGGCGCGCACGCTCGCGGACTTCCGCATCCATTTCGTGAAGGCTGACGGCGGCACCGCGCCTAAAGTGTTCAAACTGAAGGCTCTGGAGTTGGCGCCCGGCGCCCGCGCCCGCCTGCGCAAAACCGTCTCGCTGGCGCAGCACACCACGCGCCGTCATTATCCCGGCATCCACCGCGTCGAGGCCTTGCTCGACGGCCGGGCCTTTCCTCTCGGCCGCTTCGACCTGCGTTGAGCCCCACGCTGGCATCTTCGTTGCAAGCAAATAAACGAAGGCGACTCATCCAGAGGGAGGGCTTATGAGACACCCGGTCCGGCGCATCCTCGTTCCCGTGGACCTCTCTCCGCTGTCGCGGCTCGCCTACCGGTGGGCGCGGGAGCACTTCCCGAAAGCCGAGGTGGAAGTCCTCTTCGTCTGCGAGCGCCCGGTGCCCCTCATCATGGAGTACCCGTCCCCGCCCATCTTCCCGGCCAACCTGCGCCGCGTCGAGAAACGGCTGCGCAAGGACTTCCCCGGCGCCAAGGCGCGCGCGATGGAGGGCGGCCCCGCCTCGGTCATCACGCGCCGCGCGCGCGGCTTCGACCTGGTCATCATGGGCGGCCACGGCCGGCGCGGGCTCAAACGCGCCTTCCTGGGCTCGGTGAGCGAGCTCGTGGCGCGCCGCTCGGCGACGCCCGTGCTCATCGTCAAGTCCTGAGGGCCGGCGCTCAGCGCAGGCGCACGGGCGACGGGTCCGCGGCGCGCAGCTGCGGAATCTGCTCGCGGTTGGCGCGTTTGGCGTCGTCGCGCACGCGAGGGAGCAGGTACTCGTAGAGGGACGCCGTGGTCACGGCGCCCGACGCGTCGGCCGCCGCTCCGTTGAGGCCGCGCAACAGGTGGTAGGTGAACAGCCCGTGCCCCTGCTCGTCGAGCGTGCCGGAGATCTGGTCGGAGGCGGAAGCCGTGAGCGAAACGGTCCGGGCGGACTCCGCGCCCAGGTTCAGGCGGCCCACCAGTGGGCGCGTGCCTTTGGCCAGCACCGAGCGGCCTCCCGCGCCGGAGAAGCAGGAGTCCATCGCGACGAGCACCCGCCGCGCCTTGAGCGCGCCGAGCTTCTCATGCAGCCGCTTGACGGGGTACGCGGTGTCCTCGAGGTACTGCGGGTCGCCGTCGGCGGGGACCAAGTAGGCGTCGCCCGCGGCCGGGTCCGGCGCGCCGTGTCCCGAGTAGTAGAAGAAGACGGTGGAGCGCTCGTTGGCGTTCTGAGGCAGCCAGCGCTCGAGGTTCTTGACCAGGCCGCCGCGCGTGGCTTCGGCGCCGGTGAGCAGGGCGATGTTGCGCGGTGGCCAGCCCAAGGCGACGAGATGGTCGTAGACGGCCTTGGCGTCGCGCTCCGCGTAGGCGGCCGACGGCAACGAGTTGTACTTTTCGACGCCGACGACGACGGCGTAGTCGTCGGGACGAGGCGCCAGGCGATAGGTCGGGCGGTCCGCGTCGGAGGAAGCGGCGGCGGGAACGGGCGCGGCCGGTTGGGCCGCGGCCTTGAGCGCCTCGGCCATCATCTTCTGGATGTCCTCTTTCGAAAGGCCGGCGGGGGCCGGCGCGGAGGCGGACGCGGAGGCGACGGGAGCGGCGGGACGCGGGCGGGACTTGCGCGCCATGACGAGCTTGTTGTGGAGCGGGTTGCCGTCGAGAGCGTCGTGGACGAGCCGCGCGACCTTGCGGCCGACGCAATCGGGATAAGCGGTGAGGCCTTTGAAGCCGCAGCTGATGGTTTCCGTCGCGACGAGGTCCTGCCCGTCGGCGGAGCGCGCGGTGACGACGCCGGCGTTGGTCATGCCGAACTGCAGGTGCACGACGACGTCGGCTTCGCCGGGGGCCCGCAGAGTCCCCGTCGTCACCTCGCGGAAGGCGCCGGTCTTGCCGACGACGCCGGCCAATATGCGGTCGCTCTCGTCCCCCCAGTAGGACGGCCGGGAGGTCGCGACCGCCACGACCAGGTCGAGGGGGCGCGCGGGCGCGAACGGCCCGTCGGGCTTGGCCGGCGCGCCGGCGCAGCCGGCCGCCGACGCCGCCGCCAAAAGCGCGAGCGCCGCCGCCGGGAGACGGCTCACGGCTCCGTCACCCCGAGTTTGGCCGCGCGGTCGGCCGCGCGTTTGGCGAGCTTGTGGGACGGGAACTTGGACTCCACTTCCTTGTAGAGCTCGACGGCCTTGGCCGTGTCCTTGAGGTCGCTCTCGTGCACCGACGCGGCGTCGTAGAGCGCCTGGGGCGCCTCGGAAGCCGCGGCGTAGTCGTCGGCGACCTTGCGCAGCAGCTCGGCCTGGCGGGACATGTCCTTGAGGTCGCGGCGGGCGTAACCCGCGGCCTGCAGCAAGGCGTCCACGCCGTCCTGGCCTCCGTGCATCGAGGACAGGCGCGTGAGCGTCTTGATGGCCTCCTCGGGCTTGGCCAGGCGGTCGCGCTGGAGCTTGGCCGTGCGCTTGAGCGCGTCGAGCGAGGCCGCGGTCTTGGGGAAACCCGCGACGACCTTCTCGTGCATCTCGACGGCGAGGTCGTATTGGCGCAGCTTCGACTCGAAGAGCTCGGCGGAGCGCTGCAGCGCGGCGAGCACCTCGGGCGCTCCGGGGTACTGCGCGACGAGCTCCTGGTAGGCGTCGATGGCCTTCTTCGGGTCGCGCAGGGCGTCGGCGTACAGGTCGCCGACGGTCATCTGCGCCCGCGCGCGCAGAGGGCTGTCCGGGAAGAGAGCGAGCAGTTTGCGGCAGGCCAGCAGCGCGTCCGCGGGCCTGTCGTTGAACGAGTGCAGCCGCGCCAGCGAGGCCAGCAGCTTGTCGGAGTCCTTGTGGGCCGGGAACCGCGCCGAGAAGTCGCGCAGCTCGGCGGCGACCGGCTCGTAGACCGCGTCGGGGGCATCCTCGACGAGCTTGCGCCAGACGACGGAGAGGCGGTCGGACTTCTCGCCGGCCTCGGGCAGCTTCACCAGGTCGGTGAGCAGCGGGCGCTGCTTGCGCGACGCCTTCTTGTCCACGAGCTCGATGTAGGCGGACTTGGCCTTGAGCGTGACCTTGGCCGCGGGGTATTCGTAGAGCAGGCGCAGCAAGGTGGTCAGCGCGGACTGCCAGTCCCCTTTCTTCTGCCGCAGGCCGGCCAGCAGGAGCAGGGCCTCGGGCGCCTGCGCGGAGTCGGGGTGGCGGCGCGCGAACAACTCCAGGTCCGCGACGGCGGCCGCGGCCATGTCGGCGTCGGCGTCCTCGGCGGCGGCCTTCACGAAGGCGAACTCCTCTTCGGGGCCGGCGGCCTTGGCGGGGGCCTTCTTGGCTTCTTCTTTCTTCGGCTCGGGTTTCGGCTCCGGCTTAGCTTCGGGTTTCGGCTCAGGCTTCGGCTCGGGCGCGGGTTCCGGCTTGGGCTCGGGCGCGGGTTCTTCTTTCTTGGGTTCGGGCTTGGGCTCTTCCTTCGGTTCGGGTTCGGGCTCCACTTTGGGAGGCTCCGGCGTCTTGGCCTCCTCGGGCGCCAAGGACGGGCGCGGCAGCTCGGCCGGCTTCGCCGGCGCCTCGATGACCTCGGTCTCAGGGGCGGCGGGCGCGGCGTCGGGCAACGAAGCGGCGCGGGCGCCGACGGCGGCGAAAACGACGGCGAGGAGCGGGACGAGTCTCATTCCTTGTCCTCCGAGGCGCGGGCGACCGCGTTGACGACGTCGTATTTGGTGAGGATGTCGAAAGTGGTCTTGCCGGCCTGCACCAGCACGGCGGGCCGCTCCGGCGAGAACAGGCGCAGGACCGACTCCACGCGCGCCTCGGGCGCGACCACGGGCAGCGGCGAGCCCATGGCCTCGCGCACGATCATCTTCTTGATCTGTCGGCCCTTGAGCATCTGCCCGAGCACCTCGTCCTCGAAGACGGTGCCGACGATCTTGCCCTTCTCCATGACGGGCAGCTGGGAGATGTCGTATTTGCGCATCGTGGACATCGCGGTCATCAGCGAGTCGGTGGGCTTGGCCGTGGCGAGCTTGCGCGTCTTTCCGACGCGTTTGGACTTGAGGATGTCCTCGGCTTTCAGCGGCACGGCGCTCTCGAAGTACTGGTTCTCCTTCATCCACTCGTCGTTGTAGATCTTGGAGAGGTAGCGCATGCCCGTGTCGGGCACTAGGATGACCATGAAGTCCTTCTCGGAGAGCTTCTCGGCGTATTTGAGGCCCGCGAACACCGCCGAGCCGCCGGAGCCGCCGGTGAGGATGCCCTCGAGCTTGGCGAGCTTGCGCGTCATGATGAAGCAGTCGCGGTCGGGGGTCTGGATGACGTCGTCCACGCACTTGAGGTCCATCGTGCTCGGGAAGATGTCCTCGCCGATGCCCTCGACGACGTAGGGCTTGGCGACGCCGACGCGGTTGAACTTGATCTTCTCGTAGTAGAGCGAGCCGATGGGGTCGGAGCCGATGATCTTGATCTTGGGGTTCTTCTCGCGCAGGTACTTGGCCACGCCGGAGATGGTGCCGCCCGTGCCCATGCCCGCGACGAAATGCGTCACCTTGCCTTCGGTGTCGCGCCAGATCTCGGGCCCCGTGGTCTTGTAATGCGTGCGCGGGTTGGCCGGGTTCTCGTATTGATTCGGGTAGTAGGCGTTGGGAAGCTCTTTGGCGAGTTTGGCCGCGACGGAGTAGTAGGAGCGCGGGTCGGACGGCTCGACGGCGGTCGGGCAGACGATGACCTCGGCGCCCAGGGCCTTGAGCAGGTTGATCTTATCGCGGCTCTGCTTGTCGGTGATGGTGAAGATGAGCTTGTAGCCGCGCAGCGCCGCGACCAGCGCCAGGCCGATGCCGGTGTTGCCCGAGGTGCCCTCGATGATGGTGCCGCCGGGCTTGAGCAGGCCGCGCTGCTCGGCGTCGTCGATCATCTCGACGCCGATGCGGTCCTTGACCGAGCCGCCGGGGTTCATGAACTCGGCTTTGACGTAGATCTTCGGCTTGAGCCCCTTGGCCAACCGGTTGAGCCGGATGAGCGGGGTGTTGCCGATGGCTTCGAGCACGTTCTCGTAAAGCATGGGAGGCTCCTAGAAATCCCGCCGCCCGATGAGGGCGTGCGAAAGGGTCCGTTCGTCGATGTAGTCGAGGTCGCCGCCCATCGGCACGCCGTGGGCGATGCGGGTCGTCTTGACGGAGAGCGCGTGCAGCTGCTGCGCGAGATAGAGGGCGGTCGCCTCCCCCTCGGTGTCCGGGTCGGTGGCCACGACCACCTCGCGCACGCCGCCGGCGCGCACGCGGTCGAAGAGCTCCTTGGCGCGGATGCGGTCGGGGCCGAGGCCGTCCAACGGAGACAACGAGCCGTGGAGGACGTGGTAAACGCCCTTGAACGCGCGGGAGCGCTCGATGGCCGCGACGTCCTGCGGCTCCTCCACCACGCACAACAGCCCGAGGTCGCGGCTCGGGTCGGAGCAGATGCGGCAGACCTCGCGGTCGGTGAAGTCGCCGCACCGGGCGCACAGGCGCATGCTGGCCTTGGCCTCGCGCAGCGCCTCGACGAGGCCCTCGACCTCGGTGCGCGGGGCGCGCAGCAAGTGCAGGGCGAAGCGCTCGGCCTGCTTGGGTCCCACGCCGGGCAGGCGCTTCAGCGCCCCGATGAGGCGCTCGAAGGACTTCACGCGCCCCCGGTGGGCTTCTTGACGATCCTCACCTTGCCGCCGAAGATGCCTTCGGCCTTCTTGAGCGCTCCGCCTCCCGACGGCGCGGCGCCCTCGGTGACGTCCTTCCAGCGGCCGGGCGGCGCGGCCGGCGCGTCGGGGATGGCGGGGTCCACGAAGGAGGTCTTCTCCGGCGCGGGCGCGGCCCCCAGCTCGAAGGACAGCGGCGCGGGGGCCCCGGCGGCGGCGGCGAGCTTCTGCTCGATGAGCGCGCGCGCGCGCTCGGCGCCTTGGCGGTCGAACTCCTTGGCGAAACGCACGACCAGTCCCGCGCCTTTGGCCTCGACCGCCGCGGCCTCGAGCAGGGCGCCGAGGATGGGCTTCTCCGCGGAGACGGCGGCGACGGCCTTCGCCCAGGCGCCGCGCAGGTCGCCGGTCGCCGCCGCGGCCGGGACGGGAGCCGCGGCCGCCGCGCTCGCGGCGGGCGCCGGCGCGGAGACGGGACGCGGCGAGACGGACGGCGCGGGCGAGAGCGGCGCGCCCCCTCCGCCGGCGACGAGCCGCTTCTCCAGCGCCTCCAGCCGCAGCACCCACTCGCCCAGGTCGTGAGCGGCCTCGAGACAGCCGAAGAGCCCGAGCTCCAGCGCCAGGCGCGGCGAGTCGCCGAAGCGCATCTCCTCGAGCGCCCGGTTGAGGCGGCGCAGCAGGAAGGCCAGGCCGTCGGGACCCGTGGCGGCGAGCGCCTTGGCCCAGGCCGGGTCGGCCGTGCCGGCGCCGAGCGACTCGAGATAGACCCCCTCGACGCCCGCGCGCAGGTCGCGCAGGAGCTGGGAGGGGTCCACCCCGTCCTCGTAGACGGCCTTCAGCCACTTGGCCAGCGCCTTGGTGTCGCGCGCCGCGAGCGCTCCGGCCACTCCGAGCAGCAGGTCGGCGGAGGTGAAGCCGAACATCTCGCGCACCGACTCCGCCGTGACCTTCCCGTCGGCGGCCGAGCGGCACTGATCGAGCAGGGAGACCGCGTCGCGCAGGGAACCCTCGGCCGCGCGCGCGAGCAGCTCGAGCGCGGCCGGCTCGACGGCGATCTTCTCCTTCTTGGCCATCTCGGAGAGGTGGCCGGCGAGCAGGTCGGCGGGCACGGGGCGGAACTTGAAGCGCTGGCAGCGAGACGCGATGGTCGCCGGGACTTTGTGCGCCTCGGTGGTGGCCAGGATGAACACCGCGTGCGGCGGCGGCTCCTCGATGGTCTTGAGCAGGGCGTTGAACGCGGCCGTCGAGAGCATGTGCGTCTCGTCGATGATGAAGACCTTGTAGCGGTCGCGGCTGGGCGCCAGGCCCACGGTCTCGATGATCATCTGCCGCACGTCGTCGACGCCGGTGTTGGACGCCGCGTCCATCTCCAGCACGTCGAGGCTCGACGAGGTCGCGATCTCCTTGCAGGAGACGCAGGCGTCGCAGGGCTCGGGCGTGGGGCCCTTCTCGCAGTTGAGCGCCTTGGCGAGGATGCGCGCGCTGGTCGTCTTGCCGCAGCCGCGCGGGCCGGTGAAGAGATAGGCGTGGGCGAGGCGCTTGGACTCCAGCGCGTGTTTGAGCGTCTGCGACACCGCCGGCTGGCCGACGACCTCGTCGAAGCCCTGCGGGCGGTACTTGCGCGCCAGCACCTGGTGGGCGGCCTTCTCCTTGGCCATCAGGAGCGGCTCCCGCCCTCGAGGCTGATGGGGCCCGGGCCGTTGGCCAGCACGGTGAGCAGGCCGCCGAGGATGGCCAGGTTCTTGAGGAGCTGGATGCGCTGGTCGGGCGCGGTGTGGAACACCGCCGTCGCCGTGATGAGGAACACGGCCAGCGCGCCGGCGCCCCAGCGCGTCTTGTAGCCGAGGATGAGCGCGACCGCGCCCAGCGACTCGACGGCGATGGCCGACACGCACAGGGCGTAGGCCAGGGGCATGCCGTGCGCGTCCATGTACTGCAAGGTGCCCTCGAAGTTGGTGATCTTGCCGAACGCGGACGCCAGGAAGATGATGGCCAGGAACAGACGGCCGACCAGCGCCAACACGTCGTCGGTGCTCACGAGGACTAGGATACGACTTGCCCGGAGGGGGCGTCAACGGCGCGGCGCCTGTGCAATGCTTCTTCACGCGAGACCTCTTGGCGGGTACCCCGGTTTCTGGACGGTCCGCCGGCCGGCTGACGGTCTTTCGTCCCTGCCGGGACCCCGTCCGTGACCGCATACTTCCTCTGTATGAAGCGCGAAAGAGGTGTTGCGGCGGCGCGGCTCCGGGGTTATACTCCCGCCGGGAGCCCCTCTCCTATGTCCCGAGCCCTCGTCCTGGCCCTTCTCCTCCTGTCCGCCGGCGCCCCCGCGGCCCGCGCCGCGTTGACCACCGCCGCCCCGGCGCCGCGCACCTGGGGACAGTTCCTCGCGCGGCCCGGCATCAGCGGCCCCCACGGCGGCCTGACCGCCAGTCTCGCAGCGAACCTGAACCTGCCGGTCGGCGACGCGCGCGTGGGACTGGCCCTGCAGTCCCTGCTCGGCGCGCGGCCGCTGCCGCCCCAGCTGTCCGCGGACGCGGCGCCGGCCGCCGCTCCGCTGCAGGACCCCGCGGCTCTGGCCGCCTTCCAACTCCTGGCCCCGGCCTTGCCCGCGGCCGAGCGGACGCAGGTCGCGGAGGCGGTCGCGGCGTTCTACCACGCCAAGGGCGCCGACGCGGCGCGGCTCATCGAGGAAGGCGCCGCCTCGTGGCGCGCGCCCGCCATGGAGGAGGAGCGCCTCGTCGCGGCCGGCGGCGGGGGACGACGCAACTCCTGGACGCGACGCCTGGCGTCGTTGGGCCGGCCGACCGCGCGCGCGCCCAAGGCCGAAGCCGCCGTGCCCGCCCCGCGGGCCCTGGGCGTCGCCGCGCCGCTGGATCTGACGCCCGCGCCGTCCGACGCCCCGGTGGCTCGCCCGGGCCGGACGGCGGCCAACGACGCGCGCGTCGTGGACGCGGAGCTGGCCGCGCTCGTCGAGGAGATGAAGACCTGGCGCGCCGAGCGCAACCAGAGCGAGCAGATCACGCTCGAGGCCATCGAGCGGTTCCTCGACCGCTACCAGCAGATCACCGGCCGGCGTCCGGTGTTCGCCGAGAACGCCGGCGAGCTGATGCGCGACCACGGCGACGCGCTGCTCGAGATGCGCGAGCGCCGCTTCCTCATCGGCATGGTCGGCTTCTCCGGACGCAAGTCGGACGAGGCCGCGACCCAGGAGGTCTGGGAGGGCGCCGTCGAGAGCCTGATCGAGCGCGGCGTCTCGCCCGAGGACATCGCGCTGGTCGGCGGCTTCACCAATCTCGGCTCCATCAAGGCCGGCTACGAGGCCGGCCGCAAGTTCCCCGGCGTCGAGCTGCAGGGCATCTCCAGCGCCAAATCCATGGACTACGTCACGGCCATGGTGCAGAAGGCCCTGCTCGTCGGCCGCGAGTTCGGCACCGAGTCCCCGGTCTTCCTCGACCTCATCGATTTCGTCATCGGGACCGGCGGCGGAGGCCAGGGCGAGAAGGAGCTGCGCTGGATGGCCTCCAACAAGGCCGACAACACCTTCATCGTGAAGGGCATCCTGGAGATCAAGCCCGACGGCAGCCGCGTGCCCGGCGCCGCCGACAAGATCGAGGCCTCGGCGGGCGGGCACCACCTCGAGGCCGAAGGCGGCGCCTGGCGCGCGTTGGGCGCGCGCATCGGCCGCATGATGCACGAACGCGCCCAGGACATGGACCTCGACCGGGCGGAATCCCCGCTCAGCCGCCTGGCGATGCGCTCCGCGCCCTCCGACCTCAGCGAACTGGAGTCCTACGCGCAGGCGAAGGTCGGCCGCTTCCGCGTCATCCGCCTCGTGGACGCCCTGCGCAAGCGGCTCGAGACCGCGAAAGTCCCGCCCTCCGACGCCGCGCGCCTGCAGCTCGACGCGGCCAAGGCGCTCGACGCCGGCCTCGTCGGCATCGACAACTTCGGGCAGAACGCGCGCTGGCAGGCGGCCGCGAAGGCCGCGCTGGCGTCCGCGGGCGAGGCGGTGCGCGCCATCGTGGAGGCCGGCGAGCTCGACAGCTCCGTGCTCTTCGCGTCCTGGTTCGGCGTGCGCGACTCCGTGGACAGCAGCGGCTCGGGCGCAGACCTCGACTTGTCCGTCTTCGACGAGGAATCCCCCCTGCCGCGCGTGACCGCGCCGTCGGCCAAGGACGCGACCTTCGACCTCGCCGACTACGCCGAGCTGCGCCTGGACGTGTTCACGCGCACCCTCTTGGCCGCGCAAGGCGCCGCGCCCGAGATATTCCTCGGCAGCCAGGGCGAGATGAACGCCTACTACCGCCGCCGCGGCTACCCGCGCTCCCGACAGGTCTCCGACTCCAACGGCACCAACTACTTCCTGTTCCAGGGCGAGGGCCGCAGCCTCGCCGTCGTGCAGGGCGTGGACAGCCAGGCGCGCTTGGCGCACCTGACCGCGCTGATGCAGGCGCGGGGCGTGGACACGGGCCGCATGCTCGTGCGCGGCAGCATGACGCGGCTGCGCCGCAACAACCGCAACACGCTGGAGCTGGCCCTGATGGACCTCGGCCTGACCGGCCGCATCGCCGGCGTCGTCGTGGGCGACAAGAACAACTCGGGCCTGGAGCTCGCGCGCCGGGCGGGCGCGACGCCCGAGGCCCTGCGCCGCGGCCGGACCGTCACCATCGGGCCCTTCCGCTTTGACGCCTACAAGGTCGCGCCCACGGGCCGCGGGGAGCCGCAGTTCATCCTCGCCTTCGCTCCCGCCTACGGCGAGCTCAGCGAGGACCTGGTGTCCGCCGCCTATAGCGCCGGCGCCCGCAACTTCATGATCGCCGGCGCGGGCGGGACGCTTAGGCCGGATGAGAAGGCCGGCGTCGTGCACAACGTGGTCAGCTCCGAATACGAGGGCGAGCGCATCGACCTGCGCGAGGTCAAGGGCGTCGAGATCGTCCGCGCGCGCGGCGGCACGGACGCGCACAACGCGACGACGACCTCGCCCCTCATCCAGACGCCCGCCTGGGCCCAGGCGCAGCGCGACGCGGGGACGAGCGACGCCGACCAGGAGACTTTCCACATCTTCCGCGGGCTGCGCGACGCCATCGCCGAGGAGACCGAACGCTCCGGTCCGGCGGGCACGGCCGCGCGGCTTCAGGTCGGCCTGCACCAGAGCGACGCCGTGGGCAGCAACGGCCTGGCGGCGGGCACGGTGGACGCGGCCTACGGTCCGAGCGTGCAGGCGATGTTCAGCCAGTTCCTCGACCGCCTCGGCGTGGGCGCCGTGCTCGCCGGCGAGTCCGTGGAGGGCCGAGACGGCGAGTCCTTCGCGGTCTCCGACGCGGTGCCCGGACTGCTCGCCGCCTCCCCGCGACGGGCTCCGGCGCCGCTCGCGGACGCGCTCCCGGTGCGCGATGCCTCGACGGTGTGGGCCAACGGCCTTGGCGGCACCATCCGCCAGATGAAGGGCCAGAAGCGCTTCCTGTTCATCGAATCCGGGCGCGTCGGCCCCGACGAGCGCCGCGCGCTGCGCCGCCTGCTCTCCGAGGTCGAACCCGACCGCTTCTGGGTCGCCTTGCGCCAGGACGACCCGAACTTCGTGCAGCTGCTGTCCATCGCGCGCGAGGCCGGCATCGAGACGGTGACCTTGGAGCGCGAGTCCACGGGCCCGCACGGCCGCTTCATCATACGCGCGGCCGACGCCGCGCAGATGGACGCCCTGGCCGTGGAGATGACGCGCTCCGCCAAGGCCGACGAATACGAGCCCAACATCGCCCAGCACTACCGCGTGGGCCTGGGCCGCGACGGCGGCCTGCTGACGGTGGCGACGGACGGCCAGCCCACGAGCGTGGTCGCCGCCGACGCCGACCCGAAGGCGGCCGACGCCGCGGTGACGGCCGCCGCGCGCCGCGTCGCGCAGGAGGCCGGGGCCAACGACCGGTCGGTCCGCTCGGCCATCACCCGGCTCCTCGAGAAGGCGGGCCGACGGGCGCCGCGTTTCCTCGCGCGCGAGGAGGTCGGCGCCTTCCTCGCCGGACGCCAGCCCGTGTTGTGGAGCGGCGCCTCCCGCAAGAGCTGGCCGGAGGTCACGCCCGACAACCAGGAGCTGGTGCGACAGACCATCGTCAAGCTGCTCTCCCGGCTCGACCCCAAACGCCACGTCATCGTCACGGGCGGCACGGACTTCGGCGTCGAGGCCATCGTCCACCAGGAAGCCGCCGCCCGCGGCTTCGAGTTGATGGCCACCATCACCGAGAACACCAAGGCGGAGGAGGTCAGCCCGAAGGTGACGGCCGTCGTGCAGTACGCCATCAGCTGGTTCGGCAAGTCGCGCCCCGTGCTCATGGAGCTGGTCAAGGCTCACGGCGGCTTCGTCATCTTCCAGGGCGGCGGCGCCATCCTCGCCGAGGAGATCGAGCTGGCCGTGCGCCTGCAGGTGCCGGTGTTCCTCCAGCGCGGGCCCGAAGGCGCCGCGGCCGTCTCCGCGCGGCGCTACCCGCACCTGGCCTTCACCGCCTTCGAGGACCTGGCCGACACGCTGTTCGGCCCCAACGGCGTGAGCGTCAACGCGGCCGGGCGCTCGCTCGACGCCGACGCCATCCGCGATGCCGCCACGCGCCCCGGCTTCGAGCCCGTCGCGCTCATCCGGGCGCTCAAGCGCGACCCGTACCTGCGACGGCAGTTCGAGTCGCGCATCGGCGCGTGGGAAGGCTTCACGCTCGAGCGGCACACTCTGATGAACATGAGCCAGTTCGAGCGCTACTGGGGCGGCAAGACCGGCGTCGCGGGCTTCGATTCAGGGGACATGCGCCTGTTCCTGGCCCTGCACGACATCGGCCGCATCAAGGCGGACGAGAACGCCGCGGCGCTCCGGGCGGAGCTGCTGGAGCTCGAGAAGACCGACAAACCCGAGGCCACGCGGCGCTGGCCGGAGATAGCGGCCGAGGCCAAGCGCCAGCACGAGTACACCGAGCAGGTCATGCGCGCCTACCTGCCCCGGCTCGGCTACACGGAGAGCAAGATCGCGGCGTTCGTGGCGCTGGCGCACCACGACCCCATCGGTCCGATGGCCCGGCCGAACTCGACGCTGACGGCGGAGGCGGCCATCGCGGACATCCGCGCGGGCGCGGCGGCGGCGGGCCTGCCCGAAGCCGACTTCTTCCGGCTGGTCAAGCCGTTCTACTTCTCGGACGCGGGAGCCTACACCGTGGACGCGGGCGGCAACTACGTCCCTGAGACGGTCTACAAGGCCGAGGGGCACCGGTCCTACACGCGCGACGGCGACCGCCTCTTCGGGCCCTCGCTCGACGGCGTCTTCACCTTCGACCGCTCCGCCGGCCGCGTGGACTTCTCGCCCGCGGTGGAGGCGCGCGTGCGCCCGCTGCTCGAAACCTTCGAGGGCCCGCTGCTGCGCCTGGCCAACGGCGCGGTGCTCGACCGCGCGACGGTGGGGCGCCTGCGGACCGCGTTGTCCGGCCTCGACCGCGCGACTTTGGCCGGCCTGGCGCAGGCCGCGCGCGGCACCGGGTTCGTGCCGGCGGCGCTGCGGCCGGCGGCGTCCGCCGCGGGCCTCATGGACCGCGGGCTCAGCCTCACCCACGAGGCGCGCGCGGTGCTGCTGTCGGGCGCGCGCTCGGACGGACGAGGCGGCGCCGTCATGGGCGTGCCGGCCGTGGGCACGCCGGGCGACGGCGCGCCCGTGCGCATGGCCGCGCTGCGCGACGGCGCCCACTTCCCCCTCGCGGCGGTGGAAGGGGCCATCGTCGGGCTCAAGGCGCTGCACCGCGACGACCCGCGGGCCTTCGCCGCCCTGCGCGCGAGCCTCGCGTCGGGCCGTCCCGTGGCGGCGCCCCTGCGCGCGCGCCTGGCCGCCTTCATCGACGACGACGGGCTTCCCAAGCCGTTGACGCGCTCCGTCCTCAACGAGGGCTTCCAGAGCGGCGGCCCGCTCGGCTTCCCGCGTTGGCCCAACCCCATCGACCGGCTCTATGACCCCGCGCCGCGCCGCTGAGCGGCGACGCCTGGCCGAGCGCGGCCGCATGCCGTATACTAGGGTCATGCTCCGCGCCGCGATGCTCGCCGCCCTTCTCGCGCCGGCCGCCTCCGCCCAGGAGGCCGCCCCGACTTTGTGGCAGGAGCGCTTCTTCTGGGACGCCTTGTTGACGGCGCGCGACCGCATGGCGCGCCAGCAGAGCGACCCCATGATGATCCCCGTCATGAAGGCGGTCGCCGGCCAGGTCGCCCAACAGGTCGCCAACCTCGCGCAGATACACCAATACGTGAAGGCGCAGTCGGACAACCTGCGCTTCGCCTACGCCCAGCCCGACCCGGCGCCCAGCTTGGAGACCATCCGCTCCAACTTCGAGACGCTGACCGCGGGCTGCGACCAGGTGCGGCAGAACCTCTATTACCTCACCGCGCGCGAGCGTTTCGCCCAGTCGCAGGCGCTCGCCGACCCGGAGATGTACCAGGCCGCGCTGCTCATCCTCGGGCAGGTCCAGCAGCTGCAGCTCACGCTCAACGCCCTCTACATCGACACGACGGCGGCGCGCGCCCTCGTGCTCGAGAACAAGTGGGCCAACAGCCGCGACTTCACCCACAAGACCGAGGAGCTGCTGCGCAGCGTGATGCGCGTGCAGGACTCGGTGTTCGCCGTCTACAACGCGGGCTACGAGCTCGCGATGCGATGCCGCTAGGCGCGCTCCTCCTGCCGCTCGCCCTCGCCGCGGCGGCGCCGGCCCCCAAGCCGCCGCCGTTCCTGCCCAAACCCGCGAAAGCCGTCGGCGTGAGCGTCGAGAGCGGGAGCCGCAGACTCGCCGCGTCGTGGCGGGCGCCGCGCCGGGGCATGCCGGTCCTCGTGCTCGCGCACGGCGTGGGCGCCGGCAAGGGCGAATGGGAGCGTTTCGCCTCGCGCCTGGCGGCGCGCGGCTTCGGGACCTTGTGCCTGGACCTGCGCGGCCACGGCGGCTCGGCCGCGTCGCCCGACGAGTGGAAGGGCTTCGACCGCCCCGGCGGTTGGGCCCCGCTCAAGGACGATTTGCTCGCCGCCGCGGCCTGGCTCGAGGGCCGCAAGATCGAACCCGCGCGCATCGCCTTCGGCGGCGCGTCCATCGGCGCCAACCTCGCCGCGGCGGCCGACGCCGAACGCCCGGGGCGTTTCCTGCTGCTGCTGTCGCCCGGCGCGGACTACCGCGGCGTGAAGCTGACCCTGCGCAAAGGCGCCAAGGCCCTCGCGGTCGCCGCGCGCGCCGACGCCTACGCCTTCGCGACGTTGGGAGCCCTCTCCGAGAAGGGCGCGACCGTTCTCGAGGCTCCCGGCGGGCACGGCGCGCCCATGCTCGACGACGAGGCGACGATGGGGCGCGTGCTGGACTGGCTGTCGAAGCCGCGTTAAGCGGGCGTCGCGGGCTCGGAGGCCTTGCGCGAGCGGATGAGGGTGTTGACCCTCACGGCGAAGGCCTCGTCGAGCTGCAGCAGGTGGCGGAAGGCCTCCTGCGCGACGATGAGCAGGCGCGCGCCGTCCGGGCCGGCCTTGACCGTCGCCGTCGCCGTGCCGTGCTCGACGATGGAGGTCTCGCCGAACGCCTCTCCCTCTCCGAGCGTCGCGACCTGGACGAGACCCTTGTTCGGGACCTTGGCGTGGACCGTCACCGAGCCGCCGCACACCACGTGCAGGCCGTCCACGGTGGCGCCCTTGAAGAGGATGGTCTGCCCGGCGGGGCAATCCATCAGCTCGGCGGCGGCCGCGAGCGGAGCCAGGTCGGCCTCGGCCACGCCGTCGAAGATGGCCACGCGCGTGCTCAGGTAGGTCAGGGCGTCCATGGGTCTATGATAGCGTCGGGCGCCGTCCCCACCAAGGGTCCAAAGACCTAGGACGCCGGGGCCTTCGGCGGCGGCCGGCGGGAGGCGATGAGGGCCTTCACCCGCTCGACGAAGGCCGGATCCTCGGCGAGCAGGCGGCGGAAGGCGTCCTGGGGGATGACGAGGACGCAGGTGTCGTCCTCGACGGCCTTGATGGTGGCGCCGGCGGTGCCCATCTCGAAGATGGAGGTCTCGCCGAACACGTCGCCGGGGTTGAGCTCGGCCACCGGGGTCAGGCCCTTGCCGGGCAGCTTCACCATCACCGAGAGCCGCCCCGTGCACAACACGGAGAGCGAGTCCACGGTGATGCCCTGGAACAACACGGTCTGCCCGTTCTTCCAGACCTGGAGGGCCGAGGCGCCCGCGAGCGTCTCCAGGTGGCTCTCGGACACGCCCGCGAAAAGCGGCGTGTAGTCCCTCAGGAAAGTGAACGCGTCCACGGCCATAGTTTAACCAAAGTCCCGGCGCCTTTGTTAGACTTTCGCCCGTGACCGATCCCGGCTCGCTGTTCATGTTCGGCGCCTACGGCTTCAAGCCGTCGCGCGAGACCGTGGAGCTGTTCCGCTCGACGGGCGCGACCGGCCTGCTGCTGCTGGCCCGCAACGTCGACACCCCGGCCCAGACGCGCGCGTTCGTCGAGGAGCTCGAGCAGCGCCTGGGCCGCCCCCTGCTGGTCGCCGTGGACCACGAGGGCGGCTGGGTGCTGCGCTTCAAGGCTGGGCTGACCGCGTTCCCGGGCAACGCCGCCCTCGGCCGCGCGAAGGACCCGAAGCTCGCCTACGCCGTCGGCCGGCAGATGGCGCTCGAGCTCGCGCCGCTGGGCGTGCGCCTCAACCTGGCCCCGGTGCTCGACGTGGAGACCGGCGCCTACAACCCGGGCATCGGCATGCGCTCCTTCGGCGAGGACTTCGCCCTGGCCGGACGCCTGGGCGCGGCCTTCATCCGCGGCCTGCAGGACCACGGCGTGTCCGCCTGCGCGAAGCATTTCCCCGGCAAAGGCGCGGCTTCCGTCGACGCGCACGTGGACCTGCCCGTCATCCGCCTGCCGCGCGCCGCCTTCGAGCGCACCCACCTCGCGCCCTTCCGCGCCGCCGCGCGCGCGGGCGTGGACGCGGTGATGACCTCCCACGTGGTCTTCCCGGCCTACGACAAGGTCCCGGCGACCTTCTCGGCCGAACTCGTGCGCGGCGTGCTGCGCGAGCGGCTGGGCTACGACGGCCTCATCGTCAGCGACGACCTCTGCATGGGAGCGGTGACGCGCCGCATCCCCGTGGCCGAGGCCGGCCTGCGCTGCCTCGACGCGGGCCACGACGTCATCATGGTCGCCCACGACCTGCAGGGCATGCGCGACTCCGTGGACATGCTCCGCCAGGCCTGCGGCCCCGCCGACGAGCCCGAGCTCGCCGCCTCGGCCGCGCGCATCGCCCGGCTGCTCCCCTGGCGGCGCCCGCGCGCGCGCGCCAAAGCCGCCGAAGGCCTGGCGCTGGCGCGTCGCGCCGCCGCCGCCGCGGTCTCCGTCGAGCGGCGCGGAGCGCTGCCGTTGCCGCTGCCGCGCGCGGGCACCTTGGTCGTGGCGCCGGACTTCCGCGAGGTGCGGGAACGCTTCACCTTCGAGGGCGGCCCCGC
>JANRKA010000075.1:0-5631 GCA_033875325.1 Elusimicrobiota bacterium | reverse complement strand
CGAGGAGGCCGCCGCGGACTTCGACCGCGCCGCGGCCCTGCGCCCCGACGCGCCCTGGACGCGCGCCTGGCGCGGCGAGCTGCTGCTCGCGACGGGACGCGCCGCCGAGGCGCTGCCCGACCTCTCGGCCGCCGCCGCCCTGCTGCCCGCCGACCCGGACCTCGCCGTCTGGCGCGGCCGCGCCTTGTGCGAGCTCGGCCGCTGCGCCGAGGCGCGCGCCGAGTTCGACCGCGCTTTGTCCCGCTCCTCCACCCACGTCTGGGCCCTGGTGGCCGCCGGCGCCTGCCGCGAGAAGTCCGGCGACCCCCGCGGGGCGGAGTCCTTCTACGCCCGGGCCAAGGCGCTGGCCCCCGCGCTTTTCGCGTGACCGCGCTCGCCTCGGTCGCGGTGTTCCTCGCGGCCTCCGCCGCCGGCGCCGCGCGCGTCGAGTACCGTTGCGACGAGCGCATGGACCTGCTCGGCGTGGTGCAGGCCTTGGCGGGTCGGCGGTCGTCGCGAGCGCCGCTGCCGGGGGCCTTCCGCTCGCTGGAGAGCCGGTTCGCGGCCTTCCGGGACCATCCCGCGGTGCTCGCTTACGAGCGCACGGCGCGCCGCGAGGAGGGGCAGGAGCCTTACGCGCTCGTCATGGCGGCGCTGGGTCCTCCGCCGGCGCTGGCGTGGAGCGCCGACCGAGTGCTGCTCTCGCGCGACTTCGTCGCGCGCGCCGGCGGAGACGCGGAACTCGACGCCTTCGTCGAGGCTTTGCGCGACTTCGCGCGGCGCAGCGGGGTCCTCGATTGGCTGCGGGCCCGCGGCGCGGAATGCCGTGCCGCGCGGCGGCTCGCGCTGCGCGAGGCCGCCGGCCGAGACCCTCTGGCCGAGATCGAGTCGTACCTCGGGCTCCGGCTCGACGCGACCGTCCTGATGCCGTTGAGCCTCGTCTACGCCCCGTCGCGCTACGACTCCTTCATCTTCCCTTACCCGTACTCCGGGGACGGCCGTCCGGTGAAGGGTCCCTTCCGCGTCTTCTCAGTTCTCGAGCCGCGTTGGGAAGCGGGCGCTCCCCGCTTCGGCCTCGACCGCCCTTTCGGCACGGATGCCGTGCCCGAGCTGCTCTACCTGGCCGTCGAGCCCGCATACGCCCGCCACCGGGCGGCCTTCGAGGCGCGCGCCCGCCTACAGGAGTCCCTCGGCTCGGAGTGCTCCTCGACTTGGCAGGACTGCGCCGCCGCCGCCGTCGTGCGGGCGCTCAACGAGCGCCTGGCGGAGCGGCACGGCGAGCGGCTCGAGCCCGAGAGCGGCCCGGCCGCACGGCTTTCGCGACGGCTCGCCGCCGCCTTGCGCGACGACTACGAGCCGGGGCGCGCGGCGGGCCGTTACCGCGGCATCGACGACTTCTGGCCGCGCCTCATCGAGGCCTTCGACGCGCCACGGCGTTGACTTATCAAGGGAAGGAGGCTAACCTTAGGGGACATGGGCGCCAAACCCTGGAGCGTGAGCCTTGACGGCCGCGTGGAGCTCGTCGCGGTCCTCGAAGCCCTCACGGGCCGCAACCCCTGCCCCAAAGGCGAGGAGAGCGAGGACCTCGCCCTCGCCCGCGAGTCCCTCGACGCCCGCCACGACGCGGTCCGCCTCATGAAGGTCATGGACGAGAAGGCGTGGCGTCACCGCCACCCCTCGCTCATCATCCTCGACTTCGGCCCGCCGCCCGCGCTCGCCATCTCGCGCCAGCGCGAGCATTACGCCAACGCGGGAAAAGACGACGCCGTGGCGCGGCTGCTGCCCGCGGCGCGCGACTTCGCGGCGCGGCCGGCATTCAAGGAGTGGCTCGAGGCCGCGCGCGCCCGCCACGCCCCGGCCGTCGCGCGCGTGGACGAGTGGATAGCCGAGTCGGCCTACCTCAAGCCCGTCGAGGACTACCTCGGCCTGCCCCTGCCGCACCGCTACCGCTTCGCGGTCTCGCCCCTGCTGCACGGCTCCACGCCGCACAACGTCCTCTACCGCCCGGAGCGTCCCGAGGACGAAGGCCTCTGCGAGATCCACTCCATCGTGGGCCACCGCCGCGTGGAGGGGGGCAAGCCGGACTTCTCCTTCAAGATCCCGGACTTCCGCCACACCGCCTGGCACGAGGTGTGCCACACCGTCGTGGACCTGTGGACGCAGGAGCGCCGCGCGGGGCTCGAAGGCCTCTCCGGGCTCTACCGCCTCATGACCGGCCTGGCCAAGGCCAAATACGACGGCCCGCCCGGCTGGCTGCACATGATAGACGAGCACCTCATCCGCGCGGTCACCTGCCGGCTCATCGGCCTGCACGAGGGCGCCGCGGAGGGGCTCAAGTCGCTGGAGAAGGAGCGCCGCGACGGCTTCGCGCTCATCGGGCCGGTGCACGAACTGCTCAAGGAGTACGAGGCCACGCGCCGCGAGCACCCGACCTTGCGCGACTTCTACCCGCGCGTCGAGGCCCTGCTCTCGCGGCTGCACGCGGGCCTGGCGGGCGCGCGCGGCGGGGCCCGGTGAGGACGGAGAGCGCGGGGCTGCTGCTGCCCTCGGTCCAATACACGGCCTGGGCGGCCTTCCTCGTGTTGTGGGCGCGCCTGGCCTCGCGCGACTGGAAGGAGCAGAAGATACTGCACCGCGACCTGCGCCTGGGCGCGTTGTTCGCCTTGGCCTGCTACGGCCTGATGCTCGGCTCGACCATTCTCGGCGCCATGGGGCGCGCCCGCATCTTCTACAACTGGGCCTTCTATCAGGACTTCCTGCTGCACCTGGCCGCCACCATGGTCGCGGGCCTGGGCCTGTGGCGCGCGCGCATCTGGCCCGCGGGCGACGCCAAGCTGTTCCTGTTCCTCGGCGCGGTCATCCCGCTGCTCTCCATCTCCGGGTCGTTCCAGGGCGGCTGGCTGTTCCTGTCGGTGCTCATCAACATCTTCCTGCCCGCCTGCGCCTGGGTCTTCGCCTCGGTGCTCGTGTACCTGTGGCAGACCCGCCTGAAGCACCAGCGCGACTTCATGGCCAAACTCGGCCTGCGCCGCGGCCTGGACTTCGCGCGCGACTCGGCCGCGCGCCTGGCCCGCGAGGCGTGGGGCCGCGTGTTGGCCGACCTCGCGCACCTGCGCAAGGAGCCCCTCGACCTGCTCTGGGGCCTGGCGTCGTGGGGCTACTCGATGTTCCTCATGGCGCTGCTCTCGGTCGGACTCAAGGGCATCGTGGACGCGCCGGCCGCGCGCACGGCGCTGTGTTTCGTCTTCCTGTTCGTCTGGACGCGCGCACACGCCGCGCTCGGCGTCTGGGCCACGCCGGCGGTGTCCCTGGTCTGCCTCGCCGTGGGCTGGGCGGGCGGCGGGGGGGAGAACTTCCGCGCCGACCTCGCGCACGCCGTCGGGGCGCTCTCGGTTTTCGGCGTGTTCCTGTGGATCGGCATGCGCTGGACCGTGGGCGTGATGGCCGGCGACGTCGGCATGTACGCCTTCCCGCTCATCGGCATGGCGCTGGGCATGGTCCCCATGTTGTTCTGGCGGCTGTGGGCCGGGCTCGCCGGCTGGGCGTGGGTGCTGCCGTTGGCCCTGCTCGGGCTGTTCTTCGGCCTGTGTTACGTCTTCGTGCGGGTGTGGGAGGACGAGGACCACCCCGACGTCCCCGCCGACGCCTTGTTGTCCTTCATGGTCCTGCATCCGCGCTTCATCGAGCGCCTGGAGAAGGAGGACCCGAAGTTCTTCGAGAGACATTTCGAGGACAACTACGCCGACGGCCTGACGCGCGAGCAGGTCGAAGCGTTGCAAAAGTGGTGCCGGCGCAAAGGCGTCGCCACCGTGCCGCTCAACCACACCATGTCCTTCGCGCACTGGATCTTCCTGGGCTACTTCCTGACCTGGCTGATGGGGGGGCACGTGCTCGGCCGCGTGTTGGCGCTGATATGAGGCTCGACGCGGACGACTGGGCGGTCTCCGGCGGCACCGGCGCGGGCTGGCGCGCGGTGATGGACCTGCGCGGACGCCACGCGCTGGCTCGCGTGAAGGCCGCCGCCGCCGCGCTCGCGCGGTCGGGGCCGGCCGAGACGCGCCGCCGCTGCGCCGAGGGCCTGCGCCGCTTCCTCGCCAAGGACACGCCCGAGCGCCGCCGCATGCTGGGCAGCGACCCGGCCCTCGACTACTGGCTGCACCTGCGCGAGCGCCACTTCGCCGGCGACCCGGCCACGCCCGAGGACTGGGACCTGCACTACGGCCTGTTCGCGGCTTTCCCGCTCTCCCTGTGCTGGCAGCGCCGCGAGAAGGGGGTCTTCGAGGCGTCGCTCGACCCCGACGGCCGGCTGCACCTGCCGGGCACGCCGTATTCGCTGGGCTTCGGCGCGGCCAACGGCCGACGCCCCGTGAAGGCGAGCGTCGCGCCCGGCTTCCTGACCGCGGCCGTCGCGGGCCTGCCCGTCGCGCGCGCGACGCGGGCGGCCTTCGAGGCCGCGGGCCCCGGAGGCGCCGCCGCCGGCCCGGCGACCCTGCGGCGCGCGCCGTCGGCCGCCCCCGGGCTGGTCAGCGAGCACCTGTCCTGGCTCTTGAACCACGGCGTGGTCATGCACGGACTGGACCACCCCGCGCCCGCGGCCGAGGAGAAGTTCGCCTCCGTCATCGCCGCCGCGCTGGAGCAGATGGCGGCGCAGGACCCCGGCCTGCACGCCGAGATGACCGAACTCACCCGCGTCGTCGTCCCGCTGCGGACCTCCGACACCATGGCCAGCGTCAGCTCCTCCTACGTGAGCATGCGCGGGGTCATCTGCCTCTCGCACGCGGACTCGGTCATCCTCCAGGCCGAGACCCTCATCCACGAGTTCTGCCACCAGAAGATGAACCAGCTCCTGGAGGTGGACCCGCTGCTCGAGCCGGGCCAGGGCGGCCAGGTGTTCTACTCGCCGTGGCGCAAGGACGCGCGCCGCCTGCGCGGCCTGCTCCTGGGCGCGCACGCCTTCATCAACGTGGCGAGCCACCTGCTCAAGGCCCTCTCGCGCGAGGGCTACCGCCGCGAGGAGAGCGTGGACCCGATGGTCAACGTGGCCCTGCGCGCCGAGCAGAGCGAGGACGCGCTGCGCACGGTCGCGGCCTACGCCGACCTCACCGAGTTCGGCGCGCGTTTCACCGGACGCCTCTGGCGCGAGCTCATGACGGTGCGCCACGGCATGTCCTGGTTCCCGCCGGCCCTGCTCGAGGAGGCGCGCGCCACGCACGCGGCGCACCGCGGCGCCTGGGCCCTGCCCGGGACCGGCCTGCACCGGCCGGAGGGCTTCGCCGACCGCGTCGGCCGCGCGCCGTTCCTCACGCCGGGCGAGAGCGGGGCGGTCGAGGGCACGCCCGAGGACGGCGCCGAGGCCGACGCGGCGAAGAAGGAGGGCGCGTGAACGGCGTCGAGCGGCGCGAGCTGGCGGCGGCGGCGGCCGAGACCTTCCCGGGACTGCGCTTCGACGGCCTCGACGAGGCCTTGGCGCCTCTGGAGGCCGCGCCCGGCGGCGGGTGGTCCGTCGAGGTCGGCCCCGACGGCTTCGCGTCCGTCGGCTGGTCGCGCGCGCTCGACGCCGCCGGCGAGCTGGCGGCCGCCCTCGGGCTGGGCCGGGCCTTCCTGCCGCCCGGGCCGGCGCGCGGCGGCGTGCGCTGGGACGCGGCGGCCGGG
>JANRKA010000074.1:0-13319 GCA_033875325.1 Elusimicrobiota bacterium | reverse complement strand
GAGCGTTTGGCCGCGCGGCGCCGGGACGCGCTGGCGCTGCAGGCCGCGCGCGGCCCGCAGGCCGCCCTGCCCCTCTTCGACGCGCTCGTCGCCGAGGCGCCCGCCCACGCCGGCCTTCGCGCCGACCGCGGCGTGTGCCGCGTGCTCGCGGGGCTCAAGAAGGAGGGCGAAGCCGACCTGCGCGAGGCCCTCCGCCTGGACCCCGGCCACGAGGACGCCGCCCGCAGCCTGCAGGCGCTGCGTTAACTCTTCAGGCTGCGGGTGATGGCGGCGTCGAGGTCGGCGACGAGGTCCTTGGCGTCCTCGATGCCGACCGAGAGCCGGATGAGGCCGTCGGCCAGCCCGGCCTTGAGGCGCTCCTCGCGCGGGATGGAGCCGTGGGTCATGGACGCGGGGTGCCCGATGAGGGACTCCACGCCGCCCAGGCTCTCGGCCAGCGAGAAGACGCGGCACGACGAGATCATGCGTTTGGCCCGCTCCAGGTCGCCCTTGAGCTCGAAGGAGATCATGCCGCCGAAGCCGCGCATCTGCGCCTTGGCCAGCTCGTGGCCCGGATGCGTGGGCAGGCCCGGGTAGACGACCTTCGCCACCTCGGGGTGCGCGAGCAGGTGTTTGGCCACCGTCATGGCGTTGGCGCAGTGGCGCTCGATGCGCAGCGGCAAGGTCTTCGTGCCGCGCAGGACGAGGAAGCAGTCCAGAGGACCGGGCACGGCGCCGACCGCGTTCTGCAGGAACTTGTACTCCTTGTAGAGGGACTCGTCTGAAGTGAGCACGGCCCCGCCCACCACGTCGGAGTGGCCGCCGAGGTACTTGGTCGTGGAGTGCACGACCACGTCCGCGCCGAGCGCCAACGGCTGCTGCAGCGCGGGCGAGGCGAAGGTGTTGTCCACCACGAGTCTCGCCCCGTGCTTGCGAGCGAGAGCGGAGAGCGCCCGCAGGTCGGTGATCTTGAGCAGGGGGTTGGACGGCGTCTCGACCCAGACGAGCCGCGTCTTCGGCGTGAACGCGGCCTCGACGGCCTTCAGGTCGGTCGTGTCCACGAAGGAGAAGGTCAGCCCGAAGCGCGCGAACACCTTGGTGAACACGCGGTAGGTGCCGCCGTAGAGGTCGTTGCCGCACACGACGTGGTCGCCGGAGGACAGCGCCTGGACCACGGTCGTGGTCGCGGCCATGCCCGAGGAGAAACACAGGCCGTGCGCCGCGCCTTCGAGGGCCGCGAGGTTGCGCTCCAGCGCCTGGCGCGTGGGGTGCACCGTGCGGGCGTAGTCGTAGCCTTTGTGCCGCTCGGGCCACTCCTGGACGTAGGTCGAGGTCAGGTAGACCGGCGTCATGATGGCGCCGGTGGCGGGATCGGGGGCCTGTCCGGCGTGGACGGCCTTCGTGGCGAAGCCGTGGTCGTTGTCGTCGGTGCTCATGCCCTGATTCTACCACTTACCCCCTGGCGCTCCGAGCGCATTCCATATATATTGGGGGCCGTGAACCGGCTCGTCCTGCCGCTCCTGCTCCTGGCGCCGCTCGCGCGCGCCGTCGTCGTGGAGGAAGTCACGCGGCTCTATCCCGTCGAGGTCGAGCGCGTGGTCCGCCCGCGCACGGTCGAGGAAGTGCAGGTCCTCGTGCGCCGTCACCCGGGGCCCGTCTCCGTGGGCGGCGGCCGCTACAGCATGGGCGGGCAGACCGCGGCGCCCGGCGTCCTCCAGCTCGACATGCGCGGCATGGACCGCGTGTTGTCCGTCTCCCCGGACGCCATGACGGTCGAGGCCGAGGCGGGCGCGACCTGGCGCAAGCTGCAGGAAGCCCTCGACCCGCACGGCCTGTCGCTCAAGATCATGCAGTCCTACGCCAACTTCACGGTGGGCGGCTCGCTCTCGGTGAACGTCCACGGCCGCTACGTCAACCAAGGCCCGCTCATCCGCGCGACGCGCTCCATCAAGGTCGTCTTGCCCGACGGACGGCTGGTCGAAGCCGACCGCCGCAGGAACGCCGAGGTCTTCCACGCGGCCATCGGCGGCTACGGAGGGGTGGGGATCATCGTCTCGGCCGTGCTCGAGGTGGAGCGCAACGAGCCCCTGGAGCGCGCCTCCGAGGGCATGGCGCTGGCCGACTACCCCGCCTGGTTCGCCCGCAACATCCGGGGCTCGAAGACCGCCGTCTTCCACAACGCCGACATCTACCCCCCCGACTACGGCCGCGTCATGGCCACGACTTTCTCGCGCACGGACAAGCCCGTCACCGTGAAGGACCGCCTCCAGCCGCGGGGCGGCAAACATCTGTTCACGCGTATCATGCAGTTCTGGCTCACCAAGCGCGACTACGCCAAACGCCTGCGCGAGAAGGCGCTCGATCCGGCGCGCCTGAAGGCGCGCCCGGTCGTCTGGCGCAACTACGAGGCCAGCTACGACGTCGCCGAACTCGAGCCGCCGTCGCGCAAGGAGTCCACCTACGTCCTGCAGGAGTACTTCATCCCCGTCTCCCGCTTCTCCGATTTCGTGCCGCGCATGGCCGAGGTGTTCCGGCGCCACAAGGTCAACGTCATCAACGTCTCCATCCGCCACGCCTTGCCCGACACGGGCTCCCTGTTGTCGTGGGCGCCCGACGAGCGCTTCGCCTTCGTCGTTTATTACGAGCAAGGCACCTCGCGCCACGAGCGCACCCGCGTGGGCATCTGGACGCGCGAGCTGGTGGACGCGGCCCTGGCCGCGAAGGGCTCGTATTACCTGCCCTACCAATGGCACCCGCGCGACGACCAGTTCCACGCGGCGTACCCGCGCGCCAAGGCCTGGTTCGCGCTCAAGAAGCGGCTCGACCCGTCCTACCGTTTCCGCAACTCCCTGTGGGACCGCTACTTCCCCCCGCCCGCGGAGCCCGCGGCGGCGACGGCCGCGCGCGAGAGACTCGCCCGGCGACCGGACTGGCGCCGCCCCGAGGAGCAGAGCCTCCTCACCTTGCCCGAGTGGTTCATCGTCTACAGCGCCGAGGAGCGCGCCTCGCACCTGCTCGCCGGAAGATCCCCGGGGTCGTTCCGCTACCGCGCCTCCGTGCGCCAGTTCTGGTCCATGCGCCGCGCCGTCAACCGGGTCCTCAAGGGTCGTTACCCCGCCAACACCGGCTACCAGGCCATGATCGGCTTCATCGGCGCCTGTTTCGCCGTGGAGTACGGGCTGCAGGGCCTTTACGAGAAGACCGTGGGCGCGCTCGCGCTCAAGTTCTCCGCCCCGGGCGCGGCCGACGCCGCCGCGGCGAAAGCCGCCGCCGACTACGCCGCTTTCCTGCACGACACGCCCTGGTACGACTTCCCCTTCTTCGCGGCGCGCCGCGACTTCCTGGCCGCCGCGGCCGGCGGCGGCCTGCGCGGCTTGGAGCGGCGCCTGGCCGTCGGCGCCGAGCTCGCGCTCAAAGGGGTCTGGGCCAAGGCCGTCAAGGCGCTGACGGGCGCCGCCTACGCCCCCGAGGACCTGACCATCCGCGCCTGGGTGACGGGCCCCAAGGCCGCCGTGCCCGGCGTGCGGACCCTCGAGGAGTTCGGCGCGGCGGGCCGCCTCATCGAGCTGCCGCGCTACCGCGGCTTCCAGCAGGCCTCGACCGCCCTCGCCCGCGCCGGGGTCCGCTTCGTCGAGATCGCCGGCAACCGCCGCATCCTCGTCACCGTCATCGCGCCGAAGGCCTGGCGCGGCGAGCGCCTGTGGGGCGAGCCCGTCGGCCGTTGGCGCGTGTTGACCCGCCCCGGCATGAGGCGCGCCGCCATCCTGCTGCCGGTCGCCTCGCTCTCCGCCGCCGTCAACGAGCTGCCCCTCGAAGGAGTCACCCTTGAGCACGCCTACGACTACTGACGGACTCTCCCGGCGCGCCTTCCTCCTGCGCGCGCTCTCCGCGCTGCCGCTGCTCTCCTCGCGGACCTGGGCCGCGGCGCTCGCGGCGCTCGGCGACGAGGGCCCCGGCAACTTCGCCGCGGTCTACGGCGACGAGAAGCAGCGCGACAAGTTCTTCCGCTTCCTCCAGGTCGTCTTCAACCTCTACCCCGAAGACCGCTTCCACCAGCTCATCATCGACCTCGTGGCCGAGCGCAAGACCGACAAGGCCGTGTACCTCGGCCTTCAAGAGAAGCTGCCGGGCATCGACTCCTTCCTTTCCCCGGTCACCTACGCCTTGCCCGCCTTGAAGGTCCAAAAAGAGGAGATGGTCCGTCAGACCTTGGAGTTCCTCGGCCCCGGCCCCGCCGTGGACGGCTACGTCGAGATCGGCAGCCCCGCGCGTTACGCGAGCCTGCTGCGCAGGCGCGCGCGCGTCAAAGGCCCCGTCTTCATCGTCAACGACTACGAGCCGTCGTATTCCCCCGTGGACTTGATGGAGCGCGGCGGCCTGGCCAAACTCGGCTCCTTCATCCCGCTGGGGAACTACGACCCGCTGCCGGCCGACCGCGTGCCCGACGCCAGCGTGGACCTGGTGGGCAACTACATCGGCTTCCACCACTCGCCGAAGGACCGCCTGGGCGGCTTCATCGCCTCCATCCGCCGCGTGCTCAAGCCCGGAGGTCGCCTGGTCCTGCGCGACCACGACGTCCCGAACAAGGCCATGACCGACATGGTCGCGCTCGCCCACGACGTGTTCAACGCCGGCGTCAAGCTGACTTGGGAGGACAACCACGCGCAGCTGCGCCACTTCCGCTCCATCGCCGAGTGGAGCGAGATCCTCTCCAAATCGGGCTTCCGCCGCGAGGGCCGCCCGCTGGCCCAGGCCGGTGACCCGACCGACAACCTGCTCGTCTCGTTCGTGAAGGCCTGACCACCCCTGGCGCCGCGCGCGCGCGGGAGGCACACTAGGCTCATGGGCCCGCTGCCCCTCCTCTGGCTCGCCGTCTCCCTCGCCGGCGCCGAGGAGCCGCCCGCGCTGACCGTCAAGGCGACGCAGGAAGTCGCGCGCCGCCTGCTGGCGGCTTCACGCTACCGCGGCGAGGTGCGCCTGCGCTACTACGCGCCCGGCGTGCGCAGCGAGGACTTCGACGGCGCGCCGGTCGTGGGCGTGCCCAAACACCTGCTCAACGCGTCCGCCGGCAGCATCGCGCCGCGCCTCGACAAGAACCCGCTCGACAGCGCGGTCATCTACTGGACGCCGCGCTTCTACGCCTACGCCAAGACCCTGGACGAGGTCGCCTTCATCATGGCCCATGAGGTGGCCCACCTCGAGCTCGAACACGGCCCCCGCTACGTCGAGGCCTACTGCGCGATGTACCGCGCGTGGAAGAAGAAAAAGGCCGCGCCTTGCGTGATGGACCCGCCCGACTACAAACGCTTCGCCTCCGAGATGGCCGCGCCGCGCGAACGCCTCAAGCTGCTGGCCCGCGCCAGCGAATACGAGGCCGACCAGCGCGCCATGCGCCTGGCCTCGGCCGCGGGCTACGACGCGCGGGTCTACGCGACCTTGTTCGCGCGCGCCGACGCGTTCTGGCGCGAGCCCGGCTTCGTGCGCACCGAGCTGCACCCGGAGCCCGCCGACCGCATGAAGCACCTGGAGGTCACCGCGCTGCCCGAGGTGCTGGCCGACCAGGCCGCTTGGTAGCGCGGCCGGGCGCTAAGCGGGCTCGGCCAGCAGCTCGCTGAGGCAGCGCTCGACGTCGGGGCCCTGGGGCTGGATGAAGTACTCCAGGTTGGGCGAGAGCGCGATGCCCGGCGTGGCCTTGCCCGCCAACAGGCGCGGGCGGACCTTGAGCTCGTAGAACATCTCGTCCACCAGGCGGCGGATGAGGTGCTCGCCGAGGTTGCAGATCTCGGTCTCCTCGTTGATGAAGGCCACGCGGCCGGTCTTCTTGACCGAGGCCTTGATGGCGGCCCAATCGTAGGGGATGAGGGAGCGCAGGTCGAGCACCTCGACGGAGCCGCGGCCCTCGGCGGCGAGCTTGCGCGCCGCGGCCAGGCACAGCGGCGCCATGCGGCCGTGGGTGACCACGGTGGCGTCGGAGCCGGCGTGGGTGACCTTGGCCTTTCCGATCTCGACGGAGTAGTCCGTGGTTTTGGGCCACTTGGCCTTCCACTTGGACCGGTCGCCCAGCGGGGCGTCGATCATCTCGTGCAGGGCCTTCTCGTCGGCGGGCTCACCCGGGATGAGCTCCTCGCCTTTGGAGCGCAGCAGCGCCTTGGGCTTGAGGTAGAGCACGGGGTCGTCGCTCTTGATGGCCGAAATCATCAGGCCGTAGGCGTCGAGCGGGGTCGAGGGGCACACCACCTTCATGCCGTGCAGCTTGGCGGCCATCGAGTCGAAGGAATGGGAATGATACAACGAGCCGTGGATGCCGGAGCCGGTCGGGGTCATCACGACCATCGGCGTCTTGTAGCGCCCGCCGGACGCCCAGTGGCCGTTGGCCGCGAGCTTGAGCATGTCCACGACGTTGAAGATGTAGTCCACGAACTGGATCTCGGCCACGGGACGGCCGCCGGCCCACGCGAGCCCGAGGGCCGCGCCGACGATGCCGCGCTCGTCGAGCGGGGAGTTCCAGGCGTTTTTAAGACCCTGCGTGGCGGTGAAAACGCCGCCGAGCGGCGGGCCCACGTCCTCGCCGAAGATCTCGGTGACGCCCAGCTCCTGCTCGCCGTAATGCAAGGCCATCCGGATGGCCTGAGCCATGTTCGCCATGTCAGGACCCTCCCTTGGTCGGGTAGTCCGGCGGCAGGCCGTCGGCGAAGACGTCCTCCCACACGGATTCGGGCTTGGGGAACGGCTCCTGCTTTACCTGTTTGTGCGCCTCGTCGATGGCGGCGGCCTCGCGCTCCCAGGTCTTCTTGAAGTCGGCGGCCTTGCCCATGCCGCGGTCGGTCATCGCCTTCTCCAGCAAGGTGATGCAGTCCGGCTCGTTGATGCGGTTGGCCCCCGACGAGGACGAGTGCCCGTACAGCCGGCTCGTGCGCGCCTCGAGCAGGTAGGGGCGGCGGTTCTTGCGGACGTAGGCGAAGGCCTCCTCGAGGGCGGCCCAGGACTCGACGACGGAGTTGCCGTCGATGGTTTTGCCGGGCATGTCGGGGAACACCTTGGCCCAGTCGGAGATCTGCTTCTCGCCGTGCTGCGTCTTCATCTCGGTGGAGATGCCGTAGCCGTTGTTGACGACGATCATGAGCACGGGCAGGGGGAGCACGGGCCGGTTGGCCCAGACGAGGCAAGTGTGGAAGTCGCCTTCGGCCGTGCCCGCGTCGCCGCCGTTGACGATGGACACCGCGTCGGTCTTGGCCCGCGCCTGCGCGATGCCCGTGCCGATGACGGTCGAGTACTGCGTCTCGATGGTCGGCGAGACCGGCACGACGTTGAGCTCGGGGATGGCGTAGTGGTTGACGAAGTTGCGGCCCTTGGAATACGGGTCGGTCGCGACCGAGCGCATCTGCCGGATGCTGTCGATGGGCTTGGCCCCCATCGCGAGCACGATGGCCGAGGAGCGGTAATGCAGGTGGAGGAAGTCATGGTCCACCCCGTGCCCCTTCTTGACCTGCAGGCCCAACGAGACGTTGAACGCCTCTTCCCCGGGCCCTCCGATCCAGAAGAACCCGTCCCCGCCCTTGCTCATCTTGATGAGCCGCTCCTCCAAGAGGCGGGCGCGCACCATCAACTCGTGTATCTTGAACAACCGCTGCGACCCCAGAGTCTTGTAAGGGTCCGAACCGGCGTTCTTCGACGACGAGGCGGGCTTGGAGGGCATGAGAGGATTCTAGGAAATCCTGGCCCAACTTCAAAGCCGGGCCCCGAGGCCGCCGCCCGCCCCCACCCCGAACTTATTACGATAGCCGGATGAACGCGGGCCTGAAGGCGGCGCTGCTGCTCCTGCTCGCCCCGTCGGCCTGGGGCGCCGCCGCCGACTTGCACGCCCACCTCCTGATGGACGCCTCCGCCCCCCTCCTCTTCAGCGGGCGCCCCAGCCGCGACGCGGCGGGGGTCAAGGACCGCCGGGAGCGCTTCCGCAACCAGGTCAGCCTCGCGGACCTCGAGTCGGCCGACGTCCGGCTCGTGGCGGCGACGCTTTACGCGCCGGCGGTCGTGTCGCATCTGCGCGGAGGGTACGCGCGCAACCTCCTGCGGCAGATCTCCGAGTTGGAGCGCTGGGCGGCGGCCGACCCGCGCGTGGCCATCGTCAGAAGCCCCGAAGACCTGCAGGCCGTGCTCGCGTCCAAGGAATGGCGCCTGGGCGTCCTCATCGCGGCGGAAGGCGCGGGCGGGGCGGACACGCCGCGGAAGCTCGACCGCCTATGGGAGCGGGGGCTGCGGATGCTCACCATCACCCACTTCACGGACACGGCGTGGGGCGGGACCGCCGCGGTGGATTATTGGCCGAAGGCGTCGTGCGTGCCGGGCGGGAAGGAGGACGGGCGCCGGAATCGGCGGGGCCTCTCGAAGGAAGGCGAACGGCTCCTGGCTCACGCCCTGTCCACGGGCCTGCTCGTGGACTTCACCCACTCCGGCGACAAGACCGTCCTCGACGCGGCGCGGCTCTTCCCCGAGCTCCCGTTGCTCTTCACCCACGAAGCCTACCGCGGCTACACGCCCTGCGAACGCGCCATCTCCGACGAGCTGCTGGCCGAGGTCAAACGCAGCCGCGGCATGGTGGGCGTGACCGTCGCGTCCAATTACGTCGGCGAGGACATGGCGTCGTTCATGCGCCACGCCAAGGCGCTGGCGGACGGGGCCGGGGCGGGCGCCGTCGCGTTGGGCACCGACTTCAACGGCACCATCACGCGCATCGAAGGCGCGCCCGACTCATCCGGGTACGGCCTGGTCATAAAAGAACTGCGGTCCGCGGGCATCCCCGCGGACCGCAGCGCCGAGGCGTTCCTCGACTTCTGGCGGCGTTCTAATGCCGCTGGTAGTAGAAGCCCACGTCCCGGGCGTCGTCGGGATTGATGAGCAGGAACTCGTTGGTCGTGAAGAAGGGCTTCCAGTTCACGATGTCGATGAAAACGCCGATGCGCGTCGTGACGCGGTCCGCGCCCTTGACCTGACCCAGCGGGGTCAAGGTCCAGATGAAGGGGGCGACCTCCGTCATCTGGAAGCGGCCCTCGATCTCCGGCTGGGAGAAGGTCGCCACGCGGTCCTCGCCGAGCGTCGCGTTGACGGCCTTGTGGAAGTAGTCCCCGCCGGTCGGGTCCTGCGAGCCGAAGAAGTCCCCGGCGACGAAACCCTCCCAAGTCGAGCTCACACGGCCGTCGAAGATGATGGTCTCGGCGACCATCACCGAGCCGCGGTCGTAGCGCGTGAGCGTGGCGCCGTCCATGCGGCCGCGGGACAGGGTCAGCCGGCCGAAGTGGGCGTAGCCGCCGTCCACCTCGACGCCGGAGGCGCCGACGCGTAGGGGCTTGAAGTCGAAGCGGCCCTCGGCCGTCTCCTCGACGCGGAAGGCGTACATGCGCGGCACCCAGCGCGTGATCTCGATGCGTTCCGGGCCGGGGATGAAGGGGACCCGCGTGTATTCGGAGAGGATCGCGTAGCCTTTGCGAGCGTCCGCGGGGTCGCGGCGCACGATGAGGGCCATCACGTCCCCCCCGCGCAGCTGCGGCGTGGTGCCGCGGAAGGAACCCTCCGGCACCGCGGCCGCGGCGGCCGAGGCGAGCAGCGAGACGGCGAAGACGGCGGCGAGCGTCGTTTTCTTGGTCATGGTCTTATCCGATGATGCCCTTGAAGAGCAGGTAGGGGATGAGCAGGTAGAGGATGGAGTCGCGGATGAGGTAGTAGGTGAAGACCGCGGCGAGCGCCACCCAGCCGAGGCGCCAGACCTCGGAGAAGAACCGGCCGAACGCCCGCAGGTCCGTCATCACCCGGCCGGGCGTGTACGGAAGCACCAGGCTGCCCGCCAAGGTCCGGACGCTGCCGACGAGCTTGCGGATGTCGGAACCCGCGCGCTGCTTGAGCGTGGGCTTGGCGTCCGGGTCGACGGGTTTGGCCGAGCGCAGGTCGGGGTGCACGCCGTCGAGCGCGCGCTCCGCCATGATGTCGGCCTGGGCCGTGCCCTGATAGACCCGCAGCAGCATGTCGCGGCTGATGGCGGGCACGAGGACCTTGTCCTCGTTGGCCACCCGGTCCGCGTAGAGCTGCAGCAGCTGCTCCGTGCGCTTCTTCACCGCGATGGAGCCGATGAAGCGGGACACGGGGCCGCCCACGCCCTCCCGCGCCGCGCGCCAGCGGTTGCCTTCGCGCATGCGGGAGAAGTCGTAGGCCGTCATGTAGTCGCGGCCCGGGGCGTAGGTGCTGAACATCCGGTCGAACTCCTCCAGGTCCACGTCGCCGGCCTTCAGACCCTTGGAGTTGCCTTCGGCGGCGTAGATGCGCGTGGTGGACGGGCCCTGCGCCTGGACCATGTTCGGGACGTAGATGGCGAACGGGTTGAAGAGGATGCCCGCCCGCCAGCGGCCCTTGATGCCCAGGCCGCGCTGCGTGCGGGGCCCGAACACCAGGTGGGAGATGAGCGCCGTCTTGAACGCGGCAAGGCGGCCCAGGCCGTGCTCATGCAGCACCCGGTAGGTGTGCAGCAGGCGCGCCACCGGCTGCTTCGCGCCGGCCGGCACCAGGAACCAGTAGCGCCGCTCCATCGCGGTCTCGCCCTGGCCCTTGACGCTCTCCACCGTCGCCGTCGGGTAGCCCTCGCGCAACCGGTTCTGCAGCGCGATCTTGAGGATCTGCATCGTGTTCTCGTACTTCTTCGTCGCCTTGAGCACGCCCAAGGACGACAACGCGGTCAGGACCGCGAAGGTCGCCACGACCGGGTTCGTCGAGAACAGCGTGAACGCCGCGTAGCCCGAGACCGCGAGCGCGGCCCTGGCGCCCAGGCGGCCGAGCGCGACGCTCGTGCGCGCCCACTTCTCGCCCAGGAACAGCGTCGGGAACATCGAGCGGCGGCGGTCCGTGTAGGCGCTCTGCCACGCCTTCTGCATGAAGCGCCAGGCCAACATGCGCTTGTAGTAGAGGAGGACCGGCAGGGCCAACGCCGCGGCGGCGACCGGCACCACCGTGAAGCCGGACACGGCCACGCCCATCCAGGCCGCGAAGGCCGTGAAGGTGCCGATGCCGAGCAGCTTGAGCGTCGCCTTGAGGATGGCGCCCGATTCCGCCTGCGCCTGGTCGAGCAGGCGCACGGGGAAGGTCTCGGTGTCGGGCCACGGGGTGAACCAGCGCGTCACGCCCTCCATCGCGTCCACGACGGCCTTGCCGTGCGGCAGGCCCTTCATGGCGCGGGCGATGACGCCGCCCATGCCGCCGGACTGCAGCACCCACTCCATGCCCTCGAAGGTGTAGTCCTTGTGGGTGAAGTACTCGGTGAGATGGCGGTTGCTCTTCACGCGGCGCGGCGCGTTGAGCACGAACTGGTAGAACTGCGTGAAGCCCAGCGCGAAGCCGGCGGGTTTGGGCTCGGCCAGGATGCCGATGCCGGCGTCCACCTTGTTGACGTCGCCCTCGTATTTGACCGAGAGCTCCTTCGCCAACTCGGCGTCGCCGCCGGTCAGCTCGAGGAAGGAGGTCACCGGCGGCTCGCCCACGGAGCGGCGGAACTCGTTGTAGGTGCCGGTGCCGTCGGTGCGCTCGCGGAAGATGTCGAGCTCGGCCAGGTCGGTGAGCTGCCCGTTCTGCTGGTTCTCGAACTGCGAGAGAGCGCGCGGGAAGTTGTGCAGCGTGAGCGCGCCGGCCGACTTGCGGGCGAAGGAGTACGCCAGGACGTCGTAGCCGAACTTCTCGACGATGGGGCGCGTGTTGCCGTGCACGAACTTGAGCAGCTCGACGCGGTCGAGCGTGCGGTCGGTGCCGGGCTGGATTAACTCCTGCTCGTCGAGGATCATCTCGTGCAGGCGGTAGACCATGCGGAAGTGTTTGGGCACCTGGAAGGGGCCGTCATGATGCTCCCACTTGGAGCCCGGCATGCCCCAGATGACGTCGTTGTCGGTGATGGGCCGCAGCAGCTTGCGCAGCCACGGGTGGCGGTAGGTCAGGCGCATCACCCAGGCCTTCACCTTGGGGCCGAACAGGCCGTAGAACTCGGCGTGCATGCCCTCCTGGAGCGTGGGGTGCTGGAGCAGGTCCTCGGTCCACTCGACGGTGTGGATGAGGTTGATGTTGGCGACGTTGATCTTGCGGGCGTACTGGAACAGGTCCTCGTCGCTCCAGTCCGGGTTGAACTTGCGCAGGTGCGCCGCGATCTCGTTGTGGTTGACCACGAACGCCCAGTGCAGGAAGCTCAGCAGGGGGTTGTAGTTGTTGGTGAAGCCGGACAGGTCGATGCCGGGCTTGCTCGGGTCGGCCGGCAGGTTGCCGTTCTCGTCGAGGAGCATCAGGCCGTCGCGGTAGGAGCGCAGCCGGGACTGCTCCGCCTCGTTGGTGCCGTAGATCTGGGCCTGGATCCAGGCCTGCGTGCGCTCGTTCATGACCGTGGGGCGGCCGTTGTCGGTGACGCGGGTCGGGTCCTTGGTCGTGCGGTCCACGGTGGCCTCCTTCTCGGGCCAGCCGTCGGCGGCGGTGCGGGGCAGCTTGTGCGGGTTCTCGGTGATGGGGTCGCGCTTGGTGTTGCCGCCGAAGTTATGGAACTGGAACTGGATCCAGCCGCCGGCGAGGTTGTTGAGGATGCCGGCCGGCTGCACGATGGGCTTGCCGTCGGCGTCCAATCGACGCCATTTTAGTTTGCCGACCTCGCGCGCCGAAGGCGTCATGTTCTCGACGTCGGGACGGACCTTCTTGGGCGGGATGTTGGAGCCGAAGCGCGTGTTCTCGGCGCCCATGCGCGGGCGCTCGCGGTCGGAGACCCAGGAGCCGTCGGCGGTGTAGCCCTTCTTGGCCGTCTCCGGCTCGGCGCCGGCGGCTTTGACCTCGTTGGAGGCGTAATCGTACGGGTCGGTGAGCGTGCCGGAGCGCACGAAGCGGATCTTGCCGATGAGGTAGAGCAGGCCGAGCTTGGTCGGCCACTTGTCCCAGGACACGCGCCGGTTCGGGTCCTTGGCGAACTTGAGGTTGGCCCACTGCAGCAGGCTGTAGATGGCGTTCCAGTAGACGAACCGCGCCGGGCCGATGCCGACGCGCGAGGAGCGCGGCTCGAACAGCTCGGGATGGTTCTCGGGCGAGACCGGAACCTTGTCCGCGGCGGCCTTCGCGTCGCCGGCGGCGGGGCTCAGGCCCGAGGCGCGCTCGTCGCCCGGGGCGGGGGCGGGAGTGGGCGTGGGGGCGTCGGCGGGGGCGGTGAGGGCGCGGCCCGCCCAGAAGCGCTCGAGCGTCGCGCCCTGCGCGGCGGGGGCGGCGGCGCGGCCGCCTTCGGCGGCGAGCTCGGCCTGCAGGGCCTCGCCCGCGGCGAGAGCGGCCGGGGCGACGGCGGCGCG
>JANRKA010000073.1:0-10165 GCA_033875325.1 Elusimicrobiota bacterium | reverse complement strand
CCTGGCCGGACTCAGCGCGCTGGTCGCCTGCGCCGACGCCGGCGCGGGCCGCCTGGCCGCCGCCGCGCTGCGCGGCCGGGGGGCCAACGCGACCCTCGCCGACGCCAAAGGCGCGGCTTCGGCCCTGCGCCGGCTCAAGCCCGACCTGCTGGTCACCGACCTCGTGGACCCCGGCACGGGGACCTGCGCCCTGCTGCGCGGCCTGCCCGCCTCCGCGCGGGCCCTGGCGCTCGCCCCCGAGGACGCCGAGCTGCGCGCCAAAGCCGTGAAGGCCGGCTTCGCCGCCTGCGTGTCTTTGCCGCCGCACCCCCGCGAGCTGACCGCCGCCGCCGCCGCGCTGGCCTCCGGGCTCAGCTCCCGCCGCCGCCCCTCGGCGTGACGCGCGGCGGGCCCTCCCGCAGCGGCTCCTTGACGGTGCGCTCCGGGTTTCATAGAATGGCCGAATCATGATCACGAAAGAGAACAAGAACGAGACCGTCAAGAAGTTCGGCAAGGGGACCGGCGACTCCGGCTCCACGCCCGTGCAGATCGCGCTCCTCACCGAGCGCATCAAGGACCTCTCCGGTCACTTGAAGTCCAACAAGAAGGACTACTCCTCCCAGCGCGGCCTCCTGAAGCTCGTCGGCCAGCGCCGCCGTCTCCTCGCCTACCTCAAGAAGAAGGACCTTGCGGCTTACGGGGCCATCCTGAAGTCGCTCGACCTGAGGAAATAAACCATGTCCTTCAACCAGAAGATCAGCCTGCAGGAGACTGTGGGCGGCAAGAGCTTTTCACTCCAGACCGGCACCTTGGCCAAGCAGGCCGGCGGCGCCGTCACCGTTCACCTCGGCGAGACCATCGTGTTCTGCGCCGCGACCGCCTCGCAGAGCCCCAAGGACATCAGCTTCATGCCGCTGACCTCGGACTACCGCGAGCGCACCTACGCCGCGGGCCGCGTGCCCGGCGGCTTCTTCAAGCGCGAGAACCGGCCCCGCGACAAAGAGACCCTCACGGCCCGCCTGGTGGACCGCCCGCTGCGCCCGCTGTTCCCCGAGGGCTGGCGCTACGAGACGATGCTGCAGAGCATCGCCATCTCCTGCGACATGCTCCATGACCCGGACGTGCTCGCCATCACCGGCGCGTCCTGCGCGCTGATGCTCTCCGACATCCCGTGGAACGGCCCCGTCGGCGGCGTGCGCATCTGCCGCGTGGACGGCCAGTTCGTGTTCTTCCCGACCTGGGAGCAGCGCGAGACCGCCGAGCTCGAGCTCGTGGTCGCCGGCAAGAAGGACGCCCTCCTCATGGTCGAAGGCTCGGCCAACGAAGTGAGCGAGGAGGTCTTCGCGGAAGCGCTCGACCTCGCGCAGAAGGAGATCAACAAGCTCTGCGACCTGCAGCTGAAGCTCGTCGCGCAGAGCCAGGCCGCCGGCCGCAAGGTGGAGAAGCGCGCCATCCCGTCCATCGAGAAGCCGGCCGCCATCGTGGACTTCGTCATGAAGGGCGCGGTCGCCGGCATCAAGGCCGCCCTGCGCTCCAAGCTCGACAAACACGGCCTCGACGCCAAGGTCGACGAGATCAAGGACGGTCTCAAGGCCCAGATCGAGGAGAAGGGCAAGACCGACCCCGCCTTCGCCGACGGCGCGAAGTGGGTGGGCAAGGTCATCGAGGACATCCTCTACACCGAGAGCCGCAGCCTCACGCTGGACGAGAAGCAGCGCCCGGACGGCCGCGGGTTCGAAGAGATCCGCCCCATCGAGATCACCATGACGCCTTTCGGGCGCCTCCACGGCTCGGTGGTGTTCCAGCGCGGGCAGACGCAGGCTTTCTGCTCCGCCACGCTGGGCACGCCCGGCGACATGCAGATCATGGACCAGCTGGAGGGGGAATATAAGGAGCGCTTCATGCTCCACTACAACTTCCCCGCCTTCTCGGTCGGCGAGGTCCGCCCGGAGCGCGGCCCCGGCCGCCGCGAGATCGGGCACGGCGCGCTCGCGCGCCGCTCGCTCGCCCCGCTGCTGCCCCCCGAGGACGAGTTCCCGTACACGCTGCGCGTGGTCTCCGAGATCTGGGAGTCGAACGGCTCCAGCTCGATGGCCTCGGTCTGCGGCGGCTCGTTGGCCCTCTTCGACGCGGGCGTGCCGATGAAGGCGCCCTGCGCCGGCATCGCCATGGGCCTGGTGCTCGAGGGCTCGAAGTACGCGGTCCTCACCGACATCGCCGGCATCGAGGACCACAACGGCGACATGGACTTCAAGGTCGCCGGCACCGCCAACGGCATCACGGGTTTCCAGATGGACATGAAGATCGAGGGCCTCTCGATCGCCATCATGAAGGAAGCCCTGGCGCAGGCCAAACGCGGCCGCATGCACATCCTCGGGAAGATGAACGCGGCGTTGGCCGAGCCGCGCAAGGAGCTGTCTCCTTACGCGCCGCGCCTGTACCGCATCCAGATCCCCAACGACAAGATCGGCGCCCTCATCGGGCCCGGCGGCAAGAACATCCGCCGCATCCAGGAGACCTACGGCGTCACCGTCGACGTCGAGGACGACGGTTCCGTGTTCGTCTCGGGCACGGACCCGGTGGGCTGCGACCAGGCGAAGGCCGAGGTCGAGGCGCTCACGCTGGAGGCCGAGATCGGCAAGATCTACAAGGGGCACGTCGTCTCCATCAAGGAGTTCGGCGCGTTCGTCGAGATCTTCCCCGGCAAGGAAGGCCTGCTCCACATCTCGCAGATCGACGTCAAGCGCATCGCGCGCGTCGAGGAAGTCCTCAAGGTCGGCGACGAGGTCGAGGTGAAGGTGCTCGAGATCGGCGACGAGGGCAAGATCCGGCTGTCGCGCAAGGCCGTCTTGAACCCCGGCTCCGAGAACGACACCCCCGGACCCGGTCCGCGCCGTGAGGGCGGCGATCGCGGTCGTCCCGCTCACGCGGGCGGTCGCGGCGGCCGTCGCTAAGCAGCTCTAACGCGTCGTCAACGGGAGACTTATGCCCAAGAAGACGGGGACGCAGAAGAACGGGAACGGCTCGGGGCCGCTGTCGGCCCTGAAAGAGGTGTACGCCTTCATGACCGCCAACGGCCTGGACGCCGTGGAGGTCACGCACGAAGGCGAACACGTCAAGCTGGTGCGCCGCAAGGCGGCCGTGTCCCACGTCCCCGTGCCCGTGGCCGTCCCGATGGCGGGAGCCGCGCCGCAATACGCGGCTCCCGCCGCGGGCGGCGCCCCGGCGCCCGCCGCTCCCGCCGCCCCGGCCCTCCCGGCCGGCACCGCCGTCAAGTCGCCCATGATGGGCATCTTCTACCGCGCCTCCTCGCCGTCGTCGCCGCCTTTCTGCAAGGAAGGCGACAAGGTCTCGGCCGGCCAGGTCATCTGCATGATCGAGGCCATGAAGGTCTTCAACGAGATCAAGGCCGAGTTCCCGGGCACCGTCGTGAAGGTGCTCGTCGAGAACGGCAAGCCGGTGAAGTCCGGCCAAGACCTCTACATCATCGCGCGCTGAGCCCTGCCCGAGGGCCCGCGGTCAGCGCGGCCGATCCGTGAACGGCCGGGGGCCTTCGCCTGAAGCCGTCGCCGATCCCCGTCGTGAACTGA
Organism: Elusimicrobiota bacterium; assembly: GCA_033875325.1. GTDB lineage: Bacteria > Elusimicrobiota > Elusimicrobia > UBA1565 > UBA9628 > GWA2-66-18. The sequence continues at coordinate 6,596 of JANRKA010000073.1, read as the reverse complement.
CGCCAGCGTCAGTGGTTATCGTGAGTATTATTATCGTCAGCGGCTGCGCCAGAGCAAAGATTATCGTTATCAACCTCGCCCAAACGACCAAGAGTGTCCCACAGCTTAAGGGGACAGTCCCCCTAAAGACCTAAAGGATCCAGCCGGAGCCGGGGAGGGAGACGCGGCAGTCCATGGGGGCGGCGGTGCCGGTGCGGGTCAAGGCTTCGTCGATGCCGGCGCCGGAGGCGCCGCCCAAGGGCATCAGCGCCAGGCGTTTGACGCCGGCGTCGCGCGCCAGGGTGACGACGGGCTCCCAGGCGCCGCGGTAGCGGGCCGCGGGGGAGACCGGGTCGGCCGCGCCGCGGGCGAACCCATGGAGCAGCAGGTCGGCGCCGGCGAACAGGGCGCGGAACTTCTCGCGCTCGTGGCGGTTCCAGTCCTCGGCGACGGCGGGAAGGTCGTTGGCGGGGCACCAGACGATGCGCCGGCCCTGGACGTCGAGTCGCCAGGCCAGGCAGGCGCCGCCATGCTGGGTGTAACGCGTGGACGCCATGAGCCCGGGGCCCAGCTGCAGGTCGGCCTCGCGCTGGGGGAACAACAGCGGCGTGCCGGGCGCGCGTTGGCCGGGCAGGCCGTTCATGTGCGGGGCCAGGCGCTGCAGGCTCGAGTCGGCGTCGTCGGGACCGGCCAGGTTGACGCGGCGCCCGGCGCCCAGCAGCGGCGCGAAGGCCCGGAACTCCGCGATGGCGTCGTCGTCGTAACGCGACAGCAGGACCCAGGCCGCCGAAGGCGGCGTCGAGCGGCTGGCCAGCCAACGCGCGGTGCCCTTGCCCGCGTCGAAGAACACCCACAGGCCGGCGGCCTCGAGCACGAGGCCGCCTTCGTTGAGCGCGGCCACCAACGGCGCGGCCGGCGGCGCCGGCGGGGCCGACGACGGCTCGGCCGCGCCGAGCAGGCCGCCGATGCCCGCGGAGAGCTCCGCGGTCTTGAACGGCTTGTTGAAGAACAGGTCCGCGCCCCAGCGTTTGGCGTCCGCGCGGTCCTTCTCGAACTGCTTGGCGGTGAGCACGACGATCTTGACGTGGCGGGTCGCCGGGGTCTCGCGGATGGCGCGGCAGGCGCTCAGGCCGTCGACGCCGGGCATCATGACGTCGAGCACGACCAGGCGCGGCCGCGCGTCCTTGACGATCTGAACCACGCCGGCGCCGCTGGGGAAATGCGCGCAGCTCAGGCCCCGGCCGCGGAGGACCTCGCCGACCAGCTCGCCGACCCGGGGGTCGTCGTCGAAGATGAGCACGTCGGCCATGCGCGGAGCGTAGCAGGGCCGCGGCGTCCCGTCAAGCCGCGTTATTCCGCTTTGGAGCGGCGCAGGTAATCGACCGGGATGAGCAAGGTGTCCAGGATGGCGGAGAAGGGGAGGTCCACGACGTACATCAGGCGCCGCAGGGGGCGGTCCTCGGGGTCGGGGTCGCGCCGCTGCGCGACGTTCTCGCGGGTGCCCGAGTAGAACTCGGCGGCGCCGTCCTCGCGGCGCGCCTCGACGGCGGCGCAGCCGGACAGCGCGACGAGCAGGGCGACGACGGGGGCCGGGTTCCTCATGCACGTTCCGCGGGGACGACGCCGTCGAGGTCGCGCCTGTCCGCCACGGGGGGGAGGTTAACAGGAGCGGCCGGGGCCGTCAAGGCGCGACGGGGCCCCGGTAGGACTCGAGCGCGCGCACGCGGGCGGGGACGGGCGGATGCGACTTGAAGAGCCCCGCCAGCAGCCGCAGGAGCCGGCCCATGAAGCCGGACGGCTCGGGGGCGTAGTAGGACTCGGGCGCGTGCCCGTCCCGCAACGCGGCGCGGAACCCGTCGGCCAGCGGCCGCCCGCCGCCCATCGCCCAGGCCGAGCGGCGGTCGGCCTGGTACTCGGCCAGGCGCATGAACGACGCGATGAGCAGCGCGCCGGCCGCGCCCAACGGCAGGGCGAGGACGGCCAGCCACGGCTGCGAGACCGCGGCGGCGAGGGCCAACGCCGGCGCCACGCCCGCCGCCGTGACCTGCGCCGCCAACCAGGCCGTGTCGCGGTGGACGACGTGGCCGACCTCGTGCGCGATGACGGCCCGGCGCTGGTCCTCCGGCATCTCGAGCAGTCCCGCGAAGTAGTTGAGGCTCCAGCGAGCCGGGCCGCCGGTCACCGCCGCCTGCGCGAGCAGGAAGGGGTGCGGGCGCAGCTCCGGATGGGCGATGCCCGACTGGTCGGCCAGGCGGCGCGCGTCGCGGGCGACGCGCTCCTGCTCGTCGCCGGTGATGGCACGGTACTCCGGGACGGCCATGCCGCGGCCGGCGTCGCGGTAGACCGCGCGCGTCAGCGCCCACGAGAGGGCGGGCCCGCCCGCGAGAGCCCCCAACACCGGCCACACGCCATCGGCGGGGAGGTTCAGGGCGCCGCCGATGCCGATGAGCACGGCCCAGGCGGCCGCGTAGCCCAGGCGCGCCGGCAACGTCGCCGGACCGGGCACCACGCGTCGGCGCGGCTGCGGCTGCGGCCGCGCGGGCCCCAGCCCGGCGCGGCGCGACGGAATCTCCGTGAACCCCTCCAGCATCGCCGAGGCAGGCGTCGAGCGGGCGCTCCAGGAGCGCACGGTCTCGGCCACGCGTCGCGCGACCCAGCCGCCGCTCAGCGCGCCGGGCGACGCGCGCTCCGCGGAAGGACTCTCCGCCGGCTCGTCGAAACCGGCGGCCTCCACCGCCGCGTCGGCATCGGACACGGGGCGCGCGAGCGCGGGCGCGTCCGCGCTCCAGCCTCTCACGGGGGCGTCGGCCGGCGCGACGCCAGGCGACGCGGCGACTCTCGGCATGATGAGCGGCAAGGAGCCGGCGGGTCCCGGCGCCGTGAGCAGCGGCGGCGTCTCGGCCAGCGTCGGCGCGGCGGGCGAATCGAGGCGGACCGAGGGCGTGAGACGGGAGAAGGAGACGCCCAGGGGGAGCGTGGACACCGCCGTCGGCGCGGGGGCCGCGCGGACGCGGATGGCGGGGCGCTGCGCCGCGGCGGGGCCCGGCAGCAGCAGGGCCCAGCAGAGCGCCACGCGTCCGATGGCTCGCATGCCATAAGGGTAGGCGCGCCGCAGGGCGCGCGCCCTGGGCCCTCCGGCCCCTTTCCGGTAAAAATCCGATAACGCCTCCCCTGGAAAGTACGGGAAAAACCGCTATAATCCACGCCCATGGCCACGAACCGATACCGCTCGGCGGCGAAGGCGACGAAGTCGTCCAAGGCGCGCAAAGACATCCTGCCCTCCGCCCTGCGTTGGGCGGCGTTTTTCCTGGGCGCGGTGTACCTGGGTTGGGCCCTGCTGTTCCCGGCGCTTTCGGGCGTCATCGGCCAGCACCTCTCCGAGTTCCTGTTCCGGGCCCTCGGTTCGGCGGCCTACCTGCTGCCCGCCTTCATGTTCAACGGGCTGCTGCAGCACGTCCTGCGCGGCAAGAGCTCGGGCTGGATCAGCACGACGCTCGCCTCGGCCTTCGGCCTGCTCTCCGGCGCGGCCCTCGCCTCGCAGATCGGCGGTTGGATGGGCGTGGAGCCCTCGTTGGCCGGCGGGTCGGTGGGCGCGGCCGTGGGCCGCGTGCTCGGCGCGGGCCTCGGCGGCCCCGGCGAGTTCATCGCGGGCCTGGGCGTCTTCCTCTTCTCTTTGCAGGTCTGCTTCGAGATCCAATGGTCGTCGGCGGCGCAGGCGTTCGCCAAGCTGCTCGCCGAGGACTGGCAGGCCCTGCGCCAGGCGCGCGGCGAGCTCAAGGAGCTCAAGGCCAAGGCCCCGTCCTCCGACGAGGCGGCCAAGACGAAGTCCAAGGCGCCCAAACCCGTCGAGGACAAACCCGCCGCGCCGCCGCCGCCCAAGGCGGTGGACACGCGCGCCGTGAAGCCCTTGGCCGGCGCCGACGGCGGCGCGCTGCCCAAGCTCATCGAGGACAAGGCGCCCAAGGCCAAACCCGCGGCCGACGGCGGCGCGCGCCCCGCCGCGCCCGCGCCCGCCGCCTACAAGGACTACAAGGCCCCGCCGCTGGACCTGCTGCGCCTGCCCTCCGACGAGCGCCACCGCGGCAAGCCCACCGAGGCCGAGATCGCGCAGGCCGTCGCCGACCTCGAGCGCACGCTCAAGAGCTTCGAGATCGACGCCCACGTGAGCGGCTACGCCCCCGGGCCCGTCATCACCCGATACGAAGTCACTCCGGCTCCGGGCGTGAAGGTCTCCTCCATCGTCGCGCTGGAGAACGACATCGCGCTGGCGATGAAGGCCAAGGGCATCCGCATCGTGGCGCCCATCCCGGGCAAGGCCGCCGTCGGCATCGAGCTGCCCAACCCGCGGCAGGCCTCCGTCGTCCTGCGCGAGATCCTGCAGAGCGAGGCCATGCCCGCTTCCGCGCCGCTGCTGTCCTTCGGCCTGGGCCTGTCGGCCTCCGGCGAGCCGCAGTCGGCCGACATCGCCAAGATGCCCCACGTCCTGGTGGCCGGCGCCACCGGCTCGGGCAAGTCGGTGCTCATCCATTCGATGGTGCTCTCCATCCTCTACCGCGCGCGGCCCGACGAGGTCAAGCTGCTCCTCATCGACCCCAAACGCACCGAGCTGACCTTCTACGAGGGCATCCCGCACCTCTTCGACCCGTGCGTGGACCCCGCGCGCGTCTCCGTCATCACCAGCCCCAAGGACGCGGCCAAGAGCCTCAAGGCGCTGGTCAGCCTGATGGAGAAGCGCTACGAGCGCCTGCAGCTGCACGGCGTGCGCAACATCGAGGGCTACAACGCGGTGGCCGACAAGAAGGGCCTGCCGCGCGACTTCTACATCGTCGTGGTCATCGACGAGCTGGCCGACCTGATGCTCATCGCCGGCGACATCGTCGAGGACGCCATCCAGCGCCTGACGCAGATGGCGCGCGCGGTGGGCATCCACCTGGTGCTGGCCACCCAGCGCCCCTCGGTGGACGTCATCACCGGCGTCATCAAGGCCAACCTGCCGTCGCGCATCGCCCTGCAGGTCATCTCCAAGATCGACTCCAAGGTCATCTTGGACTGCACCGGCGCCGAGGCCCTCCAGGGCCGCGGCGACCTGCTCTACCTCTCCTCCGGCGCGCAGAAGCCCGAGCGCTGCCAGGGCGCCTTCGTCTCCGAGGACGAGATCCGCTCCATCGTCGAGCACCTGAAGGCGCAGGGCAAACCCGACTACCCGATGCTCGAGACCATGGCCGCCAAGGACGGGGCGGCGGCCGACCTCTCCAAGTTCGGCGTCGAGCCCTTGGAGTTCTCCCAGGCGCTCAAGCTCATCTTGGAGCGCCGCCGCGTGTCCCAGGACCTCCTGAAGTCCCAGTTCGGCTCCTCGGCGCGCGCCACCAACATCCTCTCCGCGCTCGAGGTGAAGGCGTTCATCCACAAGCCCGAGGGCTCCAACCGCTGGGAGATCCACTTCGACGAGATCGAGTCCTACATGCGCTCGCATTTCCCGCAGGTGCCGCTGGACCTCAAGGACTGATGAAGGCCTCGCTCCTCGCCGTCCTTCTGCTCGCCGCCGCGGCCGACGCCGCCGCGCCCGCCGCGAAGAAGAAGGCGAAGGAGTCCGCGCCGCCCGCCCCGCCGCCGCCCGTCTACGCCGCGTCGACCGCGCCCATCACGATGGCGCTCGTGGCCGAGCGCTTCAAGGCCTTCGACGCCGCGCTCGTGACGCTGACCGCCGAGGTCCGCCAGTTCGTGCGCCTCGAGGGCTCCGACACCGTGCAGAGCGTGGAGGGGACGGTCTCCTTCAAGAAACCCGACCTCCTGCGGCTCGTCCACCGCGTGCCCGAGCCGCAGACCGTGGTCAGCGACGGGACCTGGCTGTGGGTGCACCGCCGCTCCACCAAACAGGTCATCCAGTCGCGCCTGGACGCCTGGCGCAAGTCCGAGCCTCTCGCCCAGGGCCTGCTCGACTTCGGCAAGTCCGCGGACCTGTTGGAGCGCTACGACGCCGCGCTCTCCACCGTCACCGCGCCCGGCGCCGACGGCTTCCGCCGCTTCGAGCTGACGCTCAAGCCCAAGGACAAAAAAGGGGGGGACGCCGACTTCGAGCTGACGCTGAAGGCCTCGGAGAAGGATTATTTCCCCGCCGAGGCCGTCCTGCGCGTGGGCCGCGCCCGCATCCGCTCCCTCTTCGAGAACGCCCGCTTCAACCCCGAGCTCCCGGCCGACGAGTTCCGCTTCTCGCCGCCGCAGGACGCCGACGTCTTCCAGAACCACTGACCATGAGCCCCGAATACGACGCGCTGAGACAGATACAGAGCAAACACGTGCCGGCCCTCAAGGTCGAGATCGGCGCGGTCCTCAAGGCCGCCCGCCTCAAGAAAGGCCTGGCCATCGAGGCCGTCGCCCGCCAGACGCGCATCCCCAAGCGTTACCTCGACGCCCTGGAGGCCGACCGCTTCGAGGAGTTCCCGGCCTTGGTCTATCTGCGCGGCTTCATGAAGGGTTATTGCGACTTCCTCGAGACCGACTTCGCCCCGCTGTGGGCCCAGGTCGAGGCCGCCGCCGCCCCGCCGCCCGCCGAAGGCGCCGCGCCGTCCGCCGCGCCGGCCCCCGAGGCCTCCGCCCCCGCGCCGTCTCCGGCGCCC
>JANRKA010000072.1:0-27158 GCA_033875325.1 Elusimicrobiota bacterium | reverse complement strand
GCTCTCGCGGCGCGGCGACGGCCGTCAGAACGGCCAGCGGGGATCCGGCCGCGGCGCCGGCCGGCGCCGCGACGGACGGAGCGTCGGCCGGCGCCGCGGCGACGGGGACGGCGGCGGCCGCGACGGGCGACCGGAGCGCGGAGACGGCGAACGGGGACGGGCGGGCCGGCGAAAGCGTCAGGGACGCCGATGGCGGCAACGGGGAGACGACCGCCGGCGGGACGGGGAGCGCGCGGCCGGACGGCACGCCGCGGGCGACGCGGGCGAGAGCCGCGGCCGCGGAGGGTCCGGGCGCGGCGAGGAGGATGGCGGCGGCGAGGGCCGCCGTCAGCGCGCGTCTGAGCACGAGGCCATTCTATGAAGGAAGGCCGGCGACGCCCCAGGGCCCATCGGGCAAAAGCGCGGGACTGATGGGCCTAACGCCAGCCGACCACGGACCAGCCGCGCTCGGCGAGGCAGCGGTCCGTGTAGGCGCGCTCCACCTGGTCGGGGCGGGAGGCTTCGTAGGCGCCGTGGCCCGCGCCGCCGATGCCGCCGATGGCCGCGCCCGAGGCCGCGGCCTTGCCCAGGTCCCCGGTGATGAGCCCGGTGACCGCGCCCATGGCCGCGCCCGTGGCCGCGCCCCAGACCGAGCGCTCCCCCAGCGGCTTGAGATTGAGCTTGCCCACCTCGGACTTGGCGATGGCGCGGCACTCCTTCACGGCCGCGTCCGCCGCCGCCTTGCCGCCCCGGTCCTCGTAGCCCGGGTCGCGGTACAACATCGGCTTGGGCGCGCAGGCGCCCAGGAGCAGGACGGCCGGCAGGAGCGCGCGTTTCATGACTCGCGGAACGGGAACGCCATGCCGGCGGGGTCCGCGTGTTGGCTCGCGAGGAAGTCCTTCACGACCTTGTCCTCGGCCTCCCGCCAAGCGAGCTCGGAGGCGCCCGCGGCCAGCTCCACCGAGCCGCCGGCGATCATGCCGTGCCCGCCGCCGCGGTTGCCGCCCCCGAGCAGGCGCTTGAGCAGGCGCCCGGCCTCCGCGCCGGCGTCGTTGGCGCGCAGCGAGACGTGCAGCCTGCCGTTGAAGCGGGCGGTGACGATGGACCAGCGCGCCGTCTCCAGCGTGAGCAGGATGTCGGCCATCTGCGCGACGCGGTCGGGCGTCTCCACGGCGCCGAGATGAGCGCCGACGACGCGACCGCACACGAAAGCGTTGCGCGTGCCCCGCGAGAGCGTCCGGAAGAAATCCACGCTGCGCTGCGGGTAGGAGATGCGCCAGAGCGCCTTCATGTTCGCCTTCGGGAAATACTCCTGATAGGCGGCCATGTCGCGCGGCGTGGTGTCTCGCCCCAGGTTCTGGGTCTCCGAGCCGATGCCGTAGACGATGCCCGTGGCCAGGCGGCTGGGCACGCGCAAGCCGGCGGCGAGCAGCGCCTCGACGAGGATGGTGGTGGTCGCGCCGACGCCCTCGTCCACGAGCGCGAGGTCGGCCTGAGTGTCGGGGTGGCGCGGGTGGTGGTCCACGATGAGGTCGGGGATGCGGCGCGGCGGGCAGCGGTTGTTCTTGAAGGGCGGCTGCGTGTCCACGAGCGCCAGGTGCGGTATGCCGGCGAGCTCGCCTTTGCGCAACGGACGGGCCGGGACATGGAGGCGCTCGGCCATGACGCGGTTCTCGGCGCGGCCGATCATGCCGCCGTAGACGATGCGGCAGCGCACCTTCCCCAGGCTCTGGGCCAGGTGCGCCAGCGCCCAGGCGCTGGCCAGCGCGTCGGGGTCGGGATGGTCGTGGGTGAGGATGGTCAGCGGCGAGAGCGCGCGGCCCTTCTCGCGCAGCAGCTTGACGAGGCGCCGGGCGTGGAAGCCGGGCTTCACCGCGTCCCCCCGAGACCGACGAAGAACACCCACAGGAGGACGGAGACCGCGCCGGCGATGAGCTTCTCGCGCGAGTTGGCGGCGAAGAAGGAGGCCAGGCGGTCCTCGGTGCCCTTGGGCATGTGTTTGGTGAGGTAGACCTCGATGCCGTCCTGCAGCTCCTCGAGGTCGCGCACCGCGACGAGCTCTCCGCGCAGGGCGAAGGAGATGCGCCCGGTCTCCTCGCTGACGACCAGGCACAACGCGTCGGCGCGCTCGGAGAGGCCCAAGGCCGCGGCGTGTCGCGTCCCCAGGTTGGTGATCTTGGAGAAGTCCTTGGACAGCGGCAGCTGGCAGCCGAAGCGCGAGACGCGCCCCTCCTCCACGATGAGCGCGCCGTCGTGGCCGAGCGAATGCGAGTCGAAGATGCTCTTGATGAGGGCCTCGGAGAGGTCTCCGTTGAGGTCCCAGCCCCCCTCGAGGTGCCGGTCGAGCGGGTCGAGCCCGCGCAGGACCACGAGCGCGCCGATGTGGTCGCGGGCCAGGTCGCCCAGGGAGGAGACGAGCATCTCGACCTGCCGGTGCGTCGGCGCGGACTTGAACAGCCCTCCGGTCAGCGACCAGACGGCGATGCGCTCGAACACCGAGCGGATCTCCTCCTGGAAGATGACGATGACGGCGACGATGAAGACGGCGAAGAACCCCTGGAAGAGGAACACCGTCATGTACATGCCCGACAGGAAGGCGACGGTGTACACCACGGCGAGCAGGAGCAGGCCCAGGGCCACGAAGGCGGCCTTGGTGCGCTTGAACCAGAGCAGCAGCGCGTAGATGAGCGTGCCGACGAGCAGGACGTCGAGGACGTCGGCCACGCCTACGGGCTTGAGGATGGGCGCCATGGGCCGTCAGTATAGCGGAAGAGACGGCGTTCGGCCAGGGCGGCTCAGGGCCGGGAGAGCTCGAGAGCCGCGTCGAGGAGCTTCTCGGCCATGCGGTCGGTCAGCTCGCGGCCGTAGCGGGCGAGGAAGCTGCCGGTCAGAAGGGACATGCACAGGACCGTGCACAGCAGCAGCAGGTACTCGGTGGAGGCCTGGCCGCGCCGGCCCATCAGCCGAAGCGCACGGGCTTCGACGGGACCTTCGGGGCGTCGCCCAGGAGCTCCTTCATGTTCCAGATCATGTCCTGGCGCGAGTAGGCCGACAGCTCCACGTCGTTGGCGTCCATGTGGATGGCGTCCACGGGGCAGACCTCGACGCAGTAGCCGCAGTAGACGCACATGCCCATGTCGATGTCGAAGGACTTGGCGCGTTTCTCCACCATCTTGTCGGGCGCGTTCTCGGCCGTGATGCGGATGCACTTGGCCGGGCACACGGTCTCGCAGAGCAGGCAGGCGGTGCAGCGCGGGGCGCCGTCGTCGCGCTTGAGCAGGCGATGGCGCGTGCGCGCGCGCTTGCCGAGGACGGCGGGATCCTCGGGGTACTGGATGGTGACTGCGCCGGGCTGGAAGCCCGCGACGCCCAGGGCGCGCATCGCGTGGCGGAACAGGTTCACGAACAGGTGCCGGAAGGTGATGGCCAGGCCGCGCCAGACCTCGACGAGGTAGATCTGCGTGCCGAAGGTGCGCTTGGGGCGCTCGAGGACGCGGACGGTCACCGCCACAGGTACACCCCCCACACGGTCACGATGAAGTTGAGCAGGCACAGAGGAAGGAGGTTCTTCCAGCCCAGGTCCAGGAGCTGGTCGAAGCGGAAGCGCGGCAGGGTCCAACGGATCTGCATGAGCAGGAAGAGCAGCAGCAGGACCTTCACCGTGAAGCTCGCGACCATGAGGACCCCGCCCAGGACTCCCATCGCGGGCAGGTCCAGCCCCGGGACGCCCCAGCCGCCGAGGAAGAGGGTCGTGGCCAGCGCGCAGACCACGATGGACTCGATGAAGTCGGTCATCAGGAACATGCCGAACTTCATGCCGGAGTACTCGACGTGGTAGCCGACGATCTCGCTCTCGCCCTCGGGCAGGTCGAAAGGCGAGCGCTTGGTGATGGCCGCGCCCGCGGTCATGAACAGGATGAAGGCGACGGGCTGGTAGACGACGCCCCAGAAGCCCGGGTTCTGCCGCAGCACCGCCTCCTGAAGGTCCAGGGTGCCGTAGATGAACAGCAGGCCGGCCAAAGACGCGGCGAAGCAGACCTCGTAGGCGATCATCTGCGCCGCGCCGCGCAGGCCGCCCAGCAGGCCGTAGTTGGAGCCGGAGGCGAAGCCCGCCATGGCGATGCCGTGCACGCCCAACGCGAGCACGGCCAGCACGAAGGGGACGCCGTAAGCCGACTCGATGGGCTGCAGGGACCACGGGCGCCCGCCGACCGAGACGACGCCGCCGTACGGGAAGGCCGCCAGGCACAACATGCCCGCGCCCAGCGCGATGGCCGGCGCCAGGCCGTGGAGGACGGGGATGGCGCCCTTGGGCCGGAAGTCCTCCTTGGTCAGCATCTTCAGGGCGTCGGCGATGGGATGGAACAGGCCGAGGACCGTGATGCCGAGGATGGACGCGCGGTTGGCGCCGATGCGGTCCTGCATCACGGCGCTCTGCTTGCGCTCCACCCAGCCGAGGAAGCCGGCGATGTTGAGCCCGAAGGCGACGGCGAAGCCGACCTTCGCCCCGGTCCACAGCGCCAGGTCCAACGGCAAGCCCTGGAGGAGGTTCATGCGGGCACCCCCGCTTCGGCGGCGAGCAGCTCGAAGGCCGACCAATCGGGGCGGGCGTCGCCGATGGGCGCGAGCGCCTTCGCGTACGGCTGGACCTTGCCCTCGAAGTTGGTGAAGTGCCCGTCCTCCTCGACGTAGGCGGTCGCGGGCAGCCGGTAGTGGTAGAGGTCGCCGAGGGAGGTCTTGAACGGGCTCTGCAGGACGGTCGTCCCGGCCTTGGCGAGCAGGGTCTTCGCGCGTTCCTCCCCCCAGACCGCGGCGAGGTCCCGCTCGACGACGAACAAGGTCTTCACCTTGCCCGCCTCGAGCTCGCGGGCGAGCTCATCGAACGGGCGGCTCTTGAGACCGAGCGCCTCTGCGCCCTTGAGGTTGGGCACCTTCTCGCGACGGCGCAGGAGCGCGTCCTCCTCGCCGACCTGGTCGGGCTCGGCCGAGAAATAGAGCCGGTCGCACTTGAGCGCGTCCACGAACAGGGCCTTGAACGCCTTCCAGTCCTCGTTGGAGAGCATGCCCGACGCGACCACGGCGAGCCCGTCCCCGAGGCGGGGCCGTATCTCGGCGGCGGCGGCGGCCCAGTCGAGCTCGGCGCGGCCGTCCCTCAGGCGCAGGACCTTGCCCAGGCGACCCTCGTCGAGGCCCTTGTAGGAGTAGCGGCCCTCGTCGCACATCCAGTGGCCGTTGACCTCCTTGTTGTAGCGGGGCTTCAGGCGCGCGACGCGTTTGCCCTCGTTGTGCCAGGGGCGCTTGGTGCTGGTGTGCACCGAGATGTTGCAGCCGCGCGAGCAGCCGGGGCAGAGGGAGTCGGTCTTGTCGAGGTACCAGACGCGCACCTGGTAGCGGAAGTCGCGGTCGGTGAGCGCGCCGACCGGGCAGACGTCGACGACGTTGCCGGAATAGGCGTTGTCGAGCGTCTTGCCGGGCGCGAGCTCGATGCGCTCCTCGTGGCCGCGGCGGAAGATGCCCAACTCGTGGGTCTTGGTGACGGTGTCGACGAAGCGGGTGCAGCGGGTGCACAGGATGCAGCGCTCCTGGTCGAGCATGACGTGGGGGCCGGCGACGATGCGCTTGTCCTTGTGGACCTTGTCCTCGCGCACGGCGCTCTCGTAGCCGCCGATCTTCATGTAGTAGTCCTGCAGGCCGCACTCGCCGGACTGGTCGCAGACGGGGCAGTCGAGCGGGTGGTTGACGAGGTGCAGCTCCAGGGAGGACTGCTGGGCGCGTTTGGCCAGCTCGGAGTCGGACTTGACGTCCAGGCCTTCCTTGACGGGCAGGCGGCAGGAGACCATGGGCTTGGGCGCCCCGGCGACCTCGACGACGCACAGGCGGCAGTTGCCGGGGTTGCCCAGGGCCGGGTGGTAGCAGTAGTGGGGTATCTCGACGCCGGCGGCCTTGGCCGCCTCGATGACGAGCTGGCCCTCGGGAGCCTCGACCTCTTTGCCGTTGAGCTTGAACTTAGCCACGCTTCACCTTCTTCTCGAAATCCTCGGGGAACTTGCCCAGCCACGCGCGCGTGACCATGCCGACGGTGTCGCCCAGCGCGCAGATGACCTTGCCGGTGATGTTCTCGCCGACGCGCTTGAGGTTGGCGAGGTCCTCGGTCACGCCCTCGCCGTGCAGGAGGCGGTGCATGATGCGCTCGGTCCAGAACGAGCCCTCGCGGCAGGGCGTGCACTGGCCGCAGGACTCATGGGCCAGGAAACGCTCGACGTTGAAGACCACCTCGGCCGCGTCGACCGAGTCGTCGAGCACGATCATCCCGCCCGCGCCCAGGAAGGTCCCGGCCGCGCGGATGGCGTCGAAGTCGAGCATGACGTCGAGGTCTTTCTCGAGCAGCGGCGGCATGGAGGTCCCGCCCGGGATGACGGCCTTGAGCTTGCGGCCACCCTTGACGCCGCCCGCCAGCGCCAGCACGGAGCGCAAAGTGGAGCCCATGGGCACTTCGTACACGCCCGGCTTCTCGACGTGACCGGAGATGGAGAAGAGGACCGTCCCGCCGTTCTTGGCGGAGCCGAGCTTGGCGAAGGCCTCGCCGCCCTCGCGCACGATGAAGGGGAGCATCGAGACGGTCTCGACGTTGTTGACGACCGTGGGCTTGGCCATGAGGCCCGCCACCGTGGGGAACGGCGGGGGCTGGCGCGGCCAGGCCTTCTTGCCTTCCATGGTCTCCAGGAGAGCGGTGTCGAGGCCGGAGATGTAGGCGCCGGCGCCGCGCATGAGCGACACCTTCGTCTTCTTGAAGAGGCCGGCCTTATCGGCCTCGGCCAGGGCCTTCTCCAGGATCTCGTACTGGTTCTGGTACTCGCCGCGGATGAAGATGAAGGCGTCGGCGGCGGAGATGGCGTGCGCGCCGATGAGCACTCCCTCGATGAGCTGGTGCGGGTTGCGCGTGAGCAGCACGCGGTCCTTGTAGCAGCCGGGTTCGGACTCGTCGGCGTTGACCACGAAGTAACGCGTGGGAGCCTTCTCCACGGGCGGGACCGTCTCCCACTTCATGCCGGTGGGGAAACCCGCGCCGCCCAGGCCGCGCAGGTTCGACTTCTTGACCTCGGCGGTGACCTCGGCGGGCGTCATCGCGAGAGCCTTCTCATACGCCGCGTAGCCGCCGAGCTTCCTGTAAGTCTCGAGCTCGTGCAGCTTGGCGTCGCCGAAGTGCTTCGTGAGGATGGGCCCGGGGGCGGGCGTGTCGGCCTTCAGGGAGGCGACCGCGCCGCCGGCCAGGACCTTGGCGATGTTCTCGTCGGTGGCGGCGCCCACGAGTTTGTCGTCCACCAGCAGGGCGGGCGCCTGCTCGCAGGCGCCCAGGCACTCCATGGTCTCCCAGGAGAACTTCCCGTCGGGCGTGGCCTGTTTCTCGGGAACGCCGAGCTTCTCCGTCAGGCACTTCTCGGCGCGGTCGGAGCCCCCCATCCAGCACGAGAGACCGTGACACAGGCCAATCCGGTTCTTGCCGGTCTTCCACTGCGTGAAGGTCGGGAAGAAGGTGGCCACTCCCCAGACGTGGGAGAACGGCAGGCCGAAGAGTTCGGCCACGCGCGCGGCGGCCTCGGGGCGGATCTGACGGTGCCAGTCCTGCACCGAGCGCAGGGCCTCGACGAGGCCCATGTTCGAGTAGGGGTACTTCTTGGTCCAGGCGACGAGCGCCTTCTCCTGCTCGGGCGTGAAGGCGGCGGCGGTCTTCTCGGCGGCGGAAGTGGTCATGTCAGCGGTCCAGCTCCCCGGCGATCATGTTCACCGACCCGAAGGTCGGGATGATGTCGGCGATCATGGAGCCCTTGAGTATCTCGGGCAGGGCGGCCATGATGAACAGGCACGGCGGGCGGCAGCGCACGCGCCACGGGCCGTCGTTGACCCCGTCCGAGACCACGTGGAATCCGAGCTCGCCGTTGCCCCCCTCCACGGCCATGTAGGTCTCTCCCGCGGGGATCTTGACGCCCCAGGACCACATCACGAGCTCGAAGTGGTTCATCAGGCCCTCGATGGAGCCGTAGGCGCGCTCCTTGGGGGGCAACACGACGCCCGGGGCGGCGGCGCGCACGGAGCCGACGGTCTCGGGGCCCATGCCCTCGAGGGTCTGGTCCTCCTTCGCGGCGTACTTGCGCAGCAGGGCCACGTCGCCGTGTTTGCCCGCGTCCTGGTACTCGAAGGCGTGTTTCATCTCGGCCGGCTCCAAGGAGTGTTTCCCGTCGGGGATCTTCTCCAGGCACTGCTCGACGAGGCGCAAGGACTGCTCGATCTCGGCCATGCGGCACAGATAACGGTCGTAGTTGTCGCCCGTGGACCCGACGGGGACGTCGAAATCCAGACGGTCATAGACGAGATAAGGGTGCGCGCGCCGCACGTCGTAAGGCACGCCGGTGGAGCGCAGGAACGGGCCCGTCATCCCGTAGGCGACCGCCGTTTCTTTGGAAACGACGCCGGTGCCTTCCATCCTGTCCATGAAGATGCGGTTGCGCGCCAGCAGCTTGTCGCTCTCGGCGACGGCCTCGCGGACCTTGGCGGCGGCCTCGGCGAAACGCGCGGCGAAGTCCTTGGGCAGGTCGCCCTTGACGCCGCCGACCCGGGTGAAGGCCGTGGTGATGCGCGCGCCGGTGAGCTGGTCCACGAGCTGATAGAGGTACTCGCGGGCCTTGATCATGTACAGGAACACGGTGAAGGCACCGAGCTCCATCGCGGAGGCGCCCACGCAGGTGAGGTGGTCGGTGACGCGCGAGATCTCGCAGGCGATGACGCGGATGTACTGTCCGCGCTCGGGCACCTCGATGCCCGCCAGCTTCTCGGCGGCGAGCGCGTAGCCGACGTTGTTGATGAGGGGAGAGACGTAGTTGAGCCGGTCCGTCCACGGCACCACGTTGTTCCAGGTCTCCGTCTCGGCGTGTTTCTCGAAGGCGCGGTGCAGGTAGCCGATGTCGCAGTCGGCTTTCACGATGCGCTCGCCTTCGAGCTCGAGGATGAGCCGCACCACCCCGTGCATCGCGGGGTGCTGCGGGCCCATGTTCAGCAGGAAGGTCTTGGAGCTCATTCGCCTCTCAAGGTGGGCTTGAGGATGTTGAAAGACGGCGCGTCGGCCTTCTGCCCGTCCTTCGGGCCGACGAGCGGCTGGCGTTTGGCGATGGGGTAGTCCTTGCGCAGCGCGTGGCCCTCGAACTCCTCGTACATGAGGAGCCGCTTGATGCCGGGACGGTCGGCGAAACGCACGCCGTACATGTCCCAGACCTCGCGCTCGAGCCAATCGGCCACGGGCCACAACGGCGCGGCGGAGCGGAGCACGGCCCCCTCCCCGACGGCGCAGTGGACCTCGACGCGGCCGGCGTCGAGGCCGGTGGACGGGTCGAGCTTCATGAGTCGGTAGATGACGTCGAAGCGCTCGGCGCGGCCCTGGCCCTGGTAGTCCACGCAGGTCAGGTCCACGAGGGCGTTGAAGCCCTCGGCGCGGAGCGCGCGCAGCGCCTCGAGGTTGCCGGCGGCCGGGACTTCGCGGCGCTCGCCGCGGATGGCGTCAGAGCTCACGCACGAGCCCCCTTTCCTTCGCGATCTTCTCTTGAAGCAAGGTCAGCCCCTGGATGACGGTCTCCGGGCGCGGCGGGCAGCCCGGGATGTAGAGGTCCACCGGCACGATGGTGTCGATGCCCTGGACCGTGGAGTAGTTGTTGTAGAAGCCGCCGGTGCAGGTGCAGACGCCGAAGGCCACGACCCACTTCGGGCGGGGCATCTGGTCGTAGATGCGGCGCAGCACCGGCGCCATCTTGTGCGAGATGGTGCCCACCACCATGAGCACGTCGGCCTGGCGCGGCGAGAAGCGAGGGAAACCCGCGCCGAAGCGGTCCATGTCGTAGTGGCTGGCCGCGGTGGACATGAACTCCATGCCGCAGCAGGCGGTGACGAACGGGTACTGGAAGATGGAGTACTTGCGCGCCCAGCCCAGCGCCGCGTCGAGCTGGGTGGTCATCGTGCCCGCCGGCGCGGCTTCGTCTATCTGCATTCGAGGATCCCTTTGCGCCAGAAGTAGGCGAGCATGAACGACAGCAGCGCGACGAAGCCCGTGACGGCCCAGACCATGACGGCGTCGAGGGCCGGGCGGCCCAGCGCCCACGGCAGGAGGAAGGCCAGGTCCACGTCGAAGACGACGAACAACACGGCGAAGCGCCAGTACAACACGGTCATGCGCTCGTTGGCCGGCGAGAGCGGCGGCAGGCCCGTCTCATAGGGCATGTCGGCGTCGCCTTCGCGGCGCGAGCGCGGCCCCAGGAGCTTGCCCGAGTTGGCGAACGCGCCCACCAGGAGCAGCACCGCCACCGCGTTGACCAGCAGGGCGAAGAGGGGCGCGGTCACAGCCCGCCTCCCGCCAGCGCCCAAGGCGCCAGCCCGAGCAGGACGGCGCCGGCCGCCAACGCGGCCGTCAGGCCCGCGCCGGGCCCGGGACGCGGGCCCTCGCCGGCCGGCTCCTCGAGGTAGAGCGCGCGCACCAAGCCGAGGTAGAAGCCCAGCGAGACCAGGGCCGCGAGCGCCGCGACGCCCGCCGGGACGAGGAGGCCGGACTGCACCGACTGCCAGAGCACGAGCAGCTTGGCGAAGAAGCCGCCCGTGGGCGGGATGCCGGCCAAGGAGAACAGGAGCGCGGCGAAGGCCGCGGCCAGCGCCGGGGAGCGGCGCGCGTAGCCCGCCAGGTCGGCGCGCGTGCGCGCGCCCGAGGCCCGCAGGAAGGCGAAGGCGCCGTTGCTCATGAAGGCGTAGGCCGCGAGGTAGAACAACAGGGCGGAGACTCCCTCGGGCGGAAGGCCGCGCGCGGCCCAGGCGCCGACGCCGAGGATGAGCAGGCCCGCGTGCGAGACCGACGAGTAGGCGAGCAGGCGAGCCAGACGCTCCTGCCGCAGGGCCATGACCGCGCCGACCAGGGCGGTCAGCGCGCCGACGGCGGGCAGCCACGCCGCGAAGGCCGCGCCGGGCGCGTAGCGGCACAGGCGCATGAGCAGCAGGACCGCCGCGGCCTTCATCGCCGTGGAGAAGAAGCCCGCGACCTCGGGGTCGGAGGCCTCGTAGGCGTCGGGCAGCCAGAAGTGCAGGGGCACCGCGCCGATCTTGAAGAGGGCGCAGGCCCCCATCAGGGCCAAGCCCGCCTGGGCGCCGCCCGTGACCAGCAAAGCGCTCGGCCCCAACGAGCGCGTCTGCGCGTACCACAGCGCCATGCCCAGCAGGAACAAGGCCCCGCCCACCCCGCCGGCGAAGAAATACTTCGTCGCCGCCTCCAGGCGCCGGCCCTCGTCGCCGCGCGAGCGGACCACGAGGAGATAGGCGGGCAAGGACATGAACTCCAGCCCCACGAAAAGCATGAGCAGGTTCGACGCCGAGGCCAGCAGGAGCATGCCCAAGGTCGAGCCCAGGAACAGGGCCGCCCGCGCGTCGTCGGAGTCGAGCCACAGGGCCATCGGCAGCGCCGCCAGCAGGATGACCGATTGCCAGGCCAACGCGAGGGCGTCCGAGGCGATGAGCGGCGGCAATGCCGCTCCCTCGCCCACGCGTCCGAGCAGCAGCAGGGCCGAGCCCAGGGACAGGACCGCGAGCACGCGCAGCAGGGCCGGGGCGCGGCGCGGCAGGAAGCCCAGGCCGAGGCTGCCGAGGACGCCGGCCGCGAGCGCCGCCGACGGGAAAAGGGCGTTCATCGCGCCAACCCCCGCAGCGACGGCTCGAGAGCGGCGAGCCAGGGCGTGGGACGCAGTCCGATCCAGAGCATCAGGGCGCACAGCGTCCAGAGGATGGACTTCTCGCGCAAGGTCAGGTCCGTGACCTCGGCGCTCTTGGAGCCGGGACCCTCGGGTCCCCAGAACACGGCCTGGAAGGCGGGCAGGGCGTAGGCCGGGGCGAGCGTCACGCCGACGGCGCCGCCGATGGCCAGCGCGGGCAGCGCCGTCGCCGCGCCGAAGAGCGCGAGGAACTCGCCCACGAATCCGTTGAGTCCGGGCAGGCCGATGGACGCGAGGGTCGAGAAGCCGAAGAAGAAGGTCAGCCAGGGCGCGCGCGCGGCCAACCCGCCGAAGTCGGCGAGGCCGCGCTTGTGCGTGCGCTCGTAGAGGAAGCCCACGAGCAGGAACAACGCGCCGGTGGTGATGCCGTGGTTGAGCATCTGCAGGCTCGCGCCCGCCAGGCCCTGCGGCGAGCGCGAGAACGCGCCGAGCACGCAGAAGCCGAGGTGCGCCACCGAGGAGTAGGCGATGAGCCGCTTGAGGTCGCCCTGCGCCATGGCGCACAACGCGCCGTACACCGTGCTGAAGGCGGCCAGCCCGCCGATGAGGGGCAGCGCCTCCCACGAGAGCTCCGGGAACAGGGGGATGGCCACGCGCAGCAGGCCGTACACGCCCATCTTGAGCATGACGCCGGCCAGCATCACCGAGCCCGCGGCGGGCGCCTCGGTGTGCGCGTCGGGCAGCCAGGTGTGCAGCGGCGCCAGCGGGATCTTCACCGCGAAGCCCGCGACCAGCCCCCAGAAGGCCCAGGCGGGGAAAGACGACTTGGCGGAGTCCAGCACGGCCAGGTCCCAGCTCCAGACGCCTCCGGCGGCGTGTTTGGCGGTGACGAGCGCGAGGATGCCCAGCAGCATGAACACCGAGCCGGCGAAGGTGAACAGGAAGAACTTCACCGCCGCCTTGCGGCGGTTCTCGGAGCCCCACAGTCCGATGATGAAGAACATCGGGATGAGGGTCGCCTCCCAGAAGGCGTAGAAGAAGAACAGGTCGCGGGCGAGGAACACGCCGCACAACGCGGAGGACAAGGCCAGGAAGGCCGCCCAGTAGCCCGCGCCGACCTCCAGTTCCCAGGAGGCGACGACGCAGATGAAGGTGAGGAAGGCGGTGAGCACGATGAGCGAGGCCGACAGCCCGTCGGCGGCCAGGGAGTAGGAGATGCCGTAGGCCCAGGTCGGGCCCGACTCGGCGTAGAAGCCGACGCCGCCGGTCTTGAGCAGCGCCGAGAACACCAGCGCCGTCGCCGCCAGGTGCGCGGTCGCGAAGAGCAGGGCCAGGCCGCGCGCGACGCGGCGCCCGGCCAGGCCGCCCGCGCCGCAGGCGAGCGCGCCGGCCGCCGGCAGGACCCACAGCAGCGTCAACGGCGTCATCGCAGGGCCCTCCCGAGCAGGATGGCGGTGCCCGCGAGCATCCACCAGAGATAGTCGTTGACGCGGCCCAGCGCCGCGCGCTCGACGGCGTCGCCCGCGACGCGCGCCGCGGCCGTCGAGCCCTCGAGCAGCCCGTCCCACCAGCGTTTGTCGAGCACCACGCCGACGAAGCCGCCCAGGCGGACCACGCCGCGCACGAAGGCGTCGCACAGGCTCTTCCAGCCGAAATCGGAGGCGTACAGGCGGTCGGCCCACGGGGCCTCGCGGCGCCAACGCCAATCCCAACCCGCGTCCTTCATGGTCAGCCACCACGCCGCGCCCGCGCCCAACGCGGCGAACGCCGTGCCCATGGCGGCGACCGCGTAGTTCACGTGCGGCAGCGCGATGTCTCCGGGCATGACGGGCACGCCCTGCGGCACGTGCGTCCAGCCCGAGGACAGCGTCGTCACGACCATCGGCCCAAGCCAACCGACGACGGCGGCGCCGGCCGCGAGGAACACCACCGGCACGGTCATGACCGCGTCGGCCTCGTGCGGGTGCGCGGCGGGGCCGGTCTGCTCGGCGCGCGCGCCGTGGAAGGTCAGGAAGAGCAGGCGGAAGACGTAGAAGGCCGACCCGGCGCTCACGGCCATGCCCAGCCAGCCCAGCGCCCCCCCGTGGTGCCACGCCGCGTCGAGGATGGCGTCCTTGCTGAAGAAACCCGCGAACGGGAACACGCCCGCCAGAGACAACGCCGCGACGACGAAGCAGGCGTAGGTGAGCGGCATCGCGCGCCGGAAGCCGCCGACCTGGTCGATGGAGGCGGTGGACTGGTGCAGGGCGTGCGCCACATTGCCCGCGCACAGGAACAGCACCGCCTTGAAGAAGCCGTGCACGATGAGATGGAACACCGCGACGCCGACCTGGCCCAGGCCCAGCGCGAGCATCATCAAGCCCAGGTGGCTGACCGTGGAGTAGGCGAGGACCTGCTTGAGGTCGCGCTTGGTGCCCGCGAGCACGGCCGCGCCGAGCGCGGTCCCCGCGCCGATCCAGGCGATGGCCTCGCCCATGCCCGGGACCGCGTCGATGAGCGGCCACGAGCGCACGAGCAGGAAGACGCCGGCCGTGACCATGGTGGCGGCGTGCATGAGGGCCGAGGTCGGGGTCGGGCCCTCCATGGCGTCGGGCAGCCACCAGTACAAAGGCCACTGCGCCGACTTGGCGCAGGCGGCCCAGAACAGGCCGAAAGCGATGAGCGCGAGCAGCTCGGGCTGCTTGCCGGCCACGGTCATGTACACGAGCTGCAGGCGGGTGGTCTTGAAGACGAGCAGGATGAGCACGACCGAGACCAGGAAGCCCAGGTCGCCGACGCGGTTGGTCAAAAACGCCTTGAGCGCCGCCTTGCGCGCCGATTCCTTGTGCCACCAGAAGCCGACCAGGAGGTAGGAGGCCACGCCGACGAGCTCCCAGAACAGGTAGAGCTGCACGTAGTCGTTGGAGAGCAGCAGGCCGATCATGGCCAGGAAGAACAGGTGGAAGACGAGGAAGAAGCGGTTGAAGCCCGGGTCGCCCTTCATGTAGCCCGCGGCGTAGACGTGGATGAGCGAGCCCACGAAGGCGACCATCGCCAGCACCGCGGCCGACGGCCCGTCGAGGCGCACGCCGAAGGCCACGCCCCAGTCCCCGACCATGGCCCAGGTCCACAGGGGCTGGTCGAAACCGTGCCCGGCGTGGACGAAGGCGGCCAGCCACGCCGCCGACGCGCACACCGCGGCGCAGGACGCGAGGATGGGCCAGTGCGTCCACTCGGGCTTGAGCCGTCGCATGACGAAGAAGCCGAAGAGGATGGCGGCCGTCGGCGCGCCGAAGAGCAGCTTGACCGGCAGCGCGACCTCGGGAGGTATCATCCGCGCAGCTCCGAGAGCTCGCCCGCGTCGAGGCCGCCGCCCATGCGGTGCACGCGCAGGATCAACGAGAGCCCGACCACGGCCTCGGCCGCGGCGACCGCGATGACGATGGCGACCGCGGCGAGCGCCTCGGCGTCGGAGAACAGGCCCGCGTGGTGCACCAGCGCGACGTTGGCGGCGGCGATCATCAGCTCGATGCCGAGCAGCATCGCCAACAGCTGGCGGCGCAGCACGCAGGCCGCCAGGCCCAGCGCGAAAAGGGCGCCGGTGACGACCCAGACGGCCGCGGTGAGGTCGAGGGTCACGGCTGCTCCTCGGGGATCAAGGCCAGCGCGGCGAGGAACATCAGCAGGGTCGCGGCCTCGGTGGCGACCGCGTAGGGCTTGAACAGGGCGGCGCCCAGGCCGAGCTGGAGCGCGGGGTGAGCGACCGCGGGCGCGGGCGACGCTCCCGCGGCGCCGGCCAGCAGCCAGGCGCCCTCGACGAGCGCCGCCGCCAGTCCGGCCCAGGCGAGCGGACGCGGGATGGAGAAGTCGGCGAAGCGCGGGCCGGTCCGCCCCCCGGCGGCCATGACGGTCACCACCACCAGCACCATGACCGCGCCGGCGTAGATCATCACCTGGAGCAAGCCCAACAAGGGCGCCCCGCAAGCCGCGAAGATGACGCCCGTCTGAAGCAGCACGGCCAACAGGCACATCGCGCTCACGTAGAGCGACCGGTGCAGGAGCATCACCACGCCGAAGACGACCGCGAGGGCTCCCGCGGCGAGGACGATCGGAAGGGTCATGGGCCGGGAGATTCTACGAAAACCCCCCGCCCCCCGTCCAATCAGCGGCCGATCTCGAGGGTGGCGCGGTCCGGGGTGACCCGAAGCCGGACCTGGTCGCCGCCGAACATCCTATAAGAGGTAGGAGCGGCGCCGAGGACCTGCTCGACGGGGATGAGGTAGAAGCTGTACTCGCGGGCGCCCGAGCTCGTGTCCTCGTAGATGAAACACAGGCCTTCGCGCCCGGAGCCGTCGGGCTGACGGGAGTAGAAGAGGCGGTAGGGGCGTCCCGCCAGGACCACCGGCTCGCCGGCGGCGTAGGTCTGCCGGAACAGCTCCCGTATCTGCATCTCCCAGACCGTGGCGCCGTCGTCGTCCTTGATGACGATGTAGTTGTTGAGGCGCGGACGGAAGATGCTCACCGACAGGGAGACCGAGTAGCCGAGCGTGCCGTGGCGCCAGCGCCCGGACATGCCGCGTTGTATCTTGAAGAAACGCGCGGGCTCGCCGGGCACGGTCACGGCGAGGTAACCGTCCCCGTTCAAGTCGAGCGTGCCGGAGACCGCGACGCGCCCGGAGCCGGAGCGGTAGCTCGAGGTGCGGGCGAGGTGGCGCTCGAAGACGGGCCGCAGGTCCACCGACGCCGTGTCGGCGACGCGCAGGCGCGGCGGGAGCGGGCGCAGCACCGCCTGGCCCAAGGCGGTCACCGGCGGCGCGGGAAGCTCCAGTCCCGCGGGGAGCGCGGCGCGCACGCGCGCCTCCCAAGACGGCCCGGACGCGCGGGCGGGCGCGGCGCACGCCAGGAACAACGCGAGCGTCCTCATGATAGCGCCATCTTAGCATGCCCCTCCCGCCGCGCGGGCGAGCGTGCCCGGCCCGGAGGGCGCGTCAAAAGGCCTGGGAGCGGATTAGGTCCTTGAGGGAAGCGGCCGCGAGCAGCGCCGCCTGGACCGCGAACGCGGTCCCGGCGACGAACACGACCGACAGAGCGGCCGTGGCCGCGCCCAGGCGCGGCGCGGGGGCCGCGTCGCCCGGGTCGAGACGACGCAGCTCGTCGGAGAGGTCGGCGAGCATGACCAAGGAGAACGGCCCCGCGGCGATGCCGAGCAGCCAGCCCACGACGGGGACCAGGCCGATGAGGACCGGCGTCACCCCGGCCAGGATCAGTCGTCCCGTCACCGCCCACCACCGGCCCGACACCCGCCGCCACGACGCCTCCAGCGACGCGACGCCGCCGATACCCTCGGTCACCGCGACGAAAGGCGCGAAGAACAGGAGCGGCGACAGCCAGAGGCCCGGCAGGAACAGGAGATAGAAGGCCCCGCCCGCGGCGAGCATCACGAGGCTCAAAGACCAAGCGAAGGCCCCGGTCTTGCGCCAGGAGGAGCGCAGGCAGTCGCCGATGGACTGCTCGCCCGCCGCCGCCTCCACCGCGGCCGCCTGCGCCCAGGTGGACAACCAGACGAGCGCCAGCAGGGAGACCACGCCCGCGACCCCGCTCACGGCCCAGACCGGCCCCGCGCCGGCGAGCAGCACCCCGCCGAGCGCCGGCAGGAAGCCGCCGAGCAGCGCGGCCGCGCCCGCGACGCCGCTGACGGCCAGCACGGTCCACCAGCGCCTCTTGAAGCGATCCCAAGAGCGGCCGATCCAATCCTCGATGCTCGTCATGACCAGACCCTATCAAATGTCTTGACGGGGCGCAGCGGCGCGGTTACACTGCCCCGGTGCGGAAAGTGGTGGTGGTCGATGACGACGACGACATGCGCGACCTCATGGCCATGCTGCTGAAGAACCGCTACGACGTCACCGTCGCGCCCGACGGCGCCGCGGGCCTCGACGAGATCAAGCGCCGGGTCCCCGACCTGGTCGTGCTGGACCTGCTCATGCCGCGCATGCACGGCTTCGAGGTATGCCAGCGCGTGCGCGCCGACCCGGACCTCAAGGGCGTGAAGATCCTCATCTCCTCCTCCAAATCCTACCAGCACGACGTGCGCACCGCCGTCGAGGAGACCGGCGCCGACGGCTACATCGTCAAACCCTTCCAGGTCGCCGAGTTCAACCGGCGCGTGGACGAGATGCTCGGCGGCGCGGCGTGATCGTCCGCTTCTGGGGCGTGCGCGGCTCCATCGCGACGCCCGGCCCCCGCACGGCGCGTTACGGCGGCAACACGCCGTGCGTCGAGCTGCGCGCGGCGGGGCAGACGCTCATCGTGGACGCGGGCACGGGCATCCGCGAGCTGGGCGTCTCGCTGCTCAAGGAGGCCGCGGGCAAACCCGTCACCGGGCACCTCTTCATCGGCCACACGCACTGGGACCACATCCAGGGCTTCCCCTTCTTCGTCCCCCTCTACCTCCCGACGAGCCAGTTCACCGTGTACGGGATGCGCGGCACGACCAAGCCCTTCGAGGAGGTCATGGCGGGACAGATGCACCCTTCGTATTTCCCGGTCCAGCTCAAGGACATGGGCTCCAAGCCCGCCTTCGTCGAGCTCAACGCGCCCGTCATGGTCGGCGAGGTGAAGGTCTCCTACCACTACCTCAACCATCCGGGCATCACCGTGGGCTACCGCTTCGAGCACGGCGGCAAGTCCTTCTCCTACATCTCCGACCACGAGCCATACGGCAAGCTCAACGCGTCCGGCGACTTCGCCGACAAGGAGGACGCCGCGGTCGCCAAGTTCGTCGCCGGCTCCGACCTCCTCGTCGTCGAGGCGCAGTACACCGCCGACGAGTACAAGCTCAAGCGCGGCTGGGGCCACTCCACCTTCGACGACGTGCTCGACCTCGCGGCCAAGGCCGGCGTCAAGCGCCTGGCGCTCTTCCACCACGACCCGGCCCACGACGACGACCAGATGGCGGGCTACGAAGCCGAATGCGTGCGCCTGGTCTCCTCGCGCGGCCTGGGCACCGAGTTGTTCGCGGCCCGGGAGGGGCAGGAGATCCGCCTGTGAGCCCGGGCCGGCGCGGGGCGACCCTCGTCGAGGTCCTGGCCACCGTCCTGCTCATCCTCGCGCTCGCGGGCATGGCCGCCTACGGCTTCATCCGCCACCTCGAGGTCTCGCGCGCCGACGCGGCGCGCTCGCTGGTGATGCTGGCCGCCCACGCCAACCGCATGCAGGCGATGGACAACCTCGTCAAATCCACGGGCACCGCGTCCTACCTCCCGCGGCCCGGGCTCGACGGGCTGCTGCGCACGGCCGACGGGCCGTGCGGCCCGCCGTGGGACGGCGGCGCGCTCGCGCGCTGCCGCTACCTGGGCGCGACGGACTGGGACAGCCAAGCCTACCTGTACCGGGCCTGCCGGCGCGGGGAAGGCGGCGGCTGCTGCGCCTCCTGCGGGGCCGACGCCGTGGCCTGCGCGCGCCGCAAGCCGGCCGGGAGGGACTGCACCGCCGAGACGGCCGCCTCGCCCGTCGCGCGCGAAGCCGGGAAGTCCGCCGAGACCGAGGTCTCCCGCAGGGGCGGCGGCGTCAGGGGCGGGGCCGGGCGGCCCTACTGCGAGTGGCGCTACTGCGTGGACGCCAGCGACCGCGTGACGGCGCTGTTCGGCGCGCCCTGAGACGAAAACTGGCGGAAGGGGAGGGATTCGAACCCTCGAAGGCTATTAACCTTACACGATTTCCAGTCGTGCCGATTCAACCGCTCTCGCACCCTTCCAGCGGCGGTGATTATATCGTATTTTCATGAGGCACATGGTCCCCTTCGCGGCGCTCTCCGCCGCGAGCCTGCTCATCCTCTCGTTCGCGCCCGCCCAGTATTTCGGCCGCCAGCAGGACGAGGTGCTCTACCTCGTCGCGGCCGAGGCGCTGGCGTCGGGCCGCTACTGCCACCTCACCATGCCCGGCTGCCCGCCGCTGGTCTCGGCCACGCCCGGGCTGCCCCTGCTGCTGGCCCCGCTGGCCTGGTTCGCCGACGCGCCCGGCTATTTCCAGGCTTTCGCCGCCCTGCTCGCGGCCGCCGCGCCGTGGGCGGCCTGGTTGTGGCTGCGGCGCCTGCTGGCGCCGACGCCCGCGCTGCTCGGCGCCCTGCTCGTCGGCACCAGCCCGCTGCTGCTGTCCCAATCGGGCGCGCCGATGTCCGAGGCTCCGTATCTGCTCGCCTCTCTCGCCTTCCTCGCCGCCGTCGAGGACGGCCGCGACGGCCGCGCCGGACTGCTGTGGCTGCTCGCGACCCAATTGCGCCCCGCGGGGCTCTCGTTGGCGCCGGCGCTCGCGGCTTGGGCGCGCGGGCGCAAGGTCCGCGCGCTGGCCTGGGCCGCCGGGCCGGCGCTCGTCGCGGCCGCGCTGTGGGCCGCGTGGAGCCGCGCGGCGACGGGCGGCGTGCAGGAGGGCGCGGAGCTGGCCGCCGCCTACGGCGGCAGGCCGCTGCGCCTGGCCGCGGTCGCGCTCGACAATACCCGCGAGCTGCGCGCCGCCCTCGGCGGCTCGCACCTGCCGCCGGCGCTCGCAGCCGGCCCCGTCGCGGTCGCGCTCGGCGCGCTGTTGGCCGCCGCCGCGGCGTGGGGCGCGCGCGCGCTCCTCAAGCGCCGCGACGACCCCGGCGCCTGGGCGCTCGCCGGGGCCGCGGCCATGCACCTCGCGTGGCCGTGGCACTACGAGCGCTACCTCATCCCCCTGCTGCCGCTGCTGTGGCGGACCGTCGCCGAGGCGCTGGGAAAACGGGCCGTTCCCGTCCTCGCCGTCCTGCTCGCGGCCCAGGCCGCGTTCCAGGTCGCGCCGCGCCTGGGCCGCCCCAGCCCCTGGGCGCGGCCGGAGCTCGCGCGCACCTACGCGTGGCTCGCCGCGGTGCCCGGGCCATGGCTGCTCGCCAGCGCCGCGCCGCTGCGCGACGGCTGGTGGACGGGCAAGCCGGCGACGGGGCTGCCCGCCGGCGCGGACGCCGCGGCGCTGGCGCGCGCGCTCAAGGAGCGCCGCGCGCGCTTCATCCTGCGCCAGGAGGGCCTCGACCTCGGGCTCTCCGACGCCGCGAACGCGCCGGACGCGGCCGCGCTGGACGCGGCCGGCCGGGCGCTGGAGGACGAGCGTTTCTTCCGCGCGGTCGCCCGATTCCCCGAGGAGAGGTCCGCGGTTTATGAGCTCCGCTGAGCCCTCGCGCCGCCTCGCGTTGGCCTTGCTCGCGGCCGGGACCCTCGCCGCGTGGGGCGGCACGCTCGGCCTGCGCACCTGGGCGCGCGACGACCGCGTCCTCATCCTGGAGAACCCGCTGCTGCGCGCCGGCGCGGCCGCGCCGCTCCTGCTCAGCGGCTACCACCAGGCCGTGATGGGCGAGGACACGCCCATCCATCAGTGGCGCCCGATGCTCAGCCTCTCCTTCCTGGCCCAGACGGCGACCACGGGCTTCGCGCAGCTCCCGCTGCGCGCGGTCAACCTGCTGCTCCACTTCGCCGTCGTCCTGCTGCTGCACGAAGCGCTGCGCCGCCGGCTCTCCGGACGCGCCGCGTTGGCCGGCGCCCTGCTGTGGAGCGCCCTGCCCGTGCACGCCGAGGTGACGGCCTACCTCACCAGCCGCTCCGAGCTGCTCGGCGCCGCGTCCGTGCTCGGCGCCTGGCTGCTGCTCGGCGCGCCCGGCCGGCCCGACGGCCGCCGGCTCGCCGCGGGCGCCGGCGTGTTCCTGCTCGGCTGCCTGTCCAAGGAGCACGCGCTGCTTTTTCCCCTCTTCCTCGCGTCGGCCGACTGGACCTTCGCCGGCGCCCGGCCCTGGGACGCGGGCCGCCGCCGCGTGTACGCCGCGCTGGCCGGCTGCGCCGCGCTGGCCTTGGCCGGGCGCGCGCTCGTGTTGCCCGCGTTGGCCGCCGGCGGCGTCCCGTATTTCCCGCCGGAGACGCCCTGGCTCGTCAGGCTGCTGACACTGTCGAAGTTCTGGGTCGCCCACTACGGCCGGCCGCTGCTGACCGGGACGGGGGCCTGCCTCGAATACGGCCGCCCGCTCATCCCCGACTCCGGGCCGGGCGACCTCGCCGCCTGGGCCTGCCTGCTCGGCCTCGCGGCCTTCGGCGCGGCCGCGGCGCGCGCGCTCGCGCGGCGGCGCGAGTGGGGGTTCTGGGCGTTGGGCCCCGCCCTGTTCCTGCTGCCGACGAGCCACCTGCTCATGGACCTCGACACCATCGGCGCCCAACGCTTCCTCTACCTGCCCAGCCTCGGTCTGGCCTGGGCCGCCGCGGCCGCCTGCGCGCGTTTCGGCCGCCCCGCCTTCGCGGCCGTCGGCGTCGCCGTCCTGCTCGCGACGGGGGGCGCGCGCGCGCAGACGCGCGTCTGGAGCTCCGAGGAATCCCTGCATCGCGCCGCGTTGGCCTGCAACCCGGTCTCCCCCAAGTCGCGCTCCGCCCTGGGGGTGACCTTGCTCGAGACCGGCCGGCTCGAGCAAGGCCGCGCCCTCCTCGAGGCGGCGCTCGCGGCCGACCCGCGCCACTACCCCGCCGCCTACAACCTCGCGCTGGCCGACTACCGCGCCGGCGACCTGCGCGCGTCGGCCGCCCGGCTGGCGCGCGCCCGGGCCCTGCGTCCCGGCGCGCCCGACGGCCTCGCCCTGGAAGGCCTGCTGGCGGAACGCGCGGGACGCTGGCCCGACGCGTTGGCCGCCTACGCCGCGGCGGCCGAGAAGCGCCCCTACGACGCGGCCGCGCGCTGGAACCTCGCGCGCGCCTTGGCCAAGACCGGCCGCCCCGACCTCGCCGCCGCCCAGGTGGACGCCTTCCTGCGCCTGGCCCCCGGCGACCCCGACGCCCCCGAGGCGCGCCGCTGGCGCGAGAGGCTGGCGCGATGACTCGCCGCGACGACCGCCTCGCCGACCTGGGCCTGTTCGCGGCCGTGCTGCTCGGCTACCTGAGCGCGCGCTCCGCCTTCTTCAACTTCGACGGCGTGGCCTGCGCCGTCGCCGTCGAGCTCTCCGACTTCAAGCACCTGGTCCACTCCAACCACCTGGCCTACGGCCTGGTCTCCTGGGCCTTCACCGGGTTGTGGCGGGCGCTGGGCTACGCCGGCGACGCGTTGTACCCGATGCAGGTCCTCAACGGCCTGCTCGGCGCGGCCGGCGCGGCCGCGACCGCGCGGCTGCTGCGGCGGCTCGGGGCTCCGGGCCGCGAGGCCGCCCTCGGGGCGGCCGCGTTGTCGGTCTCCTACGCGTGGTGGATGTGGAGCCTGGAGGCGCAGGTGTACATGTTGGGCGCGCTGCCCCTGATCCTGGCCTTCACCGAGGCCCTCGCCGAGCGCCCCCGCCCCTGGGCCGTGGGTCTCCTGCACGCCGCCTCGATGCTCGGCCACTCGGGGCATTGCGTGGCCGCGCCCGCGTTGGCCTACCTCCTCTGGCACGCGCGCCGCGAGCGCCGAGACCTCGCCGCGTACTTCGGCGCGGCGGCGTCCGCGGTCGTCGTCTCCTACGCGGCCGCGGTGCTCGCCTTCGTGCGCCCCGCGACCGGCGCCGAGCTGCGGCTGTGGCTGCTGGGCTCGATGGCCTTGGGGCAGAGCCGCACCTTCGAGTGGCACCTGGGCCCCAGCGTCCTCGACGGGCTGCGCGGCTGGGGACAGACCACCTTGCGCGTGTTCTGCGACTTCACGCGGGTGAGCGGGGCCATGAAGGCGCTCGGCCTCGCGCTCGCCGTCCTGCCGTTGGCCGCCGCGGCCCGCGCCTTCCAGCGCCCGGCTCGCGAGGACAAGGCGCTGGGCCTGTGGCTCGCGGGCCACGCGCTCATCTACTCGACCTGGGAGCCCTTCACCATCGTCTACCGCGTGTCCGACCTGCCCGCGTTGTGGGCGTTGGCCTGGCGCGGGCTCGACGCGGCGGACGCTCCGCCGAAGGCGCGGGCCGTCGGGCTCGCGGTCTGGGCCGCGGTCGCGGGCCTCTACAACTGGCGCGCGTCCATCGCCGCGGACTGCGACCCCCGCAACAACGCGGAGTACCAGGAGACGCTCGCGGTCGCCGCGGCGACGCCGCCCGACGCCTGGGTCGCGGCGCACGCGCGCAACCAGGTGTATTACCCCTTCTTCGGCGGGCGCCGGCCGCTGAACCTGCGCTACTACGGCACGCCCGAGGCCCTGGCCGCGCGCGTCGCGCAGCTGGAGGCGCGCGGCGAGGCCGTCTACGCCACGGGCCGCACGCTCAAGGAGTTCCCGGGCCTCGCCGCGGGGCTGCGCGTCGAGAAGCTCGACGGCGACCTGCTGCGGCTCAGAGCAGCGGCCAGCCGAAAGGCAGCAGCCGGAAGAGATTGAAGACGGCCGAGGCCGCGAGGAAGGGCCCGAAGGGGATGGGGTCGGCGCGGTTGAGCCGTCCGCGCGCGAGCAGGAACACCGAGTAGGCCGCGCCGAGGAAGGAGCCCAGCAGCAGCGCGTCGTAGGCGCCCACGCCCCCCGTCCACGCGCCGATGCCGGCCAGCAGCTTCACGTCGCCCCCGCCGAAGGCCTCCTTCTTGAGCCACCACTCGCCGGCCGCGGCCAGCCCCCAACCCAGGAAGAAGCCGATGAGCGCGCCGCGCAGGCTCCACCACGGGGCGCGCCACCACTCGCCCCACGGGCCCGGGTCCATGTAGGGGTTGAGCGGCGAGACCAGCAGGCCCGCGACCACCAGGCCCAGCGACAGCTCGTCGGGGATGAGGAAGGTGTCCCAGTCGATGAGCGCCACCGCCAGCAGCGCCCCCGCGCACACGGCCGCGGCCGCGGCCCACAGGGGGCGGCCCGGCCAGCGCAGCCACAACGCCGCGGTGAGCAGCGCCGTCGCCAACTCGACGAGCGGGTAGCGGGCCGGCACCGGCTTGCGGCAGCCGCGGCAGCGTCCGCGCAGCTGCAGCCACGACAGCACCGGGATATTGTCGTGCCAGGCGATGGCCTTGCCGCAGCGCGGGCAACGCGAGCGCGGGGTCACCAAGGACTCCTCGCGCGGCAGGCGCCAGACGACCACGTTGAGGAAGGAACCCCAACAGGCGCCATAAGCGGCGACGGCGGCGAGCTCGAAGAGTCTCATGGGAGGAAAAGAGAGGGGCGGGCGGAACCAGTCCGCCCGCCCCCATCGTGACCTACCGGACGATGCTTAGTAGTTCGTCCAGACGGTGCCCTTGGTGTCCGTGTGCGTGCAGTTCACCATGAGCTGGCCGAAGTTGGAGGACGTCCCAACGTCGTTGTACCACCAACCGGCCGCGTCGTTCGCCGCGGTCGCCGCGGAGCCGAGGACGGGAACCGAACCATCCGGATGGTAGTTCGGAGCCTTCGCCTTCGGGACCTCGGACAGGTACTTGCCGCTGATGGTCAGCGCCGCCACGTTGGCGGGATACACGCCTTCCAGGTCGCCGTAGTAGATGCTCAGGGCGGACCGGATGGAACCGATGTTGCCCTTGGACGCACCCTCCGACGACTTACGGATGAGCTCAGCGAACTTCGGGATGGCGATGGCCGCGAGAATACCGATAATCGCGACCACGATCATCAGCTCGATGAGCGTGAAGCCCTTCTTTCCCTTCGTCATGTGCATGACCCCCTTTGTGCCGTTATGTATGTATCTCAGGGTAAATGTTCGGATCGGCACGATCAAGTCATCCACTGGGCCGAGTATACCCTGCAAGTCGACAGCTGTCAAGGAAACGATAGGTGACATCAGTCACTCTCGTCAAGCCTCATCCAGACCGGTGGGCAGGAAGGGAGTTGAACCCTTAAGTCCTTTCGGACACACGGTCCTGAGCCGTGCGCGTCTGCCAATTCCGCCACCTGCCCACCGCTCGGGACGAAGCGTCGAAGTGCTGCAATCGCCATTCTAAAACATATGCCGTCCAAAGACAAGAAGGACGAGCGCAAGACCGTCGCCTCCCACCGCAAGGCGAGCACGCCGATAAGGCTCGGGGAAATCGGGGGCGACGACTTCGTAGCCGTCGAGGTGAGCGGAGGCGTCGCGCCAGGTGCAGGGGGACGCGCCCAGGCCGTGCAGGAGCAGGAGCGGCTTTCCTGCGCCGGCGCGGCGGATATTGGCCATCAATCCACAGGCAACGCTCGTTTCATTCTTAGTTGATCATTCCGGCCCGCGCCCTTTTGGCATAAGTCACAAGTTCAGGGCGAGCGATGTTCTGGTTGGCGAGATAATCGTCGATGATGGGAATGGCAACTGCCGGATACTCCGGCACCCAGTGCCCCAGTCCATGCAGAGACGCCTCCTGCACTGCGACGGAAGGAATCCGCAGGGAATCCCTCATCACATCGATGGCGGCGGCATCTATATTTTTATATTCGGGGATGCCCGGTCTACCGAACAGAGGAGTGTGTTCCCACCACATATAGCAGGTGCTGTTCAGCGGGTTTGGACTTTTCTCATCCAAGTGCGCGAGGTGCGGAGTACAGCGCGGAGCGAAACAATCCTTAAACACGAGCTTCATCGCCGCGATCACGCGAAGGCGCAGCACTTCATCCAACTTCGAATCAGTCAGATAAGTGAGGTCATCGGAATGACCCGAGGATACGGCATGCACCAATCCTTTTGCGACCTGCTTATCTCCAAATCGCCCAGGAAGTGCGCCTGAGGATTCAAAAAGACGAAGAACGAGCCTAAGTCGCTGCTCGGGGCTGAGATCCGGCGCTGCGCTCGTGACCGGATCCTCGCCAAATAACACGTTGAGTTCGCGCTCGTATGCTTGATCCATGTCAGGGGCATTCATTTCTCAACCTCGACTCACAGCTGTTAAGCAGCTCGATCGTCTCGCCGAGATATTTCCGATGTTCATCATCACCGCCACGGAAGCATTCGTTCATAATAAGTCGCTGTGCATCGCGGCAACTTTTATTTCGTGCAACGCGCTGCCGCAGTTCCGCGCAATCTCCGCGCTTGACTTTGTCTTGCCTACATGAACGCTGCGGCCCCTTACACCTCGTTCCCTGGTCTCGATGAAGCTCGGAGTGTCGTGCGTCTGAGCAATCGCCTGGTGGCTCAATCTTCAAATCTACGGACGACATCCGCTCCTCAACTTCATGCTCGATTGCAAAAAGCAGAATGGTCGAGGCAAGACTGACTCCTAACGAGATTCCGCCGCTAGCCGGGGCGCCCGCGACGCCGGCGACTTGCGCGACACGCGCAAGTCGGATCACCTTGACCGCGACCCGCAGCCGCCTTCCGCTCGTCGTCAGTCTGATGGCGGCGCTCCCGATGCCGGCACCCGCGGCAACGTTCGCGACGGAAGGCTTCTCCGGCTCCGTGTTCAGCGAACGCGTCCCATCTCCCGTCTCGACGAGTCCGCCGGCCGGTTCGGCGACGGCGCGCTCCTCGGCTTCGATCTCGCGAGCGTACCTGTCGAGGTCGTCATGGCTCTTTTCGGCCTGGGCGGCCGTTTTAGCCGTTTTCGTCCGCTCGTCATCGATGGTGATGCTCAACCGCGCGTAACCGCCGGCATCCGTCTTGACCGC
>JANRKA010000071.1:0-137893 GCA_033875325.1 Elusimicrobiota bacterium | reverse complement strand
GTCTGAAAAGACGGATGGCTACCCCCGCCGATTCCCGCCTATATTCGAATAACGCTGTGTTTTCAGTGTAATCCAGCAAATCGCGATTTGTCGTAGTTTGTCGTTGGATGGGCGTTTTTGCCGTCATCTCGACAAACATCTCGACAACTCGCGCGGCATCGCGAGGTGCTACTCCGGCAGTGAATTTCTTTGGAGAAGAACGCCCTCGCTGGACCGCAGGAACGTCGGCGCATCTTCGGCGGCATAGTAAACGAGCGCGCCCCAACCCTTCAGCACCGAGATTGAACGCCAGCCGTAAGCGGCGAAAGCCGCCCTCCCCGGCATCGGGCCTTTAAGCAGGAAGTGGTCTTGAAGGTTCACATAGAACAACAGGTCCATACGGGCGCGAGCGGAAGGCTCGTAATGAAGCGCCAACTTCTCCAACTCTGGCCGAAGGCGATCGGCTATCTGCAGCGGAGTGATGTCGAGAGGCGTGAAAGGTTCAAGGAAGTCCTCGGGCTTCTTGGCGGCCTGGGCTTTCTCCAAGTCCAGCTTATACTCGGCGTGCCGGCGGCGGCCTGGGTCTAGAATCTCCTTGATTTCGAACCGAGCGTCGCGAAACACGACGTCTGGAGGCTCGTCGCTCCATGGCCGCGCTTCTTTATCCTCAAAGCGTACGCCCAGGTTCTTCAGGAACTCGACGCAAACCCAGAGTTCCCGCTCGATCTTGTTCTTCGCAGAGAAATACTCAACGGATTCCGATAGAGCGCGGCGACGGTCTTCGACGAATTCCTGGTCAGTCATGCCGCCCCCACCCAATGTAAAGCCTTCAACGCATCAGAAAGGCTGTATCTGGGGTTATAGTAAAATTACCCCAGGCGCACGCCGCATCGCGTAAAGCCATGACATCCACGCCCCCGCAGATTAATGCCGCCAAACACAAAGTCCTTCAGCTCCTCGCGAGCCAGGGGAACAAGGGGCGATTCCTAGCCTTCAGAATTCCTGATTTTTCCAACACCTGGAAGCTCGAATTCGAGGACATACAGGCCGCCATTCTAATCTTGTTCGATCAGAAAGCTATCGCGCTGCATAAATGGGACGACAAACGCGGGTTCGTCGATTTCGAACCCGGCCCAGAAATGGAGCGATGGTTTTTCTACCACGCGAACTTCGAAATGAAGATCACCCATCACGGGCTCGCACAGCTCGAAGAGTGGTCCGCTGAAGAAAAAAGGGAGGCGCCAGACTCTCAAGACACATTAGGATTCACGACGTCGGGGCACTCCGCCTGGGTGCTTACCGCTGCAAGCGGTCTCTGGTCTTTGAAACTCCACGGCGGCATGTATCCGCAGGACTTAGCAAAGCCCGGGCCGACTCAACTATTAGAGCTCTTTACGCAAGAGCTAGAAAGTTCCCTTGCTTCCGCGAAGCAAGAGGACGCGCTAGGAAATTTCCGACGAGCTAAGGCAACGCCAGAAAGCGATGAATACATGGCTGCCCTACTCGGCCCTATGTTAACCGCGATGCTCGCGCTCCAAAAACAATTAGGTTGCTCGGAGAGTGAGGCTCATGCGCGCGCTCAAGAGCTCTGCCCGAAGGCCTTGCAGGATGCCGTAAAGGCACTCCACGAAGTGATGATTTTCGATTTCCAGATTCCTTCACCCGCTGGACTTCCCGAATACAAGTCACGAAACAGATTTTTCTTTCTCCTCGGAAAATATTGGGAAGTGTACCGCGCGTATTTAACCCATTACATAACGGCGGAAGGCGGCTACACACCCGATCCTTTAATGCGGTTCATCGTTAATTTGAAGGCGCGGATTGGCGCATGCCTTGAGCAACTGGGCGGCCCAACGTTTTCAGAGCCTCTGCTTCAATTGATTCGAATAGAATTCGGCGAAGATCTCGGGATGTACGACGATTGGGTTAAAGAACGTCTCAGCGAGGTCGATGAGACGATTGAGAACGAGCGTCTACGAATCGGAACACTCCATTTCGAACTCACTGCGCAGGAAAAACTTTTCATCGAAACCGCCACGCTCTCTCTTGAAAACGTGAAGCGACAATTGAAGGCGTGGTTTTCAGGCGTCTTGGGCAACGCCAAGAAACACGCTCAGGAATGGGATGCAGCTGGTGGTCGCCCAGATCCGCACAAAACCGTCGGCAAAGTCGAAACGGCATTTCGCAAGATCATCCGCGACGAAGCCCAGGCCCGCTTCAAGGACGCGTGGATAGGTTTCATCAAAGAAAAGATGCCCGCCGAAGCATTCAACGATGCCGCCAAGCGAATGGCCGACAGGCACGTTATGGATCAGAGCGAAATCATCCATTTCTTGTATCTCAAGGATTTGCGCGACCTTGTTTCCGCTGAATGGTCAATCTTCCAGATACACTTCTCGCTTCCACGAAAGCGATTTATTGAGCTCATGGACGTTATCGTGAAAGGCCGGACGGACAGCGCTCACTTTAGACCTGAACATCTATGGCCGGAAGTTGAGCAATCACGGCTCCGGGTCGCATGTCACGATATCCTTGAGGGCATCAAGACGGCGGCTACGAAAGGAACGCGAGGAAACGCCTAATGGGAATTCAAAGCGAAAGCTATGGCGTCGTCTACTTCATCGGACCCAAAGACACGGGCCCGGTAAAGATCGGCTATACCGCCAATCGAGACGCTGAGAAGCGCCGTGCTCAGCTGCAAACCGGCTCGGCAGAAGAGTATGTTGTTCTCGGGATGGTCGACGCGGGGCCGGTAGTCGAGCGGGCAATCCATGAATTGCTTACTCCTCATCGGGTCCGCAGCGAATGGTTTGAGCGAGAGGCGGCACTCGCGTTGCTGAGCCACATGAAAGACTCGCCACTCAGCTCAGCGGGCGAGCGCTTCTGGATCGCCATGGCTGACGCCCGAACGGGCACGGAGCAACCGGAGGTCGAAAGGACCCCACAGGAAGAGCTTGCTGCCAGAGTCGTCTCGGACCTGATCAGCGACAAGCTCCGAGAAATCATCAGCTTGCCGATTGCTCAACCCATTCCTCTCCGAGCCTGGCTGCTCGGCCAACAACATCGAGATGATCCGACTGGAGATCTCGCCAAGGATATCACGCGCGACCCCGCCTTCCCGCCGCTGGGAACGCTTGAGGAGTACCTCCGCTACATCACTGACAAGATGAGCAATTCGAGCGTAACACGAGCCGTATTCGACGCTTGGATCGAGTGCGTTCTCGCCATCAAGTCTCTGCGCTTTCGTAGTCCAGAAGACGCCAACTCCTAGGCCGAGACTTTAACTCCCCCATTCTTTAGCCAGGCGCTTGCACAAGAACACCCCGTTCTCGTCTTCGAGCGTGATTTCGTGCCCCGGCGCGCGCTCGTAAGCATCCGTGATTGCCTCTTGCGACCCTTCGAGCTTGAAATGCGCTCCGTCTCCTTCCGTCACGATGAGATAGCTCTTGCCGCATTCGCAGTTGGTGAGGAACGCGTGATACACCCCACGCATGCCCGCCAGCGCGAGGTTCGCGGGATAGAAGATGAAGTGCTTCCCGCATGGCGTCGGCAGTTTCACCATCGAATCCTGAAGCGTGCTCTGAGGAAGCTCGGTCGCTGGCTTCCAGGCTTCGAGCAAGACGCCCGGCATGAGGGAGCGTAACGCGGCGCCCTTTTCGACCTTGTTTATCCTCTTGTCGTCGATTCCTTTGCTCCCTAGGCGCGCCGTTCCCGCGACGGCGGGCCACAGCTCAGAGAACTCAGCGCCAGCGGAGGCGTCGATAGCCAGGTGAGGCGACGTGAACCGAAGAAGATGCAATAACAACTTGCCAAGGATGATCGTGACGAGATAGCCCTGCGGCGTCTCCGGGACGGCCACCCCGTCGATTCTCACGACCATCGGCGTCACGCAAGCGGAAGCACGGACTCGTTCACCATCATAGCGCCCGATCCAGGCCCTTGTGTCGGGTAATGGCGCCGCTCCGTCTCGCGCCGCGAAAAGCGCTCGATACTCAGTGCTGGGCAAGCCGTAGCCGGCTGCTCGATCTCCTTCTGAGGAGACCAGCATGCTGACGAGCGCCGTCTTTTGCGCCCAAGCGGCGATCAACGAGCCGTCGCTCGCCCCGATTTCTCCATGACCATCAAGTATGAGCGGAGGCAGGACTCGCGCAGCGGCCGCTTCGAGCGCGCTCATCCAACCGTTATTGCAGGAGGCGCAGACGTCTCGGACAGTGGACTTAAAGGGCCGGGTGACGCCCATGTCTCGCGGGCTGCGATTGAGACGTCCAGCGCGATGCGGAGACGGCTCATGAGGTAATCCCAAGCGCCCAAGCCAGGCGCCGAAGACGTGTTCGCCCGTCATGTCGTCCGAAGAGCCGCAGAAGACACACGATTTTCCGGTCATGGGTGGGCGTCTGCGCTAAGCGGCGATTGCTGCGAACTGCACGACGGGTGATTTACCTAGAATGGTCAGGCTCTTGCAGCCTCTCGTCAAAGCCACATAGAGATCCTTCGCACTCAAGGCGTCGGCATCTAAAATAACGGCATGGTCGAACTCGAGGCCTTTGATGAGGAGGGTTCGCCCCACGCTGCAGCGCGGTATTCTGCGCCCCATCTGGCGCGTTCGATTCCGCACGGCCCAGAAAGCATCCGCCACACTCTGATGCTTCGCGGGATCGTATTCCCGTAGCGCGCGCAAGCTCTCGTCCAACAGTTCACGGCGATAAATCACGGCCTTGGGCATCTCTTTCATCACTTCGAGTGCCGCGGCGACATTGACGAGATCATTGGTTGAGACGACCCTGTCCAACGCGGCCAGCGGCCCGGCGAGCTCGGCTTTAGTGCTCCTGGGCTTACCGCCTTTGAGGATTGTTTTCTGGGCCCCCCGCAACATCGGTGCGGCGACCGTCATACACTTACCCGCGAACTCGATCGCCGCGGACGCTTTCTGGGCGCCGTTTCCTGATGCTAAAGACTCCGCGAACTTGAGCAGTTCGCCGGATTCGATGGGCTCGATGCAGGAGTAGCGCCCGTTCAGCTTGTTCGCGACCCAATGGCATTGCTGGGGACGATGGTGGATCGCGACGACCGTGTCGTCGGGGTTTTGGGAGGCGACCTCCTGACAAACACCGACGGCCAGCAGCGGGTTCACCGAGCGCGAGGTGTCCACGAAGCGGACGGCGGCATGCCTCAGGTCGATTGGCTGCCCGTTGATCAGCGAAGTCCTAACCTGTTTCAGCCAAGCGCCTAAGACCTCGTTCTTGCCAGCCCAACGCCGCGGCTCGTCCGGAGAACAGACGCTCTGGAATTTCTCCTTCACGTCTGCTTCCCAATCGACGGGGTCGTTGTCGCCGAAGTCGAAGATGCCCTGGAGCGGGTCGCCGAGGACCCGAGTCGGTAGTAAGTCGGCCACGCTCATCATGAGCCCATGCTGAGCCTTGGTGCAGTCTTGGTACTCGTCGACGTACAATCCCGCGTAGGACGATTTGATGACCTTCTGCACGGCGGGCAGCTTGAGGACCGCGGCGAGCCCAGAATAGACGCTCTTCCACTCGTCCTGCGATTTTGGCTTGGCCGAGGCGAGAGACGATGCGCGCGGGAACGCGGACGCGTACGAAAGCGAGAAACCAGCGATGGTCTGGACCGAGTAGCCGCCGAGCCTCGCACCGAGCCGCTCGAGACGTGCCCGTAGGGCGTCCACCCCCGCGTGAGTGTGCGTGAGGACGAGTTGTCGCCCCGTCGGATGAGAGGCGACAGCCTCCGAGATTAACTGGGTCTTACCGCAGCCCGCGGCGGCCGCCACGTAGCCGCGACGGGCCTGAGCCAGGGATTCCGCGTCAGGCATCGGACGTGACCCAGGCGCGCAAAGACGCTAGCTTGGCCGCGAGGTCTGTCGCGGGAATCTGCGCCAGGCACGGAGCGACGACGGCCGCGACCTCTTTACCGAGCCCGATCCGCTTGAACAAATCGTTCGCGTGTGCCGCCGCGCCAATCGCGGCGCGCAGAGGTTCGGCATCCACCCAAGTCGCCGGCGCGCCGGCGGGAACCTGGCCACCAGCGATTCGGCCTCTAATCATATCGATAATTCGCTGGTCGCCACCGTGCTCGCGCGCGGCAAGTGCGACAAGCGACTTGACTGCGCCCCACGGAAGATCGCGGGCGAACCGATCCTCTGTGTTTGAGGCACCGTCCCAGATGCAGACCTTGATACCCGCGGCGGTCATCTGCTCAGGTGTCGGATTCGTCGGCCGGTCCGAATCGCCGAGGAAGGCCACGTCGTAGCCGAGCTGGGCGAGCGCGACCGCGCGGCTCGGCGCCTGGGCCCCGCCGCCGTCCACCGGCACGATGCCTCGATAGGCGAACGACGTATAGGCAACGTCGGCGTCCGCCCATGAACGGTCCAACCCCATGAGCAAGCCCGCTTCGGTCTTTCCCTCGCAAACGATGATTCTGCGGCCCAAAAAGGCTTCAGGGGCGGCGCGAACAAGATTCTGGAGGCTCGGATCGATGTCGATGATACGAGTCGCCCCATCTTTGGTCCTGACGACCTTTAGGGCGGCGGCGTCGAGGGCGACGACCGCAATCGGCGAGTGCGTGGTCATGAGGACCTGTCCCGCGGAGGGTTGGCCTTCGCCTCCGGCCACGGGACGGAGTACATCGATCAGGGAGCGCAGCCGATGCGGTTCGAGTCCATGCTCAAGCTCGTCGACGAGGGTGATCCCACCGTCCTTGATGATCTCGCGCTGGAGCGCGACCGCAAGGAGGCGCCGGGTACCAAGCCCGGCACGGCGCAGCGGGATGTTCCCGTCGTGCAGGGCCATCCCGCCGGAGCCCACATTGACACGCCGCAGATCGAGGCCGGCGCCGAATATCTTACGGGGCGCGACGCCCACTTTCTTGCCGAGTTCCTGGACTCGCGCGGCGGCGTCGGCCAAGGTTTTGATCGCTCCTTCGGCCACGCTGCCCCGAGCGGCTCGCGCGGCTTCCGCCAGGAGACGAGGAAGCTCCTCCACTTTGCCGGTGATACGCGACAGCACGGTGCCGTCGTTCCATGTGAACTGCCGATCGATGGAAGCCCCTAATCGCATGAGCCCGATTGCCTGGCGGTCGCGAGCCATCATGTAGCGGGGTTCGGCCGTACGCTCGTTGTAGACGGTCCACTCGGGCTCGAGGGATGCGTCCACGGTGAGTCGGATCGAGAGCGCGGGCTCGTCGTGTTCGCCGGGCTCGTCTCGCAATCCGGACTCCTCGGACCACCCACGAATGTCCCGGCCGAACTTGCTGTCGGAGATCATCGACTCCGGCAACTGCGTGAGAGTCGCGGTGATGATGATGGGCTGGGAGGTATCGCTCTCGTAGAAGTCGGAGTCATCGAAAGCGTGGTCGCGACGCGCGGACAACGCCAGCTCGATGGCGTCCAAGATTGTCGACTTCGTTGCGTCGCCGGGGCCGATGAAGCAGAGGAAATCCCCCCTCACCGTCCATTCCAGCGAGTTGATACCGCGGAACCGCTCAATCTTAAGGTGACACAAGCGCATAACGTCCTTCTCCTGACTCTATGGGGGTCATCGACGGCATGGGGGCGTGAACCGCTCGGCAGAGTCCGCATTGCAAGGCGGAAATGTCCGGCCGTCGACGATGTCATGTAGTTATAGTAAAATCACCGCATTCGGTCCCACCTGGATTGAGTCCCTCGCATGGATCACGAACATCTGGAGCGTCTTCGGAAGCACCCTGCCTGGCGGCTGCTTAACGCCGAGACGGCGCCGCTGATCATCAGCTTTCTGGACCAAGCCTTCCTGAAGCCCAACGCCCGCTCCATCAAGCAGTCGCAGTTGGCCGCCCGACTCGAGGACCACCTCTTTCACCTGAATGCGGCGCTCGACAACCGCTACCCCAAGCCCGCGCAGGACTACCTGGACGATTGGGCGCGCGGAGAGAACGCCTACCTGCGCAAGTATTACCCCACCAAAGGCGAGGAGCCGGAGTTCGACCTGACCCCGGCGACGGAGAAGGCCATCGAGTGGCTGCGCAGCCTGGAGCAGCGGCCCTTCGTCGGCACGGAGTCCCGTCTGCTCACGATCTTCGAGCTTTTGCGTCAGGTCACGCAGGCCGCCGAAACCGACCGCGCGGCTCGCATCGCCCTGCTGGAAAAGCGCCGCGCCGAGCTCGATGACGAGATCCGGAGGCTTAAAGGGGGCGAGGTCGTCTCCTACGACCCGACGCGCATCAAGGAGCAGTATCTCCAGGTCGAGGACACGGCCCGAAGGCTCCTCGCCGACTTCCGCCAGGTCGAGGAGAACTTCCGCCACCTCGACCGACGCACGCGCGAGAAGATCGCCACGAGCGAGAAAAGCAAAGGACAACTGCTCGACGAGATCTTCGGCGAGGAGAGTACGATCACCTCCTCGGACGAGGGCCGAAGCTTCAAGGCCTTCTGGGAGTTCCTGATGTCTCCGGACCGTCAGCAGGAACTCCAGCTGATGGCGGCCAAGCTGGCGGCGCTCGAGGACGTGAAGGCGCTCGGGCCGGACGACCTGCTGGTCCGCCTCAAATACCGCCTGATGGAGTCCGGCGAGAAGATCAACAAGACGACCGGCTCGCTCACGGACAGTCTCCGCCGCTTCATCGAGGGGCGCGCTTGGCTAGAGAACAGGCGCATCATGGAGCTCATCCGAAGCATCGAGAAGCGAGCCGTCGAGCTCGGCCGGATTCCCGGCGACGGCCAATTCGCCGCACTCGATGACGTGCGCCCCAACTGGGACCTCACGATGGCCCGCGGCCTGTTCGACCCGGCGAAGAACAAGAAGGCCCTGCTGGAGCAGGTGCAGGTGGATGAAGGCGTGGCGGACTTCGAGAGCGACGCCCTCTACAACGTCCATTTCGTTGACGAGCGGGAACTGCGCCGGCGCATCGAGCAGGAGCTCGATGGAGCCTCGCAAGTGACGCTCCAGGAGATCTGCGAGCGTCATCCGCTGGAGAAGGGCTTGGCAGAGCTCTTGACCTATCTGAACATCGCCGCCAAGGACGGCACGGCGATCATCGAGCAGGAGGCGCGCTACGGCGTCTCGTGGCTGGACGCAGCGGGAACAGAGAAGCGCGCGACCATCCCGCGCGTCATCTTCGTCCGGGAGCGCGTGGCCCAAGATGCCTGAGAAAGCGACCGAGCCGGCCTCGCGGGCGCCGAAGCTGCCCCCCATCCTCGTCCACCTGCTCAAGGGCGTGCTTTACCGCGACCAGCATCCGCAGGTCTGGCATGACCTGGAGGCACTCGAAGCCCAGGTGCTGGACTATTTCAAGATGGTCGGCCTGGACCTGATGATCGATCAGGCCGAGGGCTTCGCCTACCTGAGACAAGCGCCGCTGGACGATGATTCCGGCATCCCGCGCCTCATCCAACGACGGCCGCTCGGCTACGCGTTGAGCGTGCTCTGCGTGTTGCTGCGCAAGAGAATGGTCGAGGCCGACGCCGGCGGCAGCGGCGCGGGCAACCGCGTCGTCCTGACGCACGAGCAGATCGTCGAGATGATGAAGGTCTTCTTCCCCCAACGTGCCAACGAAGCCTTCACCGAGCAGCAGATCGACGCCCAGAT
The DNA here is from genome assembly GCA_033875325.1 of Elusimicrobiota bacterium. GTDB lineage: Bacteria > Elusimicrobiota > Elusimicrobia > UBA1565 > UBA9628 > GWA2-66-18. The sequence continues at coordinate 128,342 of JANRKA010000071.1, read as the reverse complement.
CAACAAGGCGGTGGCGATGGAGGTGCTCAAGCCTCTGGAGTCCAACCCGCCGGCCTACGAAGTGCGGCCGATCCTCAAGGCGCTGGCGACGGCCGACTGGCTGCAGAACCTCGACGAGGCCATCAAGGCCTACCAGGAACATGGAAACCGAGCGGACTGAGCTCTCCGGCTTCCGCCTCCACCGCTTCGAGGTCCTCAATTGGGGCACCTTCGACAAGAAGGTATGGAGGATCGAGCCGCTGGGCCACAACTCGTTCCTGACCGGCGACATCGGCTCGGGCAAGTCCTCGCTGGTCGACGCCCTGACGACGCTCCTGGTGCCCTCACACCGCATCGTCTACAATCGCGCCGCCGGAGCGGAGCGCTCGGAGCGCGACCTGCTCTCGTACGTGCGCGGCGACTTCAAGGAGGACCGAACGCGCTCGGCGGCGAAGGTCGTCTCGCTGCGCTCCGGCGCCAGCTACAGCGTCATCCTCGGCTATTTCCACAACGACGGCTACGACCAGGGCGTGACGCTGGCGCAGGTGTTCTGGACCAAGGGCGACAACGCCCAGCCCGACAAGCTCTTCGTGATCGCCGACCGGCCCCTGACGATCGCCGAGCACTTCAGCAACTTCGGCCCTGAGATCGCCGGCCTCAAGAAGCGCCTCCGAAAGGAGGCCGACATCCATCTGTTCGACTCCTACGTCCAATATGCCCGCGAGTTCCGCCGACGCATGGACATCCGTAGCGATCAGGCGCTCGATCTCTTCTACCAGACCGTCGCTCTCAAGACCGTCGAGAACCTCACGGCCTTCGTGCGCGAACACATGCTGGAAAAGCCGCAAATCGAGGAGCGCCTGGCCGATATCCGCCAGAACTTCGACAACCTCAACCGCGCCCACGCCGCGGTGAAGAAGGCCAAGGACCAAATCCAGCGGCTCGGACCTCTGGTGGCGGATTGCGACCGCTGGCAGGAGGTCTCGAAAGGCCGGGAGGAGTTCATCCAGTGCCGCGGCGCCCTGCATGCCTTCTTCGCCGCCAAGAAGATCGAGCTTCTCGATGAGCGTCTGCGCCGCCTGGGCGTCGAGAAGGGCAAGCTCGCCGACCGCCTCGCGCAGCAACGCGAGGAGCTCGATGGGCTCGCCCGGAAGATGGAGGAACTGCGCGAAAGCATCCGCGCGCAGGGCGGCGGTCGGCTGGAGACGATCGCCCGAGAGATCGAGCGAAGCGAGGTCGAGCGGTTCGCGCGCGAGCAACGCGCGCAGGCGTACGCCGGACACTGCAAGAAGCTCGGCCTTCGCTCCGCCGACGCCATCGAGTCCTTCCACGCGAACAAGGCCAAGGCGCAGTCCGTTCGCGCCGAGACCGAAGCCGAGAAGAAGCGTGAGGAGGAGCGGCGCGTCGATCTGGCGATCGAGCATCGCGACCGCGAGAAGCGCGCCCAAGGAATTCAGGCGGAACTTGAGTCCCTGCAAGGACGCGCGTCGAATATCCCCTCCCATAGCCTGCAGATACGGCTGCTGATCTCCCGGTCTCTAGACATCCCCGAGGAGTCGCTGCCGTTCGTCGGCGAACTGCTGCAAGTCCGCCCCGAGCACGCGGCGTGGGAAGGCGCCCTAGAGCGGGTGCTTCACAACTTCGGACTGAGCCTGCTCGTCCCGGAGGACTCCTACGCCTCCGTCGCTCGCTTCGTCGACAAGACCAACCTGCGCGGTCGTCTCGTCTATATCCGCGTGCGCCAGGAGGCAGGCGCCTCCGGCCGCCCTTCCGATGCACGCCATCTGGCGCACAAGCTCCAGGTCAAACCCGATAGCGCCTTCCAGCCGTGGCTGGAACAGGAGCTCATAAAGCGCTTCGACTACCTCTGCTGCGAGAGTCTCGATGAGTTCCAGCGCGAGACCAAGGCCCTCACCCGACAAGGCCAAGCCAAGACGCCCGGAGGGAGGCACGAGAAGGACGACCGATTCGACATCGACGACCGGTCCCGCTACGTGCTCGGCTGGAGCAACGAGGACAAAGTCCTGGCGCTAGAGCAGCAACTCGGGTCGTTGGTCGAGGACGAGAAGAAGGACATGGCCGCGATCAAGAAGGTCCTGGACCGGATCGCCGAGCTTGACGCCAAACGGGACGCCGCCCGCGACCTGCTTGGCGTCACCGAGTTCCAGGACATCGACTGGAAGAGCTCCGCCCGCCGCATCGCCGACCTCGAGGAGGAGCGGAAGCGGATAACCGCCGAGTCCGACGTCCTGCGGACGCTCCAGGCTTCGCTCAAGGAGTCGGAACAGAAGCACGAGGCGGCCGACGCCGCCAAAACGGCACTTCTTCAGGAACAGGGCTCGGTCAACGACAAGCTCACCGCCGCGGAGGAGCTCAAGAGCGACGCGGCCGGGGAGCTGGCGAAGGTCGCCGAGGCCGACAAGGCGCGGCTCTTCCCGAGGCTGGAGGAGCTGCGCGCCGAAACGCCCCCCGACCGCAAGCTCACGGTTGAGAGCTGCGACAACTGCCAGACGGATACCCGTGAGTGGCTTCAGGCCAGAATCGATGAGGAGGACAAAAAGCTCGACCGTCTGCGAGAGAAGATCCTGCGTCAGATGCACGAATACAAGACGGAGCACCCCGTCGAGACCCGCGACGTCGACGCCAGCCTCGAGTCTGCCGACGAGTTCCGGAGCATGTTGGCGCGGCTTCGCGGCGAGGACCTGCCGCGCCACGAGGAGCGGTTCAAGCAACTCCTCAACGAGGGCACGATCAACGACATCGCCCTCTTCCAGAACCAACTCGACAAGGAGTGTCAGGAGACCCGCGAGAAGATCGCCCGCATCAACCAGTCCCTGCGCGACATCGACTACAACTCCGGGACCTTCATCGAGCTGGTCGCCGACGCGTCCCATGACGCGGAGATCCGCGAGTTCCAGAAGCAGCTCAAGGAGTGCCTGGGTGGGACGCTCTCCGGCCAGGACGCCGAGTTCTACACCGAGCACAAGTTTCTCCAGGTCAAGGCCGTCATCGACCGCTTCAACGGCCGCGAGGGGATGACGGAGATCGACCAGAAGTGGGCCAAGAAGGTCACCGACGTGCGCAACTGGTTCGAGTTCATCGTCTATGAGCGCTGGCGCGAGAACAACGAGATCAAGGAGACCTACTCGGACTCCGCGGGCAAGTCCGGCGGCCAGAAGGAGAAGCTGGCCTACACGATCCTGGCCTCGGCGCTCGCCTACCAGTTCGGCCTCGGCTGGGCCGAAAAGCGCTCCAAGGCCTTCCGCTTCGTGATGATCGATGAGGCGTTCGGCCGCGGCTCCGACGAGTCGGCCCGTTACGCCCTGACCTTGTTCAACCAGCTCAACATCCAGCTCCTCGTCGTCACGCCGCTGCAGAAGATCCACGTGATCGAGGACTACGTCCGTTCGGTCCACTTCGTCCACAACCCCAACCAGAACTGCTCCATGCTCAAGAACCTCACCATCGAGCAGTTCCACGCCGACCGGGCGCGCAAGAAGCAGCAGGCTGCGGCCTCATGATCTCGCCCGACGAGATCCGCTCCAGGGCGCTCAAGCTCTGGGAGACGCAACGCGTCCAGCGCGCGCACTTGGAAGGCGCTTCGTTGTTCCCGTGGGAGATCGGTATTCCCAAGCCGACGGCTCAGGAGCTGGCCGACGGGTTCCCCGGCCTGCGCGCCGCGATCCAGCAGTTGGAGAAGAGCGCCAAGACAGCGGCAGGCAGAGGCTATGCCCTTGAGTACGCGCACATCAACCACCGGCGCCTCGGGAACCAAGCCTTTCCTCGAAAGGTCATCGTCTCAGAACTCGACGATTATCTGCACCTGACCGGCAAACGTCGCCAGCATGAGAAATTCTGCCAACTCGCCGCCCGCATCCTGGCGGAGCGTCCCGAGTTCAAGCCCCTTCTGTGCCGCCGTCCCGCCCTCGTGCTGGACCATGTCGACGATTGGGATAGGCTGCTCGCCGTCTGCCGCTACTTCCAGGACAAGCCGAGGCCGGACCTTTATCTGCGCCAGCTCGATATTCCTGGGGTAGACACCAAGTTCATTGAAACCCGCCGCGCGATCATCGCCGACCTTCTCACGGCGGTTCTGCCGGCGGAGGTCGTGACGGCGACGAGCCGCGCTCTTTCCAATCACGGCTTCGAGGAGCGCTTCGGATTGAAGGTCGAGCCCGCGCTGATCCGTTTTCGCATGCTCGACGGGGCTCTGGCGGGAGCGACCGACATTTCCGTGCCGCTTCCCGAACTGCGGGGATTATCGGTACGGCCGAAGCGGGTCTTCATCACCGAGAACAAAATGAACGGCTTGTCCTTCCCCGATTGCCCAGATTCCTTGGTCATCTTCGGCCTTGGTTACGGGGCGAGCTCGTTAGCCGACATCCCGTGGCTGCGCGGAGCGGCGGTCTACTACTGGGGAGACATCGACACGCACGGCTTCGCCATCCTCAGCCAGCTCAGAGAAATCCTTCCGGGCGCGCGATCCTTTTTAATGGACGAAACGACGCTGCTGGCCCATAAAAGTCTCTGGGGACGTGAAGAGGCCGGCCAGCGCTTCACCAAGAATCTGGAGCGATTGACCGCCGATGAAGGGGCGCTCTTCCTCGCCTTACGAGACGACCGCTGGGGACAGGATATCCGCCTGGAGCAAGAACGCGTCGCGTTCATACGCGTCCGAGAAGAAGTCGCACGAATCCACGGCAAATCCACAGAATCTTGATTTAATTTCGTTTTACACGCATAATACTGCACATTATCTGAAGTATTATGCGCCAACAACGGAAACGACGAACCGAACGACTGCACACCATCGCCTCCGAGCAAGGCGGGTACTTCACCGCCAAGCAGGCGCGCGCGGCCGGCTATGAAGCCAACGCTCAAGCCTACCACGTCCACGCCGGGAATTGGATCCGCGAGCACCGCGGCATCTACCGGCTGAAGAACTACCCCCCGCCCGAAAGGCCGGAGCTCATCCTTTGGTCGCTCTGGTCCGCGAATCGCAAGGGCGAGCCGCAAGGCGTCTACTCGCATGCGACGGCGCTGGGCATCCACGACCTGTCGGACCTCAATCCTTCCAAACTGCACATGACGGTTCCGCCCGGATTCCGCCGAAGCGGCGCCGCGCCCAAAGCCCTCGCGGTCCACAAGGCGCCGCTTCATCCGGTCGATACCGAGGTCATGCACGGCTACCGCGTCACGAAGCCGCTCAAGACCATCGGCGACCTGATTGCCGCCGGAGACGTCGCGGAAGAGCACCTGAGAAAGGCCGTCAAAGAGGCGGTCCAGAGAGGCCTCCTGACTCTTTCCCAAGTCGACTCGGCCGCGCGTCTGCCGCGAGAGGTCAGAGCGCGGATCAAGGTACTCGCGCGATGACCGCCGAGCCCAAGAAGTACGCGACGGCGACGGCATTCCGCCGCGCGCTGGAGGACCGGCTCCTGCGCCGCGCCAAAGAAGGAGGCGGAGACGTCCAGCGCCTGCGTCGCGAGGTCGCCTTCGACCGCCTGCTCGCGCGGCTCTTCGCGGCGAAGAAAGCTCCCTGGGTCCTGAAGGGCGGCTACGCCATGGAGCTCCGCTTCGCCGGGGCGCGCGCGACGAAAGACGTGGACCTCGCCCTGCGCGAGTCTCTCGGAAAGGGACGCGGCGACTCGCTCAACGCGGCCATCCATGAGGCCCTCATCGAGGCGGCCTCGAAGGATCTGGAGGATTTCTTCTCGTTCATCGTCGCGGCGCCGGTGATGGACCTGGATGCCGCGCCCTATGGCGGCGCGCGCTTCCCCATCGAGGCACGGATGGACGGGCGGACCTTCGTCAAGTTCCAGCTCGACGTAGGCGCCGGCGACGTCGTCCTGGAGCCGCTGGACGAGACTGTCGGTCGCGACTGGCTCGACTTCGCGAGCATCCCCGCGCCACGCTATCCGACCGTCTCGCGTGAACAGCAGTTCGCGGAAAAGATCCACGCCTATACCCTGCCGCGCGAGCGCCCCAACACTCGGGTCAAGGACCTCGTGGACCTGTTCCTGCTCCTGAAGAGCGGAACGCTCGACGCCGGTCGCGTCGGTCCCGCCGTACGCGCTACTTTCGAGCGCCGCAAGACCCACCCTCTGCCCGACGACCTGTCGCAGCCGCCAGCCGCCTGGAAGGTCCCTTTCCAGACCCTGGCCGCCGAGTGCGGCCTGGCCGTGGACGTGGAAGCGGCCTTCGCCCTGGTCGGGGACTACTACCGCGGCATCAGGCGCTGAGCGACGGCGCCGTCGCGGGGTCGACGTAGAATAGAGATTCCTTCGGGTCGAAGCGGGTCGCCTGGTCCAGATAGGCCTGAACCGACTGCGGCGACGAGTGGCCGAGCTCGATCTGCAGCTGGCGGAAGGTGATCTGCGTCATGACCCGGTGCATGGCGAAGGTGTGGCGCAGGTCGTGAAAGCGATACTGCGTCAGGTTCGCCTTCTTGCGCAGGACGATGAACACCTTGTTGACGTAGTGCTCGTTCCAGGGCTTTCCGTCCCTGGTGGCGAAGAAGTAGCCGGTCTCGGGATGCGGCTTCATCCTCCGCAGTAGATTCTCCAGGCGCGGTCCGATGCCCTTGACGGACAAGAAGCGCTCCGCTTTCCCGCGACGGCGCTTCTTGAGAGTGGCGATTCGGATTTCGTCGCGGCTCCAGTTGATATCGTCCCGATGGAACAGGAGTATCTCGTTTCGGCGCGCGCCGGTGTACGCCGCGAACTCGATGAGGTCGCGATAGCGCCCCGCCTCGTAGGCCGTCGCTACAGGCACGAGCTGGCCGTCGAACTGCTCCTTGTTCAGCCAGAACATGTCGCGATGGATGGTCGGCAGGCGCTTAAGGCCCTCCAACGGATTTTCCTTAAGGTGCTCCACGCTGACCGCGTAGGCGAGCACCTGGCACAGGCAGGAGAGCTCGCGGTTGACGGTGTTGTTGGAGCACTTGATGCCGCGCGGCGACAGCTTGCCCGACAGTCGCTTCTGCTTGAACTCCTCGCGCGAAGCCTTGGTGATCTCGTGCAGGGGCGTCTCGCCGAGGAACGCCTTGAGAGTGACCACGGAGCAGACGTCGGCGTAGTGCGCCGAGGGCTTCTTGTTGACCCGGGAGTGCTGAGGCATGAAGAAGTCGTCGACGAATCGCGAGAAGCCGACCACGCCCGCGCGGCCGAGGTTGCGCGTGTTGTCCTCGGTCGAGCGACCGGAGATCAGGGCGACGAGCGTCGCACACGGGAGAGTGCCCCGGTAGCGCTGCCCGTTGTAGGTGAAGTCCACCTCGTAGAAGCCGTCGACGACTCGCTTTCCCATAGGTAGTACCTACGCGCTGGGGGCCTGAAAAGTTCCCGGAAAATGTGCGGCATCGCGGGAGAGGGGCCGCGAGAACGAGCTCCTGGCCTTGCGTCCCGGCCGCGCCGGCTCCTGTCCGAGCAGGCGTTCCACTTGGACCCGCGGAAACAGCAGCTTGCGCCCCAGCCGGCGGACAGGCACGAGCCCCAGCTCCTTGTAGACGTGGTAGAAGCGCCACTTCGACAAGCGGAGCTTCTTGGCCACCTCGTCGGCCAAGAGCAAGTCCGGCTCCTTCTTCTTGGCGGTGCGAGACGCCTCCGCGATGAGCCGCAGGACGGCCTCCTTCGTGATCTGAACGGCTTTCAGGTCGATCTCTTCCATTCGCCTCCTTAGAACTCGAGCCGTTGCGGGATGTAGATCCGTAGGCCCGTCTCCGCCTCGATGGTGATGCTCTCGGTCACTTCCTGGCGCTGCGTGTCGAGTTCCTTCACGGCCTCTCCCGCGATTCCCTGCGTGGCCGACGACGCGATGGGACTGACGCCGCTCATGTCGAGGGCGGTCTGTGTGCCGCTGACGAAGGAGCGCAGCACGGTGTTGGCGACCGCCGAGTCCTTATGCGTCTCGACCTTGCCCTTGAGTCCCGCCGAGCCGTCGAGCGCCAGCGCGATCCCCGTCAGCTTCGCCTCGTCGCCCGTCTCGAAGACGAGCGTGTGGAAGTTGACGAGCACCCGGTCGTGGCTCTTGATGACGGCGACGGTCCCGATGGCCCGCGTGCCTGCCGGGATGACCACCCGCCGCAGGTAGACCACGTCGCGCTCCACGACCGCGATCGCCGGCGTTTCCACGTTGTACGAGTAGACGGCGTTCTCCAGCCGCACAGGAAAGGTGAACCCGGTCGGCAGGAAGTAGTTGGCCTTGGTCGGCGTCTTCTGCGTGACGCCGATGAACTTGGCCGGAGGTCCCGTCTCCCCCTTCTTCTCGCGGAACGCCTTGGCGACGACCGTCTCCTGGGCCGAGACGGAAGCCGCCGCGAGCATGACCGCCGCCAGCAGCTTAGCGGAGCAGGTCATTGAAGGCGAAGTGGAAGAAAGCCTTGCGGTACACTTCGCGGGCCAGCGCGTCGCGGTACTCCTCCGGCTTGCCCAGCCGGGCCAAGGCGACCGGGTGTTCGAAGGCGAAGTCGAGCGCCGCGTTGATGATGTCCGAGGCGCTCAGCGCGGGCGTCAGCGGCGGACGGTCGCGGTTGAAGTCGGCAGACACGCGCTTGAGCTCGACCACGTGCTCGTCGCGCAGCACGAACCGGTCGTGCCGGTTGGTGAAGATGCCCTCGTAGCGCCGCTTGAAGTCGAAGCGGAACAGGGGGATGACGACCGGCTTGCTCTGCCCGCTCGGCGGCAGCGGCTTGAGATACGGCATCGGCGGCAACGGTCTCGTGGCGGTGTTCATTCGTTCAAAAGGGATAAGGGACAGGCAGCTCGACGACCCGTCCTTTCTCCCGATCCTCCTTAAGCGCGACATGGACGGCGGCCCCGTTCCGGGGCTTCTCGAAGACGACGAAACCTTCTCGCGTACGCCCCGGCTCGACGAAGAGCCGGACGAAGGATTTAGAGGCGATGATTTCCTGACCATCGCGCAGGACGAACTCGCGCACGAAGAAGTCGTCTCCGCCGCGGTTGGTCACGGCGACCTTGAGGACGTAGCGGGCGCCGGCGCGGCTCAAGCCGCGCAGCCGCAGGATGACCGTGCCCTGTGCGGCGCTCGCGTCCAGCGAATACTTGGCGGGGTCGTTCTCGTATGTTTCTCCCACTGAATCCGCGGTTTCGGGCGCGGGAACCGCGGCGACAGCTTGGATGTGCGCCTCGGGCTTGAGCGCGGCGGTGCTCGCCGCGACCGCCGCCGGAGTCGCCTCGGCCGCGTTCTTCTTGGCCTTCGTCCGCGACGGCCGCTCGGCCGTATTCCGCGCGGACTCCTGCGCCTTAGTCAGCGACTCGACGCGGCTCAGCAGCGCGTTGGCTTCGACCGGCGTGTATCTCTGGCGCACGGCTTGAGCCACGAATCCCCAGGTCTCGCCTCCGCCGGCCGTCGCGCCCTTGGCGGGCGCGTCCGGGGACTTCGAGGCCTCGAAAGGGCCGACGAAGCCCTCCAGGCGCTGGTACTGCGTGCGCGCCAGGCGCTCGGCGCCGATGGGCATGGTGAACGCGACCGCGAGGATCACGCTCGCCAGCGCCAGCAGGAGCGCCGGAGCGTTATCTCTTAAAGACGCTCTCATGGAAGTCCTGGACGAGGATGCCGTAGGGCGACTGCTGCGAGCGCGGGACCTTGAGGAGCACGACGTCGTGCTCGAAGACCACCTCGCCCGCCGCCGCGTCGGGCTTGTAGGAGGCCACCTGGCGGTAGCCCTTCACCTTGCATTCGAGGACCTGCGGCGTGTCGCGCAGGACGCGCAGCTCCGTCAGGAACAAGGTCGTCTTGGTCTGGTTGGCCTTCAGGTTCTCGATCGTGTTCTCGCGCTTGAGCATGTCGTTGGCCTTGGACTGGAACTCGGGCGTCATCATCGTGAAGGCCAGGCGCAGGTCCGCATCGTAGGTGTAGGCGTTGAGCTCGATGAAGAAGCGCTCGTAGAGCGCGAGGAAGTTGCGGACCTCGGCCTCCCCCACCGGCGGCTCGCGGTCGACGCCCGTGAGCGTGACCGACTGCCCGCTGCCGTCCACCTTGATGACGACGGGCGGCCGGCGCGACTGCACGCGCAGCAGCGCCAGCGCCAGGATCGCGACCGTGATCGCGAGCCACAGACCGGTCCAGAGCGCTTTGTTGGCGCTTTCCAAGCCGCCCCAGACCTCGTAGTAGGCGGGTCGGCCGAGCGGCAGCGTCTCGTGAGCGGGAGTCGTCGTGTTCACGCGCCTTTACCTCTCGGGGCCGCGGCGGCCGGCTTGGCGGCGTCCGTCGCGGCGGGCTTCTTACGGCCGAACATCGCCTCATAGGTGCGGCTCATCGTCGCCGGGATGGGATGCTGGAAGTAGGGCTCCTTGCCTTTGCCGTCGGCCTTGGCCTTGCGGTAGGAGCTGATCTCCTTGCTGATGGAAGTCGCGGCTCCCATCTTCCGGGCGACCATGACGGTGCTCACCGCGCCCATGGCCGCCTCGCCCATCGAGGCGATGTTCTCGCCGGAGAGCAGTCGGGCGGTCAGGACCGGCGTGCCCAGGATCAGGATGAGAAAGGTCACGTTCACGGTCAGCACGCCGACGTAGTCGTCGGCCATGCCGGCGCCCGTGGAGCCGCTCATCGGCGCGAGCGTGAGCCACACGCGCACGGCCAGACGCAGGAAGAAGCTCCAGAACGCCACTTGGAAGGTGTTGGTGATCCAGCCCCGCGTGACCTGGAGCGTCTTCTCGTTGACCGCGCAGGCCAGCGCCAGCGGGCCGAAGGCGTAGAGCAGGCTCAGGAAGCAGACCTGGAGCATGATGACGACCTCGCGCACGACCATCGTCAGGAGGCTGCTCAGGAAAAGCAGCAGGCCCTGGATCGAGGCGACGTTCTTGAGGAGGATCATCAGCGTTGGATAGCTTGAGTCGCTGCCCTTGAGGCTCTGCGTCAGGAAGTTCCCCCACTGCTCCTCGCTCAGGATGGCGAAGGACATCACCTGCGAGAGCTTGAGGATGAAGCCGAACAAGCCCTTGTAGGCGATGAGACACATGCACGCGACGAGCCCGCGCGTCATGAGCCCGCTGTAGCTCGGGAACTCCTTGCGCTGGAGCGAGCGGACGTTCATCTCGAGGATGGTGAACGGGATGAGGAAGCCCAGGGCCGCGACCGCGAGCGTCTTGCTGACGCCGGCCAGGCCCGCGAGCTTCGTCGGAATCTGCGTGATGTCCAGAAGTAGTCCCGTGTTCACTGGTCGCCCCCCTGCTCGGACTGCCGGGGCAAGGCCCCGGGCGCGCGCTTCTCGACGCTCTTTCGGATGCTGTTGATGAGCTTCTGCTCGCTCTGCTGCTGGCGCATCTCGGCCGCCAGGCGCATCGAGTTGATCTCGATGAGGCGCAGGTTGTCCTCGTGGAGCTGGCTCATCATCTGGATCTGCAGACCGGCGGCCTTGGCCGAGAGGTTCGCCGCGTCCTTGGGCGAGAGTCCCTTGGCCTGCTGGGCGATCTGGACGCCCGCCTTGCGTCCCGAGATCACGTCGGCCAAACCGTCGCCGGCGTAGCGCATGTTGTTGGCGATGCCGCGGTCGATGCTGTGGAAGAAGCGGTCCACCTTCGTGTCGGTGTTGTAGGTGTTGATGAAGTCCCGGTCCACGTTCCCCTTCAGCTCTTCGCCCATCTGCTCGGCCGTGGTCTTGAGCATGTCGGCCACGTTCGCGAAGAGTCCCTTGCCGCTGTTGAGGCGCTCGAACTCCTTGTAGTAGCGGACGGAGGCGTCGTAGTTCTGCTTCATGATCCTGATCTGCTCAATGACCTTGAGCTTCATGAAGGCCTGGTAGGCCTTCTGCTCGGCGTACTGGATGCCGGACATGGCCGTGTCGAAGATGAGCGCGTGCGCCGGCTGCTCCCACAGGAGCAGCAGCGCCGCGGCGATGATGAGAGACTTTCTCACTTTCCCTCCGCGAGCTTGAGCAGGATGTCCGTCTCGGATAGACCGGGATTCTCGGCGCGGACCTTCTCCTCGGCGACGTGGTCCTTGGCGTCGGTGGTGCATATCCAGTAGTCGAGCGGGCAGGGCTCCACGCGCGCGACGACGGCGCGCCCGCCGAACTTCACGAAGAGGTCCGAGAAGACGCGCGGCTTGGACTGCAGGAGCTTGACCGCCTCGACCTCGTTCGAGTTGAGGTCGAACTGCGACAGCAGTTCGTGGCCCTTGGCGAGCTTGAGGACGTACTTCACGTAGGAGTTGGCGATGATGGCGTTGGCGGCCTTCGTGTCGAGGAAGTCCTTGGGCGACTGCGAGATGGAGAAGATCGCCCCGTTGAACTTGCGCGCCGTGCGGTAGAGGTTCTCGATGAGCTCCGAGCCCACGTCGTCGTTGAAGAACTTCCAACCCTCGTCGATCGCCACGATCTTCTTAAGGCGCCGGTCTAGGAGCTTCGCCCAGATGACCGAGCGGATGACGAAGAAGTACACGCCCTGCAGGTCCGGGTGGTTCTCGAGGTTCTGCAAGTCGAAGACGACGAGCCGGTTCTTGAGGTCGAGGCGGCCCTTTCGGTCGAAGAGCCGGCCGTACATGCCGGTCGTCCACAGCTCCAGGGCGTCGGCGTAGGCCTTGGCCTTCGGGCGCTCGCTCGCCAGCCGCGCGAGTTCGCGGCGCACGTCCGAGAGCGTCACCTCCTCCTTGGCGGCGTAGGCGGCCTTGATGGCGGTCTCGAGGAAGGCCTTTTCCGTGGTGCTCACGCTCTCGCCCGGCTTGAGGCACATGCGCGAGATGAGCAGCGAGAGATAGGCCACGGCGTCGCCGTCGAACTCCCCCTCCGACGCGATCTCGGAGCGGGACGGGAAGGGGTTGAAGCCGAACTTCTCCGAGAGCTCGACCTCCAGGTACTCGCCGCCGAAAGCCCGAGCCAGCTTGCGGTAGGAGCCGCCGACGTCGATGACGACGACGTGGTTCTCGGGCGACTCGGCGAGGTAGGCGCTGAGGATGTAGTTGGTCGTGAAGCTCTTGCCCGAGCCCGTGGTACCGAGGATGAGGCCATGCTTGGCGGGTAGGTCATCGTCGAAGGGATCGAGGCCGACCAACTCGCCGAGAGGCGTCTCGAAGAGCATCTTCTTCTGTCGGCTACCCCGCCAAGAGCCCGACAGCGGCAGGAAGCCCGAGAGGGCGTCGGTCTGGACGTAGAACTGGCGGTTGTTGAGCCGCGCGTGGCCGGGGATCGAGCCGAGGAATAGCCTGAAGTGGTTCATGTCGTCGGCCAAGCCCTCGGCCGAGGCGAAGTCGTGGAAGGAGCCCAGCACCGCCGCCGTCTTGTCGCGCAGGGTCTCGGGGTCCTCGGCGCGCACGAGCACCGAGAGCGAGAAGCGGAACAGCCGCTGCGCGGTCGCGCGGATCTCGGTCAGCAGCTCGTCGAGCTCCTGGTGCTTTCGCTCGGCCTCGTAGTTCTTGCTCATGGCCGAGAAGGCGAGCGTGCGCGTGATGTTGTTCTTGAGCTTGAGCGAGGAGACCGCCTTCTCCGCGTCGAGCGTGTGGACGGTGAGGTTGAGGTCGCAGTCGGGCCACAAGCTGTCGAGCAGCCGCCAGGCGTAGCCCGGGTGCGCCGTCTCGGGCAGGCGTAGCAGGCTCACGCCCCGGAAGTAGCTATCGCCGACGCGCACGTGGTCGAACTCCTCGCGCAGCGGAGTCGCCGCGGCCTGCTCGCGCAGCGTGCGCAGGGGTGAGACGCGCGAGAGAGGCAGGCCTTCGGCCTTGGCCGGATTCAAGTGCTTGTAGGCCAGATCGAGCAATTCCTGCGAGTCGAGGCGACGGCTCTTGAGCCCCAGGTTGTGCAGGCGCTCGGCGACGAGCTGGTCGAGCGCGGCGTGCTCCTGGCGGCGCAGAGTGTCGAACTCGGCCGCGACCTGACGCAGAGGGCGCTTGAAGCGCGGGATGATGGGCGAGATCGGCACGAGCCCTTCCTTGGGGTGGCTCGTCACGAAGAGCAGGCAGCGACGGCGCTGGAGGAACTTGCGCTCCAGGGCCTCGCACTTCCTCTCGATGACGAGGCGCGAGAGGGTGTCTGCGGCGGGCGGGGCGTTGGCCGCGCGGAAGGCGCGTATCGCGTCCGGGTCGCCCCTGCGGACCTGGACGACGAACTGGAGCGTGACGTCGGCCGGAAGCGCGTTGAGGAACGCCCGTGCCTGTGTCTCGAAGAGGTCGGTCCGCGCCGGGTCGGCCAGGCGCAGGCTGTCGAGCTCCAGCTCGTAAGCCGACGACATGGACAGGTCTACTCCGACTAGCACGCCGTCGCCCAAGCTCCACAGATTCAAGAACTGGGCCAGCGGCGGGACCTTGGGCCCATGGATCGCCTGGCGCAGCGCGGTCAGACCGAGTTCGACCCTGTTCAAGCCTTCCTCCGCGACCGCGAGAATTCCTGAAAAATGGTGGAAAAGCTCCCTATAGGTAGGGCGCTATGGAGGAGATACCCCGTGTTGATCGTCAGCATCACGTCGTTCCGAGACTTCGAGAGGATGACTGCCTGTCCAGCAGTGATCGTCCTCACGTCCGCGTTCTGTGCGTCCCTGGACGCGCCGCAATTACTGCCGTTCGCGAAACGAATCGGCCTCTTATTCGGCGCTGCGGTGGTCATCGAGCTTCCCTCCCATCCGACGCCTCGGATTCATCGAACGAACCGACCGCCTTGAAGCGGCTGGTAAGGACGTAGCGCGTCAGGTCCAGCACGTAGCCGTCGGGCTTGTTGCGCTTGAGGGCGCGGATGCCGAAGTAGGCCAGCAGCAGGACGAGGCCGTTGCCGAACAACCCCTCGCGGTTGAAGCTGAAGGCGAGGAAGAAGACGAGCAGCAGCAGCGCCCCGTCGGCCAACTCCAGGCCGAAGAAGCGGTCGCCGGCGTTCACGCTGCGATAGACTCGGACGTGTTCCATGGTCAAGTAGCGTCCCAGCCGGCCCGCAGCTTCTCTCGCCGCGAGCCGGCCGGAACCGCGTTCAGGCGTTGGCCGCCGCCTCCTGCCTCGGCGCGCGCTCGTCCGACGGCGACGCGCGGCGCTCGAGAACTTCCAGCAGCTCCGCCTCCACCTCCCAGTGGAACTTCTTGCCCTGCGCGTCCGACCAGGTGCGCAGGTGCCCCTCGACGAGCACCGCGCTCTCCTTGCCGAGCGCCTCGACCTGCGCCGCCAGCGCCCGCCAGGCGACCACCGGCACGAAGGCCTTCTGCTGCTTGGCGCGGTTCTCGCCGTCGCGGTAGCTGCGCGTCACGGCGAGCGTGAAGATGGCCTTCTTGTGGCCGCCCGTCACCTCCACCGTCAACGGCTTGCGCGTCAGCCGCCCGATCACGCGCACCGAGTTCTCCTCGCCGATCGGCGCGCCGCCGCCCTCCATGCCCGGCAGCGCCGCGCCGGCCTCTCCTTCTTTCTCCATGCGTTCCCTCCGTTCGTTCACCTTCTTCATCCAGGGCGCCAGGATATCCCCCGCGCTCTGGTACTCCGCCCCGCTCCTCAGAACCCCCCGGCCAGGCGCTTGAGCAGCGCCATGAGCGAGGGCGCGAGGAAGATCAGCGCCCCGCCACCCACAACGTAGCCGCCCTTGCGCATCGCGTCCTGGTCGCCCGCCGCGAGGCTGATGCCGACCCAGATGAGGCCCAGCAGGAACACGCCCGGCCCCAGGATCGTGATCAGCCAGTTGGCCGACCCGTTGAGGAAGTTGCCGAGCTGGCCCTCGTTGCCGCCGTACTGCGCGAAGGCCTGCGTCGCCGTCATCGTCATCCCCGCGGCCGCCAGGGCCGCGCCCGTCATCTTCTTGCTCACTGTCCACCTCCGTTGTCGTCGAACGTCTCGTAGACGGCCCCCGCGCGGACCATCGCGTCCATGAGGGCCGCCGCGTCCGCGTCCGTCGCGTCGCGCCGCCGCAGCTCGTCGAGCAGGTCGCGCGCCCGCTCCGCGTCCTTCTTCGTCCAGGCCACCGCCGCGAGGTAATAGAGCTTGCGGACGTAGATGCGGTCCTTGTCGGTCAGCCGCAGCGTCGCCGCGTAGTCCCGTCTCGCCGCGTCCAGCGCGCGCGCTGCCGAGGCGTCGTCCGGATAGGAGCGGACGAGCGAGAACGCCGCGAGCAGGGCCCGTCCGTGCTGCCCGTCCTTGCGTGCGCGGGCGATGACGCCTTCGATGCGCTTGCGGTGCTCCTTGGACGACCGCGCCGTCTCGACGCCGAGCTCGCGCGCGGCGGCCGCCGCCTGCGTGCTCGCCGCCACCGAATCGAGCCACGCGGCGTCGGCGATGGCCTGCGCGTCGAGGCCGCGCGAGAGGGCGGAACGGACGTCCTCCGCCCCGGCCGCAACGATCTCGGAGGAGACCGCCTCGCGAGAAGCCGCGTCGATCTCGGCCATGTGCCGGGCCAGGTGAAGCAGGTACTCCTGGTCCGCCGTCTTGTAGCGCAGGAGCTTGGCCAGCGTGCGGTAGGCGCCCGCCGCGTCGCCGGCCGAGGCCTGCTGGTCGAGCTGTCCTCGCAGTTGCCGGATGTCCTCGCGCTGGCGCACCTCGACCGAGCGGCGGTGCAGTTCGCGCGTCTCGCGGTCCTCGGGCTTGAGGAGCGCGGCCGCGGCCAAGCTCTCCACCGCCTCCTCGTAGCGCTGGGCCTTGAACAGCTCCTGGCCGTGCGCGAAGGCCTCTCCGCCCAGCGCCTCGGAGCGGCCCTTGGCTCGCGCGTACTCCTCGTCTTGAATCTCCGCCGCGGGAGCGGCGGGGACGATGGCGGCCTTGAGGAAGCGGTAGGTGAGAGTGAAGCGATGATTCTTGGCGAGCGGCCGGTCCTCGAGCGCGTAGTCGACGCCGAAGCGGCCGTCCGCGGTCTTGAAGCCCACGCCCAAGGCGAAGCCGTCGTCGAGGCCGAGACGCAAAGTCAGCACGTCCTGGAGCGTGTAGGAAGCACCCAAGCCGAGCCGTAGCTCGGTGTCCCCCACCAGCTTGCTCAGGCCCATGCCCAGCATCGCCCTGTCCTTGCGGATCGAGCCCGCGTTGAGGGAGACCCGGGAGAAGCCGTCGAAAGACACGCTCAGGCCACCGCGCAGCTCGCGCGGCAGGATCTCGGGGTCCGAGTCGAGCTTGAGGCGCGGGGCCAGCAGGTTCTTGATGACGGCGCCCGCCGACCACGACGGCCGCCCCATGAGCCAGACGTCGTCGCTCGAAGCCTCGTAGCGCGCGCCCGCGTCCGCGCCGAAGCCTCGGTCCTTGTATCCCGCGAGGTTCGAGCTGACCATGTTGACGGCGCCTCCCGCCGCCCAGCGGTCGCCGAATCTCCTGGCGAAACCCGCCCGATAGTCGGACTGTGAGGCCGTGACCTGATAGCCGGGGTCGTCGATCGCGGCGCGGGCGGTGATGCCGCCGCGGTAGAGCTGGAGGGCGCCCATGCCGAAGGTTCCCATGCGCGAGGGCACGCTCAGGCCGATGTAATCGTAACGCGCTCCGTCATACAGGAATTGGTGCTCGCCGATGACGGCCCCGCCCGCGCCGGCCAGACCGGCGGGGTTCCAGTGGAGAGCGGTCGGGTCCTGGACCACGGACACGAACGCGCGGCCGAACGCCGCTCCCTGCGCGCCGGGGCTTTGGCTCAAGATGGTGGGCGCGGCATAAAGCGGCCGCGCGCCCAGATAGAGCATCAAGAACTTGAAGAGGAGGCTCGTCATCATTTCACCACCAGGAGGAAGAAGGTCGCCGTCTCGGAAGGTCCGTCGAAGCGCACGCGGCCGACGTAGCTGCCGCTCGGGAGGGCGCGGCCCTGCCGGTCGCGGCCGTCGAAACGGACCTCGCTGATGCCGGGCGGCACGCGGCCGCAGTCGCGCTCGTAGAGCTTCTGCCCGAACTCGGAGTAGACCGTCAGCGTCGCGCGCTCGTAGCCGGAGGCCGGCGCGTTGAAGACGACGCTCGTCCCTCCGCGCCCGGAGTTGAAGGGATTGGGGTAGTTGTACGCACGCGGGAAGCTGTCGGCGGCGGCCAAGATGAAGTTCTGCAGGGGCGTCTGGCTCGCGGCGCCGTAGGGGTTCTCGGCCGTGACCTTGAAGTAGTAATCGCGGTAATAGTCGAGTCCCGTCAGGCGCAGTCGAACGGCGTTCCCGTCCTCTTGCGCCTCGGCCTGCGGCTTGGCCGTCAGAGCCGTGACGCGTAGAGCGGAGACGCCCACCTGCTCGACGCGGGCGACTGGCGCCAGAGTCAGCGGCGAGCCGCCGAGATAAGCCGTGTAGGAGATCGGATCGCCCTGCGGGTTCGTCACGCGCTCCCAGGAGACCTCCACACCGTCGCGCATGGTCTTGATCGTCGGCGCGGCCATGAAAGGCGCGTTCAGGCGCAGGGGGTCGGGAGGGTCGTTGAGGAAGGTCGCCGTGAAGGTGCGCGTCCCGGCGTCGGCCGTGCCTCCCACCACGTCGACGGCGACGACGCGCCAGTAATAGGTCGTCCCGTAGCTCAACTCCAAGGGATAGGATGTCGCCGCTCCTTCCTGGACCATTGGCGCGACGCCGGGCTGGGTCGAGAGGTAGAGGCGGTAGCTCACCGCGTCCTCGTCGGCGTCCTCGGATTCCAACCAGCGCAGGTCGTAGCGGACGGCGCGCGTGGAAACCGCGCTCGTCGACAGATAGACCGGGGCGGTGGGCGGCGTGTTGCGTAGCACGGGCGCGTAGCTCTGCACCGCCCCGTCGTCCATCACGCTTTCAGCCGAGTAAGGGTCCCGCGCGCGGACCGACCAGTAGTAGGTCGAGCCGAAGACGAGACCGCTCATGGTCACGGAGTTCGCCGTCGTGGTCGTGACCGCGGGTTGGGCCTGGTCGTGGCGGCGCCAGGAGACTTCGTAGACCGGCACGTCGCCGTCCGGGTCGGCCGCCGGTGTCCAGGAGAGAAGCACAAAGGCGTCCCGCGTCAGCAAGGTGCCCGTCCCCTTGCTGACGGAGAAGGCCCCGGGCGCGGAGTTCGCGCGTCCGAGCACGAAGTTCTCGACCGATGAGGCCCGGCTTTGCAGCGGCAGTCCCAGATAGGAGTCTCGCGCAGTCACGCGCCAGTAGTAGGTCGCGCCGAAGGCGAGCGGAGCGGAGGCGAAATCCGGGGTCTCGGAGGTCCCTGTGCTGCGCAGCACGAAGGGCGCGGTCCCGATTTCGAGCGTATAGAGGAGCGGGTCGCCGTCGGCGTCCGTGGAGGCCTGCCAGCGCAGCCAAGCCGCCGAGGAGTGCTGGACCACGGGACCAAGCGGCGCGGAAGGCGCCGGGACGGTCGGGGCCTCGTTGTAGATCATGCGGCGCAGCGGTGAGCGGCCTGACGAGCTCAGGTAGAGCATGCGCCCATCCCACGCGGAGCCTACCGCCGAGTCGGCCGCCGCGTTCGTGACCGCGCTGCCGTCCGGAGAGACCTTGACCACGCCCCAGGGGCACCCGCCGGCGCCGCAGACGATCTGGCTGAGATAGAGCGAGGAATCGGCGTCGAACCACATCGCGCGAAGATTCACGAGGCTTCCGAAGCGCGAGGCCGGCGTCTGGCTCTCCAAGTTTCCTTCCGGCGCGTAGCGCAGGAGCTGCTGGCAGTTCGCGTCGGCGATGGCCAATTCACCCGCGATTCCCACCGCGATCTTGGTCGGCGTGAAGCAGCTGCTGGGCGTGCCGCTGATGCCCGGCATCTCGACGAAGCCCACGACGCTGCCCGCCATGTCGTGCTCGTTCACGTAGCCCTTGAGGCCGCTCGGCGGGCAATCGACGCCGACCTGCTGCACGCAGTAGTAGTTGCGCTGGTTCTGGTAAGCCAAGAGTACCCGCGCGCGGCTCTTGTCGATGGCGGCCGACAAAAGGCTCGTCGTGCTGATGTAGGGACCGAGGGAGAAGGTGGACTGCGCGAGGAAGTAGCCGGTGTTAAGGAAGCGCCTCAGGGTGATGGTCCCGCCTCCTTCGAGCACGTCGACGACGCCCGAAGGCTCGACCGCGAAGGCGAGCGGAGAGCGCACGCCGGTCTCGAAGCTGAAAAGGGGCTCCATCGCCGGAACGCGATAGCCCGTCACCGAATAGAAGGTCGCCGCCGGAGCGAGCTGCAGGACATAGAGGTTGCCCACCGAATCACGGTCGAGGCCGGCGATATTGGAGGCCGTCACGCTGAAGGTAGCCTGCTCCACATAAGAGGCGGCGCGGGCGGACGAGGCCGCCGCGGCGGCCAGGACGGCGAGGACGAGTTTCTTCAAGACTTCACCTCCGAAGGTTCGGCCGGACCGTAGTCCGGGACGGCGGCGCGCAAGTCGAGGCCTTTCTCCTCTTGGAGCGGGACCGGCCGAAGAGGCGGCACGGCGATGGCCCGCGCGACCTCGCGCACGCGCGCGGTGCGGACCAGGCACTCGGCCCGGCCGGGCGAGAGCACGAGCGCGGTGCCGGGCTCCAGGGACTTGAGCTGGTTGGGGTGGATCTTGAAGCGCTCCACCTCGCGGCGCGAGCGGTCGCCGGTGCGATGGTCGCCCAGGAGCGCGCTCTCGACGCGCTCGGTGTCGCTCGTGGTCGTGTGCGTGCCGAGCGTGGTCGCCCAGAACTCCGCGTCCTCCGGGTCCGGGGCGCGGAAGCACACCTTGCAGCCGGCGGTGTTGTTGAAGACGATGGACTCGAAGGCCTCGACGTCCATCCCCTCCACACGTTTCAGCTGCCCCAAGTCTTGATGGGAAAGAATCGTGCGAAGCTTGGCCGAGCCCACGGTCGCCACGAAGGAGGCGAAGACAGGCGTGGCGAACTCGGCGAACTCGTCCAGGATGACGGTGGCGGGGCCGGGCTTGGGCTCGGTGCGCTGGCGCGCGGCCGCGACCGACAGGAGGCCCGAGATCACCATGCGCCCGAGCGGGTTGGCGAGAACCTGGAGGTGCCCCACGGGCACCGCGAAGTAGGCGGCCTGGCCGCTCTCGAACACGTCCTCCAGGCGGATCTGGGGCGAGTAGCTGTTGAGGAGCTCGCCCAGCGGACCGGTCGTCCAAGGCCGCAGGGCCGAGGTCAGCCCACTCGAGTCCGGATTCGCCTCGAACTCGGAACGGGCGAGCTCCGCCAGGCGCCGGTCGCGGCACAGCTTGTACGCCTCGGTTCGCGCCTCGGGGAAGGCGAAGTAGTAGTAGCAGTCGCGCAGCGTGAATGCGCGGCCGGTCGCGCAGAATACCTCGGCCATCGTCTGTACCTTGGCGTAGTCCACCGCGCGATAGTAGTCCTGCCCTTCGCCCGAGGAAGTGGGCTCGCGGCCGATGGCACGGGCGATCTGGTTCGCCACGGCGGTCGGGTCCTGCCCGGCCACCGGCCGGATGGGGTTGAAGGTCATCGAACGGTCGTCCTGCGGATTGAAGTAGCGAATCGAGTCCAGCCTTCCGGCGGCTCCGGCCGTCTTAAGGAACTGGTCGAAGTCCCCCCGGTCGCCCTTGGCTTCCATGAAGAAGAGGGGCAGCCCCGCCTTCAGATCCTGCGCGGCCAGCGCCAACAGGAGCTGCGACTTGCCCGAGCGCGTCGGGCCCACGACCTGCATGTGCCCCTCGCGCTCGCGCGCGCTCAAGCTGATCCGGCGCTTGCCGCTCGTCAGCCCCAGGAAGGTCTCCTCGGCCCGGTCAAGTCGCAGCAGACGGCCCAGCTCCTCGTCCACGATCGGGGAATCGGCGGGCGTCTCCCAGTCCTTCGCGTCATGGGTGGCGACCTTGCGCCCGGCAGCGCCGAGCCCGACGGCCGCGCCAAAACAAGCCGACGCCGCCGTCCAACCCAGCCGCACGATGCTCCGGCGCGGCTCGAACCAGCGTCCAAAGCCGCGGTGCGCGCCGCACAGCCAGTCCACGGTCCTCCAGGGCATGAGGGCCATGAACAAGGCGACGGAAAGCCCCGTCAGCGCGCCGCCGAGCGCCCGGCGCTCGTTGCGCAGGCCGGCCAGCCCCGCCAGCAACACGGCCATGACGGCGAGGAAGGACCAAGGGCTCATCGCGCGGCCTCCGCCGTGCCGAGAGAGATGGCGCGGCTCTCGACCGCGCCTTGGAAGACGCAGCGGCCCGCCGCCAGGCGGAACTCCTCCAGGCCGCAGGCATAGACGAAGGGCGCGCGCAGCGCGCGGGCGTTCTTAAGGATGACGGCCGCCCCGCCCGGCCAGCCCGTGAGGTAGAGGACCACGCCGCCGCGCGTCAGGCGGCGGCGGTAGGTCTCGAAAATCTCTTCATACCGCCCCTTGGACTTCTGGGTCAGCTCGACCTCGATCGCCTTGGGCTCGGCACCCTCGATCCAGAGATCGGAGGCCCCCTCGACCACGAGGCGACGGCGACCGCCCGCGTGCGTCCACACGGCCTTCGGGTGCTGGCGGGCGCCGGGAAGTCCGAGGACTTCCGTGAGGACCAGGCCCACGGCCGAGACCTTCAGCTCGTGGCGGATCAGGGCCTCGCTCACGAAGTCGCGGATCTCGGGGCGCTGCTCGACCGGCTCGTCTCGCAACGCGTTGTAGCCCCGCTCGGTAAGCGTGTACGCCTTCGGCTGGCGCAGGAAGGAATGACCTTGGATATAGCCCTGGGCCTCCAGCGCGTGGACGCGGTTGAAGACGCCGAGCTTGTAGTCCTCGCGCTCCATCTTGTTGAAGAAGCGCTCGATGAGTTCGGCTTTCTCCAGCGTCGGCTCCAGGCCCAGCCCCACCATCTGGCCGATGCCGAGCACGATCCACTTCTCGAGCGCCGCGAGCATCTTGAGGTCCCGCGCCGTGAGCTGGATTTCTCCGCGCCGAATGTCTGCCGTCGTCTTCATCGCCAATCGAGTTTCCTCTGTCTTCCTGTTTCAGTTTTTCCGTTCTTAGTCTTCTCTTCTTTCCGTCCTTCCCTTCTGTTTTTCCTTTCCGTTCTCCGTTTGCTGTTTCTGTTCTCCGTTTCCGTTGTTGTTGCTGTTGTTGTTTTTTCTCTCTTTCTCTTTTTGCTGCCTCTTGCCCTCTGTCCTCCTGACCCCTTCATCACAACCACTCTTTTTCAGTTGGTTGGGAGGGAGGGGTCAGGAGGCGAACGCGCCAACGGCGCGGACGAAGAGGGCAACCTTTGGCAGCAAAATCCGTGCTTTCCCGCTTCCGCCCTTTCTTCCTCCCCCCTCGGACATGCCCGAGCACCTGCCCGAGGAGTGCTTTGCCTACTCCGCCGCGCTCAGGCTCTTGGCGTAGTGCTGGATCGCCTCGGAGATCAGCCGGTCGCGCGCCACGTCCTCACCGGTCTGGCGCATCTTCCTGATGCCCGCCTTGGCGAGGGTTTCATGGTCCGCCACCGGCAGGTTCACCATGATCGCGACCGTCTTGGGCGGCCGGCCGCCGCGTCCGGCGCCTGCGGATTCCGTGGGCTCGTCCATGCTCGTCTCTCCTTTCCGACCTTCGGTCTTGAGGGTCAAACTGCTGGGCAGGTGGGGAAGCTTGCTCCCCGGTTTCGTTCGGACTGGCGACCCGGCTGCCCGCAAATCGACCCGGCACTTACCTATCCGGCGAGCCGGTCAATTCCGCACAGGACCCAGCAGCGGGGCCGCCCAATCCCGGCGCTTGATGTAGCGCCAGCGTGGGTCTTTCCGCGCCGCCGACACCTGCCTCTGATGAGCGACTTGCTCCTCACGGGCGATCAAGATGTCGAGTGGGTCCTGGTCCTCGGCGCGATGAGAGAGGGGTTCGAACGAGAAGGAATCGCTCCCCTCCGCGTCCTTTTCCGCGCCGAGATCCGGCGCGAAGACCTCTTCCTGCGGCACGAATCGGTCCCGCCGATAGCCCTCGGCCTCCAGGTAGTTCCGGGCGTTGCAGACGAGCGCGGTGAAGAAGCCCGGGATGGTCGCGCGGCCATCCAGCAGTTCGCGATAGGTGTCGGAGACGACGGCCTCCGCCGCCGCTGCGTCGCCCAGGATGACGAGGGCGAAGCGCACAGCCTCACGATGCCGGGCTCTATAAAAGGTCTCGGCTTCATGGAGGCGCAGCAGGCGCCGCGAGCGCTCCCGGCGGACCAGCTTGGCGAGGAGCATCGGGGCGTGCGCCTCCCAATGGTTGAGGCCCCGCGCCTCGCGCGCGAGTCTCTCCGCGCGCTGGCGGTCGAGCAGTTCATGGACGACGTCCTCGAGATCGAGGCTGGGCTTGAGGCGGAGCAGGAGCGCGGCGGCGCGGTGGGCGAGCTCGACGTCCTGGCGGTCGGAAACGGCGGAGGAGACGACGGCGTGCGTGTGGGCCATGAAGGCACCATCCCTTCACTGGCGTCCGGTTCTCGGTGGGCTCAGCGGTCGGTTGAGGCGTCCGGCTTCGCCGGATGCGCCCTGGCAGAACCGCGCTCGTGGCCGACCCGCCAAGCCTGGGTTACCCCAGGGGGCGGGCGGCGTCTCCCTCTTCGGGAGCCGGGGAGTTCACCCTCGCTCTTATCGGGACGACGAGTCCCGAAGCGCGTCACCCTGACGCTGAGCGAGGATCAATTTTCATGCGGTTCGCGCGACTGGCGAAGCGGCGGAATCCCGATTACAATCATTCGGAATGCTGGAAGATGCCCTTCAGCGTGTCGCGCAGTTCAAAGGCGTATCCCTCACGGAGAGGATCGCGCAACTTGAGGCGCAGGTACGAGGGGCTTCCCTGGAGAACATCCGGGCCCAGAATGCGCGCGCCGGAATAGATCGGAGTCTGATGTCGGCGGCGGCGTCCGTCAAGAAAGCCAGCGCCCAGATTGACGTCGTTATACACTCAGCGGGAATCCTCTATTCCCTCCCCTATATTCTAGAACCCGGAGAGACAATCCTGAGCGCCTCACTCGGCGCAGGCAATGCAGGAAGTGATTTTGACCTTGTGACGAGCAACCGGATCGCTGAATTCAAGTTCATCTATTGGCAAGGAGGGAGCGGCGAATCCGTCCGGAAAAAGTCGTTTTTCGAGGACTACTTCAAGCTGGTTCGGGAGCGCACCGAGAAGTCGAGGTTCTTCTACTTACTGAACGTCGAAATCCCTTTGCGCTTCTTGAAAGGCAGGAGCAACTCCGTGCGGATGCTTGATAAGAATGCGCACCTCGCGGCCGATTTCAAGAAACTCTACGGGACTCGGTTCTCCACGGTAGGCGAATACCATGCGGCGAACGAAGGCGTGGTCCGATTCGTCGACCTGGTAAAGCTGGCGCCAGGCCTCAAAGAATTCATCGGCCTTTCGGATACCGAAGACGCCGCTGCCTGAACAGATGCCGCCCCTCGGCTTAGATAGCCGTCGATTTCCGACGCTTGCGCATGTTGCCGAGGCCGAGCTCGGCGCGATACTGCGCGATAGAACGCGCGGAGAGCGCGACCCCATACAAGCGGTCGATCTTGCGGCCCAGTATCTCATCGGTTGCGTCGGGGAACTCGCGGATAAGTTCGTGGAGACGGTCGCGGATCAAGGACTTCCGGCTGGGTAGGAAGGTCTTCATCGGTGCGTCGAGGCCCCAGGGAAGCTGCACCGACTTGTTGGAGATGA
This sequence comes from Elusimicrobiota bacterium, assembly GCA_033875325.1. Lineage (GTDB taxonomy): Bacteria > Elusimicrobiota > Elusimicrobia > UBA1565 > UBA9628 > GWA2-66-18. Next base: position 103,010 of record JANRKA010000071.1, on the reverse strand, counting down.
GGCGGTTGAGCACGCTCGGCGTCACGTCGAGCTTGTCGGCCAACTCGCGTTGGGTTATGGCGCGGCGGCGGCCCGGGTCGCCGCTCTGGAAGAACTCGGCCTGCTCCTCGATGAGCGCCTCCAGCACCCGGTAGAGGGTGCTCTTGCGCCGCTCAAGGAGGCCGAGGTCACGCAGGAAACCGGCTAGTCGGCGCGCCTCTGATGCGGGCAGGGAGTCCAGCATCCGGCGACTGCGCTCCTCGTCCACTTGGTAGCGTCCCTTCCAAATCTGGCGGTTGAAGAAGCCGAGAACGGCCTTGCCCCCCTCCACCGTGACTCCGGCGACGGCGCTGTAGGTCTTGGGCGGCGCGGGCGTGGACGCGGAGCCGTCGAACTCCGCCTGAATATAGAGGCTGTTGACCAGCTCGCGCAGGCGCCCGGCCTCTTCCTTCGCCACCCCGCACAGGCGCGCGCGCTCCTCGTCCGAATAGCCCTCGTCGCGGAGGAAGTATTCCTCGAACCGCTTCTCCCCGACGCGCTGAAGGAGCCGCGCCAGGTCGCCCTGACCCTGGAGTGCTTCCGGCACGCCGTCCGTCGCCGTGCTCAGCCCCCAACCGCCGAAGCGACGGGCCATGAAGGAGGCTCCGGAATACGGCTGCACCGAGATCACCTTGGCGTGAACGAGCCGTCGGAATAAGACGTCGGCTTCCAGCTCGCGCACGCGCCCCGCGAACTCCTCCTCCGGCAGTTCCAGCAGGCGCGCCAGCTTGATGCCGACCTGCACGCTTGAGCGCGTGGAGGTCCCGGTCCGCGACCTCATCGGCGTTTACTGGCGTTCAGGGCCGCAGCGTAGGCGGAGATCCTCTCTGAAAGGTAGCGCGCCTGCTCTTTCATCAGCTCCGCGAGCTCGATCTGTGACGCCGTGGCCTCGCCGGTGAGCTGGCCCACGGCCGTCTTGAGGTTGCCGCACTTGGCGATCACCTCGTGACGCAGGTCGGCCAATCCGGTCTTGGGGTCAGTCGCCATCGGTGCGGCCTCCCGGCCCATCCGAGCGCTTGAGGTGTGCGTCGATCACTTTCGCCGCGATGCGCAGATCCTGAGCGGCCTTGTCCTTGCGTCCGGCGTTCTCAGCCAAGCTGCGCCGGATGGCCTCGCCCTCGAAGCGGGCGACGGCGGCGGAAAGCCCCTCCGATAGCGCCTCGCGATACTGAGTCTCGGTGAGGAAGCCGTCGGACGACTCTGCGGCTCGGGTCAGCGCCAGGACCCGCCGCGCGGCGTCGGCCGTGACCCGGCCAGGTTCGCCTGCGACCGCGAGCTCGACGAACTTCTTGAGCTCGCGCACGTTTCCCGGCCACTCGTGGCGCAGCAGAAGCTCTTTGGCGTCATCCGCGAAGGCGAGCCGGCGGCCCTTCCGGGTGAAGAAGGCGATGAGCGGGAGGACGTCGTCCTTGCGGCGCGCCAGTGGCTTGAGCTCGATCGTCAAGCCCTGGACGCGCTGGAGCAGGTCGAAGCGCATGCGCCCACGTTTGACCAAAGATTGCGGGTTCTCCAAAGTGGCGCTGATGACGCGGAAACGCGACTTCACCAAGCTGTCGGAACCGACGGGATAAAACGAGCGCTCCTCGATGGCCTTGAGAAGGCGGCTCTGCATGGCCGGGCTCATAGAGCCGATCTCGTCCAGGAACAGCGTTCCCCCGTCCGCCAGGAGCAGCTTGCCCTTGCGCCCATCTCCCGCGCCGGTGAAGGCGCCCTTGCGGTAGCCGAAGAGCTCGATCTCGAGCATGTCCTCGGTCGCGTAGTCCGCGCAGTTCATGGCGACGAACGCCCCCCTGCGCCCGGAGCGCCCATGAATGACCTCGGCTAAACTCGTCTTGCCCGTCCCGGAAGGGCCGAGGATCATGATCGGCACGTCCGAGGCGGCGTACTTGAGGGCTTCGCCGACTGCGACCTTGGTAGCCGCGTCCTCGGTGACGAAGAGGTCCTTGAACAGCCGGTCTTCGCCTTCCTCGGGCCGCTTGCGCAGGAAGCGCGCCACGACCGAGCTCACGTTCTCCTCTTCGTTGCCCTTGGCGTAGAAGTCGTCGCAGCCGAGCTCGTAGGCTTTCTGCACGACGGCGTCGGAGTCATGCGCCGACATGACCACGCAGTAGGCCCCGGACTTAGCCGCCAAGGGGACGAGTTCGAGGCCGGACGCCGCGTCCTTGTCGCCGAGCTTAAGGTCGATAAAGCAGATGTCGTGCCCGCCCGCTGCGATCTTCTTGCGTCCGGAGGCCAGGTCGACGGCGAAGTCCACGGCGTGGCCGCGCAGCTCCCCTTCCACGAGCTTGCGGGAAAGCGGATCGTCCTCGACGATGAGGATTTTGAGTTTTCTAGTCACGAAGCCTGGGTCGCCTGTAGGACCTGGAATACTTCCCGTGCTGCGGCTCGCGCTTCATCGGGCAGCAGATTGTCGAATCCCCCGACCTTCGCCGAGAAATTAACCTTCGACTTCCGGCTCGCGTGCCGCTGGAACACTTCCTGCAGCTGGTCGAGCAGCGCGGGTGAGGCGGCATCGAGCTTGGCGTCCGCCGCCTTGGGCAACGAGATGTAGTCCCAGTCTACCGCGGAATACTTCTTCCGGTGCGTCACGACCACGTAGGGCATGCGCTCCTTCTCGCAGCGCCGGAACCAGTCGTTCGCGACTTTCGTTTCGTTCTTCTTGATCTCGCAGAACATAGGACACCTCCATGGCGCCGTCCGCCCTTTCCCCGTGCTACAGCATATAAATTGATCACCGGGGGGTGATGATCAAAACGAACCCCGACGCGAAGGTCCTGATGGTCAGCCTGCCGTTCGGTCCCTTGAACATGCCCTCGATCGGCCTGTCGCTGCTCCAAGCCTGCCTCAAGGACAAGGGCATCCGCTCCCAGTGCCTGTACCTGACGCTGCCGTTCGCCAAGGCCGTCGGCGTCGAGCTCTACAACGACATCACCTCCGGCAAGCCCGACTCGGCCGACATGCTCGGCGAGTGGATCTTCGCCGAGTCGCTCAACCCCGGCCGCACGGACGCGGACGCTTACCTCAAAGGCGTGCTCCGCGCCGGCGGCAAGGGCTCCGCCGAGACGGACGCGCTCTTCTCCCAGGCCCTCCAGGCTCGTGAGCGGGCGACGGAATTCATCGAGAGCTGCGCGGTCGAGATCGACTGGGGGCGCTACCCCGTGGTCGGCTTCACGAGCATCTTCCAGCAGAACGTCGCCTCCTTGGCGCTGGCGCGCCGCATCAAGACCGCGCACCCCGGCGTTCGGATCGTCTTCGGAGGCGCCAACGTCGAGGGCGTGATGGGCCTTGAGCTTCTGCGTAACTTCCCCTTCGTGGACGCCGTGGTCTCGGGCGAAGGCGAGGTCGCCTTCCCTGCCTTGGTCGAGAAACTGCTCACGGGAGAGGCGCCCGAGGGCTTGCCTGGAGTGTTCACCCAACTGACCTGCCAACGCGAGCCTGCGGCGGGCACGCGGCTGACGGCCCCCTCCCCCAAGTCTCTCGACGACCTGCCGCATCTCGATTACGACGACTACTTCGGCCAACTCCGCGAGAGCGGCCTCGACCTCGGGCAAGACCTGCGCCTGCTCTTCGAGACCTCGCGCGGCTGCTGGTGGGGGCAGAAGTCCCACTGCACTTTCTGCGGACTCAACAGCTCCAACATGGCCTTCCGCTCCAAGTCGCAGGAGCGGGCGCTCTCCGAGCTCGACGGCCTGCTCGCCCGTTATCCCGGCATCGAGGTCTCGGTCGTGGACAACATCCTCGACATGAGCTACTTCCAGCGCTTCCTGCCCGCCCTGCGCGACCGGGGCGGCAAGACCGACTTGTTCTACGAGGTGAAGGCCAACCTGCGCAAGGAGCAGCTCCGCCTCATGCGCGAAGCGGGAATCTCCCGCATCCAGCCCGGCATCGAGAGCCTCAGCAGCGCCGTCCTCAAGCTCATGCGCAAGGGCACGACCGGGCTCCAGAACGTGCAGCTCATCAAATGGTGCAAGGAGCTCAACATCATTCCTTACTGGAACATCCTCTGGGGCTTCCCCGGGGAAGATCCGGGCGAGTACGAGAAGATGGCGCGCTGGGTTCCGCTGCTCACCCATCTTCCTCCACCCGGCAGCACGGCGCAGTTGCGCTTGGACCGCTTCAGCCCTAACTTCGACCAGTCGCGCGCGCTCGGCTTCTCGAACGTCAAGGCGCGCTCCTCCTACGCCCACCTGTACCCGGGGCTCGACGACGAGTCGCGTCATCGGCTCGCCTATTATTTCTCGTTCGACTACCGCGACGGCCGCGACCCGCGCGGCTACGTCCGTCCACTGCAGGACGCCGTCCGAGCCTGGTGCGGAGACTACCGCGACAGCGAGATGATCTCCATAGAGACCGCCGAGGGGCTCCTCGTCTGGGACCAGCGCGGCCGTGGCGAGCCCCGCGTGTGGCTCATGAAGGGCACTGCTCGCGAGGTCTACGAGTCCTGCGACCAGATCCAGGGGCTGCGCTCAGTCGCCGCCCGCTTGGAGGCCTCCGGCGACGCTGCGCGCGAGGCGGAGATCGCCCTTCTCGCTCAGGCCATGACGCGCACGGGACTGCTGCTCGAGGACTCCGGCTTCTACCTCGCCCTCGCCGTCCGCTTCGGCGGCTACGCCCTGCCCGAAGCCGTCTTGGGCCGGATCGCGAACGCACTTACCCGCATCGGCGACGGCGAGCTCGATCTCATCGAAGAAGCCCCGGGGCTCTACCGCGCCCGGACGGCCGCCGCCGAGCCGCGATCGGCGCCGCTCTACGCATCGGCGTAGTCCGTAAAAACCAGACGCACGGAGACCCCATGAACCAGACCATCGAGAACAAGACCAAGCTGCGCATCGACGCGCAGGAGCTGCTCGCCAAGCTCGCCGCCGGCCCCGCCTCGGTCAACGCCGGCGACAAGCCGTACCGCAACACCATCCAGGTCACGGTCGGCATCTAGCCGGACGCGCCCGGGGAGGCCGGCCCGCGCGGGCCGGCCTCCCCGCCCTTCGCATCCGCTAGGATATGCGCCTGATCCATCGTCGCGAGTTCCGCCGCCTGATCGCGGGCTACGCCCTATCCACCGCCGGGGACGCGGGCGTTCGGATGCTCCTGGCCTGGGTGGCTTTGGAGCAGCGAGGCGTCGCCGCGATGAGCGGAGTCTTCGTCGGCTCAGCCGCGGCCTGCCTGCTCGGCCCCCTGGTCGGACGAGCCCTCGACCGCCACCCCGTGCGGAACATCTTGAGCGCAGCCTGCCTGGCGCGCGCCGTCCTCCTCCTCGCTCTCGCGCTCCTGACGCCCCAGACCGTGGCGGCCCACGCCGCCGTCTTCGCCTTCCTGAGCGCGCTCTTCTCGCTCGCGCACGGCCCAGCTGTCTCTAAGACCATCCCCTCCATGTTCACTCCAGAGAAAATGCACGAGGCCAACGCTTCGAGCGGCGTTGCGTTCCTGGCCGCCTCGGCCGCGGGGCCCGCGCTCGGGGGAGCGGTTCTTGCGCGGCATGGACTCGGCGCGTCCTGCGCGATATTCGCCGCGGTCTTCCTGGCGGCCACGCCGCTGGCGCACTTCGCGACGCTTCCTCAAGCCCCCGACCAACCGGCGGAAGGCCGCTCGCCCGACATCGTCGATTCATTCTCCGCTCTTCTTCGCATGCCGCTCGTGCTCACGCTCGCCGCGTTGGGTATCGCCGTCAACTTCTGCCTGGCGCCGCTCAACGTCGCCTTAGCCCCCCACCTGCTCTCCCTCGGCTCCGGACCGCAGGGCTTCGGCGGCGCCATGGCGGTACTGGTCGTTGGCGCGATCATCGGCAACTTGGCAGCCGGAAGCCGGCTCATGGAAACGGCACGCTGGGAGGACTCCATCCTGGCCGGCCTAGGAGCCGTCGCCTGCGGACTCGTCGCGGTCGGCTCCAGCACCTCGCCGCTTCAAGCGTCGGCCGCGGTCCTGATCGTCGGGGCCGCGCTTCCCTTCATCCAGGTCCCCGTGGCGACGCGCCTGCAAAGCGAGGTCCCCGCCGCCCAAGCCGGCCGCGTCTTCAGCACGCTCAACTCCGCCACCTTGCTCGCCGCTCCTCTCGCGGCGGCCGGGGTGGGCCTGCTGCTCAAGCGGCTGCCTCCCGCGCCCGTCTTCTTCGGTGCGGCCGCGGCTTGCGCGCTGCTCTGCGCGGCATGGGGGCTCGGCCGCCGGGAGAGACCTAATGCCGGATAGGCCCTTGGACCCTGTCTGGACCGCAGCCTCGGCTCTACACTGTTCTCACCGCCCGCGCGGCGGCTCTGTAGCCCGGGGAATCGGCCCTGGGGTATCCACGATCCGACCTCAATCGGATGAGACCAGAGATCTGACGATGCCATACGGCATTCCAGGTCTTTGGTTTTTTTGTCGCCCGAACATTGTCGATAGGAGACAATTTTCGTAAACTCGTGTCTCGGAGGTTCGATACCATGAACAAGAAGCTCCCCGTCCTCGCCCTCGGCTACTTCCTCGGCGTGATTTCCCTGGCGCTGTCCCTGCCGGCGAAGCTCTACACGAAGCCCGTCGCCAACGAGCCCGTCGCCGACGACGCCAACTGCAAAGGCTTTCCCCGCTGACGCGGGGTTCTTGCCTGGCGAACGACGCCAAGCAACCGGCAAGGAGTTGCTTGGCGTCTCGCTTTGAGAAACCTCGCTCATGACCCGCCGGAAGGCCGTCCTGGCGTCAGCGCTGCTGTTGGGCGTCGGTGCGGGCCTCGCCTACCTGCGATACCGTATGAAGGCCCCTAACGTGCTTCGCGTCGGCTACCCGTTCGCGGTGCTCCGGCAGGACCAGAAGCTCCTGGACCCGGACAACACCGAGTTCGCCTACCAGTATTACCTCCTGGAGAACCTCGCCATCGGCTTGGTCCGGGACTCGAGCCAGTCGCCGTCAGGCTATGGACCCGGCCTCGCGGAGTCCTGGGAGCGCCTTTCGCCGACGCGCTGGGCCTTTCATTTGAGGCCGGCCTTGACCTGGAGCGACGGGACTCCGATCAAGCCCGCGGACCTCGCGGCCCATGTCGAATCCCTCAGCCGCGAAAAGCGCCGGCATGTCGTCTACCTGAAGAAGCTCCGCCGCGCGACGGTCGAGGACCGCAGCCTTATCCTCGAGTTCTCCGTGCCCGTCAACGACGGCTTGATCCACGAGTTGAGCCTCGCCGATGCGGCTCTGCTCCATCCGGATAACCGCGCCAAGGACTGGCGGGTGACCTCCGGAGCTTTCTCGGTCGACTCCTACGAGCCGGGCAAACGGCTCGTCCTGCGGCGCAATGCGCACTTTCCCGGCGAGAGCGGCTATCCCGAGCGCGTGGAGCTCGTGAACTTCACGATGGATACCATAGGGGACTTTTTCGACTCCGTCGACGTCGATCTCCTAAAGCTTCCCATTCCCGTTTTCCGAAGCCCGATCCCGAAGCTGCTTTCCCGTGCTCCGCAAGTTTCGCGCGGCTATCCGACCTGGATCTACTATCTCTACTTCAACTCTAAAAAGGCCCTTTGGCGCGAGGCCAGGGCACGGCGTGAGTTCGCTCTCATCGTACAGCGGTCGCTGGATGGATTCGCCTATTCGAGCCTCGCGCGCGAGTGCCAATTGATTCCTAAAGGATATTCCGGACGCCTCGATAACGACTGCACCCCGAAAGCGATCGAAACCGCCGACCTCGCCCGACAGCGCGTAAAGATCAATCTGCTCCCGGCGTTCACCGACGCGGCGCCCGTGCTCGACGCCCTCAAGACCGGCTTCGGCAAGGCAGGCGTCGCTTTGGATATCGGGTACGCCAGGGACTTAGACGCCTCGAAGGACGATGCCGACGCGCAGATGTCCCAGTTCGCCGGCAACCAGCACGACGCCATGGGGAGCTGGCAGTTCATGTTCTCACCCGACCAGGGAGACCTGCGCTACTTCAGGAAAGAGGTAAAGCCGCTCTTCGATCGGATCATCGCCGCGGAGGAGAAGGCAAAGCGGGAGACGGAGATTCGCGCGCTTCATGAGCATGTCCTGGAAGAAACGTATGCGGTCCCCTTATTCATCGAATCGGACCAGATCGCGGCGAGCAAGCGCGTCGACTTGTCCCGGCTGAACCCGTTCGACATGCGGCTGCGGTTCTATGAAGTCAGCTGGAAGTAGCCGCTGGTCCATCGACCTCTCCTTCATTCGAAAGGGCTCCGCGCGAATACGCTCTCCGCTCACGGGCGGCGCCGAAGACCTGCGCTGGTCGATCTTCACCGTGCCCTCCAAGCTCCTTCCCATTTCGATCGTCGGCTGCCGGCTCACGGGAATGGGGCGCGAGGCCGAGGGCATCGGAGACAGCCTGATGTATACGGATTCGCTCACGCAGGCCTTCGCGGAAGCCTGGGAGCGCCTTTGGCTCGACCTTCTGCGTGACCGACCCATCGGCTCGACCGGCCTCCCCCGCAGCAGCAACGGCTTCGCCTGCGGCGCGACCCCGGGGGAGGCGGAGGCCTCCGCGCGCGCGGAACTCATCGAGCGAGCCGTTTACTTGACGGCCTGGAACTCGCGCAAGGGTTGGGAGAAGGTCCCAACGGCCGGGCTTCTCAATCGGGCTCATCTGGCGTCCTTGGAATACCTCGGATGGGGAATCGACCTGTTTCGCTTGTCGGAAGTGAGGCTGGGCGACGTGATCTGCGGGCTGGGCCGGGGAGCGGCGGACGGCGTGCTCTTTGATTGCTGCTATCAACGCCCGGGTGTCCCGCTGAAGGATGTCCAGTCGAAAGTGTTGCGCTCGCTTCTCCGCTCCGCCGTCGTGCGCGATGGAAAACCCTCCTCCTATGCCCCGCTTCCGGCAAGCGGCGGGCCCGAATCGCACCGGAGCTTCTACATGAATCCGGAGAATCGCGCGGCTTTCAAATTCCTCGAAAGTCGGCACGGGACCGCCGAGCCGATCGAAGTTGGCGGCTACGACGATGTCGAGACCAGCGTCCTCGTCGATATCGAAGGCTTTCCTTGCGTCGCGGCGGCGACGAATCCCCATTGGCCGCGTCTCTCCTGGGGAAGCGAGTCACTGCAGGAGGGCGGGAACCCGTGGCCCCATCCTCTCGTCTGACGCTCATCTCGCCGTTGCGCGTCTGGCTCGTATTCAACGTCCTTTTCGTGGCGCTGGTGGTCAGCAGCTGGTATAGCAGCTATCGTCTCGCGGCGGCGGACAATCAACGCCTCGTCGAAAGCCAAGCCCTGACGCTCACCAAGTCCCGTTTCGAGGACATCAAGGGCCGGAGGTTCCGGGACTTCGTCGAAGGCGTCGGCCGGGAGTTTTCCGACCTCTACGTACGCCTACGCATCGCCGACGAGACTTTCGAGTTCGGCCGGCCACCCGCGCCGGGCCACTGCGCCGACCTCGCGCATCCACTCGGCAAGGCGAGCACGGCGGGCGATGCGCGGATCACGATGTGCCGTCCCTTCCGCTTCTCGACGGCGCCGATGATGGCCGTTCTCCTCGTCTACGTCCTGATCTCCGGCCTATCCCTCGCCTTCGTGCGGCGTCTTGAGCGGCGCACCACGACCACGCTCATCGAGTTCCTCAAGGGCTCGGGAGTCGAGATCGACTCCCATCGCGACCTGATCGGCATCATGGCCGATATGCGCGACATCCGCCTGCGCCTCGATCGAGCCCAAGCGCAGGAGCGCCAGTTGATCGACACGCGCGTCCGCGCCGAGCTGGCCGAGCAGGTGGCGCACGACATACGCTCGCCGCTAGCCGCTCTACACGCCGCCGCGGGCGACGCCGCCGCCCTGCCCGCCGCGAAACGCCGCCAATTCCGCGACGCCCTCGAACGCATCCGGGAGATCGCCGATGGGCTTTTGGCGCGACGCCGCCCCGATCGGACTCGCGCGGCCATGCCCCCCGTCTCGGCTCTTTCCGACATGATCGAGCAGATCGTGTCGGAGAAGAGCCTCGGCGCCGGAACCTCGGGAGAGAGCCGCATCCTCTTCGAATGCGCGGCGCCGGGCGAACTCTCCGCGCGCGTCGATCCCGCTGAGTTCAAGCGCGTGCTCTCGAACCTCATCAATAACGCGCTCGAGTCGGGCGCGCCCGACTCGGCGCCCGTCCGCATCGAGGCGGCCCGGGATCCCGACGAGGTTCGCGTGACGGTACGAGACGGCGGCAAAGGCATGCCGCCGGAAGTCGTCGCGCGGGCCGGGGAGCGCGGCTTCAGCCACGGCAAGGCCGCCGGCTCCGGCCTCGGGCTCCATCATGCGCGCGAGAGCGTGGAGGTCTGGGGCGGACGGCTGGAGATCGACTCCAAAGTCGGCGTGGGAACCGCCGTGACGCTGGTGCTGCCCGCCGTCGGGACAACGGCTCAGGGCATCCGGCGGCTCGACGCGGTGCTTATCGACGATGACCCCCTCACGCGCCTCACCTGGCGCAACGCGGCCCACGAGCACGGCAAGGACTTCGTCGCGTTCGAGACCCTCGCCGCGTTCCATGCGGCCTGCGCGACGCTCGACAAGCGCACTCCGGTCTACCTGGACGTCGACCTCGGCGGAGGAGCGAGCGGGTTGGAGGAGTCCGCGCGTTTACACGCCGCTGGATTCCAGAATCTTTACCTGGCCACGGGTCGTCCGGCAGGCTCCTTCTCCGGTCATGAGCACCTTAGCGGCGTGGTCGGCAAAGAACCGCCCTGGGGCGCATGAACCGGCCGCCGGCGCTCTTCAGTTCGTAGGGCCTAGGCCTTCGGCGAGGATTCGCCCGCGTCGAGCGGCTTGACCAGCCTCTTGAACCGTCTGCCGCCCTCGCTGGTCTTGGCCGCGATCGGCCTCGCCCGGCTGAAGCGCAGTTCCGCGAGGCGGCCGTTGCGCACGCGGGCGCACAGGTCCCGCAGCGCCTGCCAATACTCGTCGAAGGCCGGCGGGGCCGGCACGACGTCCTTTGCGGGCCCGAAGGTCAGGCTGCGCTGGATGTTGGCGCAGGAGACGATATTGCCGTCCACGATGTTGACTCCATACATCGTGCAGTAGGCGTATTCCGCGCAGACCAAGCTCAACAGGTGGCGCCACTGGCCGCCGTCGCTGCTCGCCCTCTCAGCTCCTGCTCGCAGGAGCCCCTCGTTGAACTGAGCCGCCGTCGTCTTACGCTCGGGACGCGCAAGACGCGCCCCCCCATAGTCCGCCGTCCCCGTCATACGCCCATCGACGCTATCCATAGACTCAGGTCCCTCCCACGGAGTCCCCGTTCTCTGCCGTCCAGCTGCTGCCAGGCGACAAAAAACGGGAAACGATCGTAGTCGTTTCCCGTGGTCTCATCCCGTTCCGGCGGGATCGTGGATACCCCGGGGCCGATTCCCCAGGCTACACAGGTCATCAATGCGTCTGCATTCAGTGTAGGCCGCGGATCGAGGCGCTTTCAGGGGCATATGGCCCCCGTCGAGTAGGCCCTGCCCTAGGACCTAAAGGCCCATCCAACGGCACATAAATTGATGCCTATGAGCGCGAGGTGCCCAGATGACCGATAAAGCCGAATCCGCCGCAGAACTACGCCACCGCCTTATCATCGTGGAAGACGACGACCTCATGCGCACGTTCTACACGTCCCTGTTCCGGAGGCACAAGGATGAGTTCGCATGCCTCTTCACCCGGAATGCGGAGGAAGCGCTCGGGAAGCTGAACGAAGAGAACTTCCACGCCGTGCTGCTCGACTGGGATCTGCCCGGATTGAGCGGGCTGGATCTGCTGAAGGCGATACGCGCACATCCGCGCACCAAGGCAATCCCAGTCTTCATCGTCAGCGGCCGGACGCGCACCGAGGACCAAGTCAGGGCATTGAGCGCCGGCGCCGACGACTACCTGACCAAGCCTTTCGAAGTCGAAATCCTACTCGCGCGCCTGCGACGTCTTCTGCGTCGATAGATTCTAGACTGGTACCTGGCTCAACCGCGGCACCACCGGACGTGCCGCCACCAATTCTTTCCCGTGACCAAGCTGATGAAAGACTTACCGCCGATGACGCGGCGCGAACGCTCTACCGCCTCGGCCGCAAATTGCCCCCACCCCAGCCCGGCGCGCGCGGCGACGGCGTTTTCCATCGGCACGCCCACGCGCAGGTCCTTGATGATTCCCGGCACCGCGTCGGGAGACGACTCGGCGAGCTTCTCGACCGCGAGAAGGTAGAAGGGATAGCATTCCGTCAGCAACCCGCCCCCTACCAGCCCCCAGGCCTCATTGACGAAGGGGCAGTGGACGGATCCCGGGTAGTCTTTCCCATGGCGGGCGTAAGCCGCGTCCATGGCGATGCTTCGCGCGGGCTCGCCGCCCGCCAGCATCGCGAGTCCCTCGTCGAACCACTGGGGAATCGTCCCCAACCGTCTTTCGCCGAGAAGGTCGTGCAGGACCGCGTGGGATACTTCGTGCGTCACCACGCTGCGCAGGATGTCGCGCGAGGGGCAGTCCTCCCAATGCGCCATGTTGAAGGTAAGCCGTAAGCGCCCGCTCGCGTCCTGCGCACCGTCTAGGCCCGCCAAGCCCCTCTGCTGGGTCGGGTCGTACTCGATGCGCAGAACGAGAGGCCGCGAAAACCCGGAGGAATACTCGGGTTGCCCGAGCAACTCGGCGGCGCGCCGCAGGCCTCCTGGGAATGCCTCCGAAATCGCCTTTTGAAACCCAGGAAGCAATTCGCCCTTGGGACCCGAGTAGCCCGCCTCAAACCAAACCCCCGACACGCCTGGCACGGGCGCGCCCCCCGGCGGCGGCTCGACGACGGCACGCGAACTCGAAACGGCTATCGCGGCCGACGCCGCGCCAGTACGGCCGTTCAGGACGGCGGCGCACTTCGTCATGAGGCCTTCGTCATGGTCTCTCAAGCACGCGCGCAAGTCCTTGCGTCCGCCGCAGAACGCGCTGATCTCCGTGGCGCAGGCCTGGCGCGCCTCACTTGAGAGGCTCACTGCGCCTGCTTGGACGGATGCCAACAGGATGATAAGGAGCATCATGTAGGACCGGATTTGTCTAGTATCCACGAGCTAGGACTCCAATCAGGTTCGTCCAACTGCCGCTAGAGTGCGAGAATGGAAAGTAGATTGGAGCTAGCGAGGCGGCTGCTATGAAGCACATCAAGCCGATGAGAACGATTCTCCGCACCCTGGCCGATGGTATCGCTGCAAAAATTAAAGCATTGGTCAACCAGGATAGCCCGTAGAACAGTGCGGCATGAAACGCTATGTGGATGCTGCCCAGGAGCAACCCGAAAAGCCCGCCACCCAGCATCATCACCGGATGCATCCAGATCGGCACCAAGCCACCCGCAATGAAGTACATGCCGATCGTGGGAATGAATACGCAGAACGTCACGAAGAGAACCGCAACACACGCTTCCCGGTCAAGGGAGTCTGCGTCACGCCGTAGGAATTCGGTGCCAGCGAATGTCGCACCTAGCAACCAGAGCATCCCAACCAAAAGGAAGAACGCCATCGTTTAAGGGTAACGGGCTTCTCAAAGAATCTCAAGTCCGTGAATAGATGGGCCTTACGCGCGCCCTGCTACCAGCGTGCGCTAAGACTGAACCGATGCGAGCGCCCCAACTCGCCCGAGGGCAGGATGGCGTAGTCGAGACCCCATCGGCCGTCGCGGAACCCAAGGCCCATAGTGAGGCCCCGTGCCGCATCGAAGCCGGAGCCGCCCGTAATCGTCGTCTGCGTCGTATAACCCGCACGCAGATAGACATTCTTCATGGCCTGGTACTCTCCGCCGAACGAGGCATCCGTGCCAGTGCCGCGAGGGCCGTTGACCAGCTCGGCCGCCGCCGCGTGACCACCCGCGAAACGATAACCCGCCCCGACAGCCAGCCGCAGCGGCAAGTCGTTGCGCTGGTCTTGGAACTTAAGCCCAGGGCCCAGGTTTCTGAGCGCCGCACCCAAGGCGAGTTTGCCCGGTCCGACGCCTTCGAACTCGCGTTTGGCGCCCACATCTGCGGCCAAGCCCTGAGCCTCGGTCGAGCCGATATGGCTCCTCAGATATTTGAACGTCGCGCCGATATCCCCCACGCCGAGCTTGCGCCCATAGGCGAGGCTGAGCGCCGCGTCCGAGGCGTCGTAGCCCGCCGTCTGACGTCCCAGGCTGTCGCGGCCGTCGATCTTGCCCTGGCTCAAGTATGTCAGGCCGCCCGCGAAAGTCCCCTGGCTCGTGGGATGCGCGTAGGCCAGGAAGTCATGGCGCGTGCTCTCGAACATCTCGGCGTGGCTGGCCGTGAACTCGCGTTTCTCAAGCCGCGAGAGCCCCGCCGGGTTCCAGTAGAGCGCGTTGGCGTCATCAGCCAGCGCCGTGTAGGCGCCGCCCATGCCGAGCGCCCGCGCGCCCACGCCGATATCGAGGAAAGCCGCCGTCTCGGCCGCCCAGGCGGCCTGGGAGCCCAGCACGAGTGTCGCGACGAGAAGCAAAGTTCTCATTTATCGAATGACGCCGACCTTCCCCGTCTTGCGAATGTCCGTTTGTCCGGCCTTCTTGGCCGTCATCACGTAGGTGTAGACGCCCGAGCCGACGCCCGACACGTCCCAAATATGGTCGTAGGTGTTCTGCGCGCCCTTGCCGTTGCCGTCGTCGATGGCGCCCCTGAAGCGGAAATCGGAGGACGAGTGGATCTTGCGGCCCGACACGTCGTAGACGCGCACCTCGATGGAGTCCACCGAACCCGGCTGCAGCCGGAAGGTGACAGACGCCCCGTTGCGGGAAGGATTGGGGAAGGCATAGCCGTCGCGCAGGCCGAAGTCGTCGAGAGCGGCCACCCCGATGCCGCCCAAGCCCCCGATCTGATAAGACGAGAAGTGCGAAGTCTGCGCGCTCACCGTCTTGGCGGTCTTATCGACCGTCGAGGGCATGGCCTCCCAGTCCTTGAGCGTTGGATTCCAGTAGTAGACCTTGAGGCTCTCCTCCTTGATGCCGCGCGAGGCGATGAGCGCCGGGTCATAGGGGATGGTCAGCGTCACCGGCGTACTGAAGGTCGTGCCCTCGGGGCCGTATTGCACCTCCTCCGATACGGCCGCGACCTTCTTCTCCTTGCGCTTGGCCTCCTTCTGCTCCTTGTCCTCGTTCTCGTCGCCCTTATCGACCGTAATCTCGAGGTCGGCCGAGAGCGCGCCCTTCGGAACCATGACACCCGCCCCGTCGTCGCGTTCGACCTTGGCGCCGTCCTTGTGGTCCACGACGCGCTTGGCGGGCTCGACGGAGGACGACGCGATTCCCTCACCGCCGCCAGTTGAGTAGGCCGCCACGCCGTAGCCGCCCGAAACGGGCAAGGCGTAGCGCACGATGCGGTCGCGGCCGGTGTCCGTGATCCAAATCGAGCCGTCGGGTGCTACGGCCGCGTCGATAGGCTGAGTCAGGTAGCGCTTGGCTTGCTTATCCGCCTGGGACAGGCCATCTTTGGTCCCGAAGGCGAGCAGGCCTTTGCCCTGGGGGTCGAACTTCTGCGTGCGATCGCGGTTGGGCTCCACCACGTAGAGCGCGCCCAAGTGATCCGAGGCCAGGCCGCGCATGCGCGAGAGTTCGCCCACCGCCGAGTCAGCGTCGCCGATGGACTTGATGAGCACGCCCGCGCGGCTGAACAGATGGACGCGCTCCTGCTCCTTGTCCGAGACCCAAAGTCCTTCGCCTGTGAGGGCGATACCGCGCACATCCGTCTTCGGCCGCAGCACGGCCTGTCCGAACTGGCGCAGGAAGGTCCCGGAGGAGTTGAAGACCTGGATGCGCCCATTTCCCGAGTCGGCCGCGTAGATGTCGCCGTTGCCGTCCACGGCCACGTCCCAGGGCTTCTTGAACTCACCGGGACCAGATCCGGACTTGGGCCGACCATGGTGGTCCAGGCGGGCGAGCTGGAGAAGAATCTGGGAGCCGTCCGGAGAGAGCTTGAGCACGCGATTCCTGCCCTTATCTGCGACGTAGAGGTTGTGCGAAGCGTCCACGGCCAGGCCGCGCGGATTCGAGAAGCGCAAACCGTCGCCATCGTCGCCGCCGTCTTCGTCATCATCTTCATCGTCGTCATCATCGTCGTGTCCATGCCCGTGCTGCCTGCCGAGCTGGGCGATTACCGCACCGGTCGAGCTCAACAGCAGCAGCCGGTCATTCTCGACCGAGACCCAGATGAGTCCGTCGGGGCGCGCGGCGATGCCGGAGGGATTCTTGAGCTGGTTGACGATGACGTGCGAGTCCTTGCGGCCGATGGCGAAGTTGAATACCGGCTTACCCACGAAGACCGCGGCCGTGACGGAGGACGCGTTGTCGAAGACGTCAACCGCTCTCAAGCGCAAAGTGAAGTGTCCCGAAAGCGGCACGGTGTTCCAGGCCGCGAGCACGCCGGTCACATTCGCGCCGCCGGCGGCGATCTGCGTAAAGCCCGTGGAGGCTGCCGCGCCCGGAGCCGCTTCCAACACCCAGTTAACGCCGCTCTCATCCGTGACAGCGCCGCGCACGCTCACTATGCCGCCAACGGCCTGCTCAACCTCGCGCCCCGTTGTACCTGGGAAGTCCAGGCGGACCAGCGGGGCAACGACATCCGTCTGAGGATTACGAACCGTGAGGAACGCCGTCTGGGCGGCCTCAGTGTTGCCGAGGTTGTCTACGCTGTAGAAGCTCAGCGAATGCGTGCCCACGCTTAACGTGAAGGCGGAGGCCGTGATTGTGGATGCTGTCGCACCGTCCACTTCGTAGAAGATTATCGCCACGCCCGAGCCTGCATCCGTGGTGGAGAAGGATATCCCATCGGTCGGCGTCAGCGTGACGTCGGTGGTCGCTACGGGCAAACCGCCGACAAGGAGTCTCGTAATGGGAGAGGTCGTGTCCACGAACAGCGCGCGCACCTGCGGTGCTTCGATGTTACCCGCGAAATCGGCGCTAAAAAAGCTCAGGCTGTGCGCGCCCTCGGTAGAGACGGCGAAGTCTTCAACGAAAACCGCTGAAGTGCCCCCGTCCAAAGAATACTCTGTGCGCTCAACACCGGCACCGATGCCGTCTCCGACCGTTGTCAGGTCGTCGCTCGCGGAGAATCCAATGAGCGTAGTCGTCGTAATGAAGATCGTGGTAGTACCGAATTGGGGACCGCCGACGTTCAGGTTTGTGCGCGGTGCCAAGTTGTCCGACACCGCGAGAACCCGGAAGATCTCGCCTTGCGTCTCAGCCTGGTTACCCGCCCAATCCGTGGCCTGCACCCGAAGCGACCACTGACCTGGACTGAGCGATGACACCGCTACTGAGTCGCCATCAGCGACCGGCACGCTGAAACCAGCGCTAGAAGTCAGAATACCGACAGACGCGGGCGTGGGATCCTCGCTATCCTGAGTCGAAAAATCTATCGGGATCAGCTGAGAACTGGCGTAAACCTGCCCCCCCGTGGGTGAATGAATGGTTATTGTGGGCAGGGTCTCGTCCACGAGCCGCAAAACGCCGGTGCTGACCGCAGAGGCATAGCGCATATCGCCGTCGAAGCGAGTCCGCACAGACCAATTGATCTTGAGCGGCTGCGGCAGAGTAATCGCGAAAGAGACAGACGTACCGGAGAGAAGCTCTGTCGCCAACGGCGTCACGGCTTCCCCACTCAGGAGTTCCAAATGGATCGTCTTAGGATCATCGGCCTGGGCGCTCAAGGGGTGCCCCTCGTCGTCCGTCACAACAACGACCACCCGAGCCGTTTCCGTCGATCGAGCGGCGGCGAAGGGGGCATCCACGCGCACACGCCTCTTTTCTATCACGAACTCGTTGCTCGTCTCTTGAGCCAGGTAGAGGAAGCCGTCTCCCGCGTAGCGCACTTGCAGGCTATAGACACCGGGCAGAACGGCGATGGCTGTTGAAATGGCCGCCACTCCGCTTGCGTCGGTCACTCCGGTCCATGACGAGCCGGCCAGCAGGAACTCGACAGGCTGCGCCACCAGCGGCTTCCCTCCCGCCGTGAGGCGTGCCGCAAAGCGAGTCGTAGCGAGATAAGTGGCACTGGAGGCTCCCTCATAAATCAACTGGCTGGCAAACGGAACCGCCGACACGATCGAGTTGGTCGGAGTGACCTCCAGAACAGTAGGGAA
The DNA here is from genome assembly GCA_033875325.1 of Elusimicrobiota bacterium. Lineage (GTDB taxonomy): Bacteria > Elusimicrobiota > Elusimicrobia > UBA1565 > UBA9628 > GWA2-66-18. The sequence goes on along the minus strand of JANRKA010000071.1, from coordinate 84,993 downwards.
GTAGACGATCGCCTGATTGCCGATAATCGTGCCTGGAGTGGTGTCTGACTTCAGCCGCGCCTCCAGGATAAAACGACCTCCCTCTCTCGACTCCGCGTCGCCTGTCTGCAGGGTGACGACACGGGTACGGGGGTCAAAAGACCAGGGGAAGTTCGCCGACGTCTCAACCTCGGTCAAGAAGTTGACACGGCGCATGTCCCGTAGGACCAAGGTCGTCTCATCGAGAGCGGGGTCCAAGGGGTCGCGAACATAGGTCCCGAGCGCCGTGCCGTCTCCCTCGTTCTCGAACTCGATGGTATAGGTCATCAACTGTCCCGGCACCACCGAGCCGCTGGGCCCATACTTCGCGTTCGGATCATGCGGGAATGCTATGGGGATGTTGCAGTTCTGCGGCGTCCGCTGGCAGAACTTGGGAACCTTTGGCTCAGGATCCCATGGTGGGTCCTCGGCCGGAGGCTCATTCAAGCAACCCTCACCCTTGCATACGGGAGGCGTCGGCGGCCCAGGCGGACTGGGAGTCGGCGGAGGCGGCGGATTGTCCGGGTCGTCCGGAGGAGGCAATGGCTGCCCGGGCTTGGGGTTAGGCCTTTGTGTACCACCCGACCCAGGCGACGGAGGCGGTCCCGGAGGATTGGGCGGCGTCGTTCCAGGCGGGAACACGCCGAATAGGCTGTATACGCAGTTCAATGCGACATCACAGGCACGCACATAGTGCCAAGAATCTCCGGAGAACCTTCGAGTGATTGAGATATCTACTTTGCCTTCCGGGACAGGCATGCTCCCAGCAGGGGCATTGCCGACGAAAAACTCGAGAGACTTTACAGGCGCGGGATTATGAGCGGCGGCTATAGTAATAAGGGCACTATCGCTATATGAACCATGATCCATCCGCTCGCCGTACTCATTCACGAGCAACAGTGTTGGCGGAGTAGTGACTATGCGAAACCGAGCCAAACTCCTATTTCCCAGGCCGTCGAATGCCTCAACTTCATACTGACCAGGGGTCAAATTTTCGAAAAGATGGCTCTCTTCATCATTGCCCAAGGCAAATTCGACTGGGGACTCCGATTGCGGAGCATCGGTCTTCTTCAAGACCAGGCGGAATACTCCTGACGGTGCAGGGTAGGCTAAAGATCTCGGATCGGTAACATGAATGAAAACCTTCGAAGCGTTCGTAAAGCCGTTATTTGGAATGAGCGCGCCTTCAATCAGTGCCCCTTGCTGATCACCACGATGCAGTTCAATCTTGGGCTCGAGTCCGTCAACTGCTTGCGCAAAATACCGCATCAGCGCCGCGGATGCCGCTTGTCCTTTCGCTATCAATTGTTCCCCTGCGATGCCGCCAACTCCTGGATGTCCAAGAGCCCACAACTCCGCGAGGACCCTGTTGCCGGAATCCATCCCCCGGTAGTTCGCTGGGCGCGCGACAGCAGAGTCCTCAATGTAGAAGAAGCGCGCGCCAGGCGGATCGCTAGGGAAGTTCTGCGTAATCCACCACTCGTCTCCAGCCCCCGGGGCAGCAGCGCATCCCGTGAACTCAAAGCAGTCACCCACGCCGGTCAATTCCCATTTGGCCTCCCACACGAGGCAACTCGAACCATCCTGAACCGCGCACCGCGCAAGCGGTATGTAAATAATCCTCTGATTGTGAGTTGGCGGGAACATGTTGGCGATTTCGCCAGTTGCCGGAGTCGAAGTATTAGGCTGCACGTTACCCATAATCCTTGTCGCTCTGTACGTGACCTGAGCATTCGAATCAAGAATGTCCCCGATCGTGCCTGATACTTCGGGAACAGAGTTGGCCCTATGCAGCGGGCTAGCCCGGATATCGTTTATATGGACAGTGGTCCATGTCTCATAAGAGTTTGGAGCGAAGGTAGGGCCGCCAAAACCTTCCAAAGTAAAGTGGACGTCATTGTGGGCGTGCGGCGCGGAATACATGTCTTGCGACACCAAGTGAAGAACATGGCCGAAGGTCTTATAAGCGAGATCCTTGTTACCGGCTCTATACTGTGTGACCGCGTTCTGATAAATCTGCTGCGTTTCCAACTTGGCGCGCGCGCTCTGAAAAAGGAATATCCCGGATTGATCCGAAGGACGATAGAAGTGATTGCGAACCTGGGTGCCCGTATCTTCTTGTACGGTGCCCAGATTCATACGGGGCGTTTTTAATATCAGCTCTCCATAACGCTGCTGCGCACTGGAGTGCAACAGGGCTGCGGCGTCTTGAGTAAGGAACTCGGTATGTATTCCTTCGGAGTACGCATGAGCTTTATTAGGCGAAGTCGGCAATACGGCTGCTATCAGCATGGCAAGGGCGGCAATACGCCTGCGGGTAATAAAGAAACCGGCCAGGCTCCCCACGAGAACCGCAGTCCAGCAGACCCCCAGTAACGCTGCGGTCCCGGCACGGCCCTCAGGAATAGTGCCGCCAACGCTGAGAATGAAAAAGACGGCTTCAAACCCTTGTGTTATAGGCAACCACAACCCGGTTCCACCGAAGACCATTTCGCCGGCTACCGCGAGCAGCAACGCGATTGGGATTGACAGAACTCCGCCAAGCAGAAAGCCAGCCGTACTTGCAGACTTTAAGAAGCGCCGGGCCATTGGATAACAAGCGAAAGCCATCCAACCGATAGACGCGATCCACCCAAGAATTATGGTTCCGAGGCCAAAATCATGACTGGAGAGCCCCCCCTCACGCCAAAGCGCGGCTTGGAGCGCGCACACCGAATAGAGCCACGCCAGGGAACTGGCAATGGACAGCGCGAGCGCCCTCGCAGTCGAAAATGTGTCAGTGATTGTGTTGCCCACCCGCGCCTACCCAAGCCTTGACCTTCTCCTTGGTCCAGGCTTTGCGTTCTATACCCATTCGAAGTCCACGCATCGCGGTATCCGCCAACGCCGAATCCCCGCTGTTAACGACGGATGCCAGCCGCTCCCCTGCCTCCAGCGACCCTATGTCTGCAAGCCGCATCGCAGCCCACTTGCGGACTTCGCGCGACTCTTTATCACGAAGAGCTTCTTCGAGGATGCCGAGCCGATCGACCGGTGACTTATCGACCAACTGAAGCTTCAGCGATGCAATTCGAGCGCTGCCACGGTCATGTGCATCTGGAGCATTGCGAGCCTGCTGATCAATCTGTGCTATGACATCCTTGGCTTTGAGTTTTTCGAGAACGCGCACCGCCAGATTGGCCCACGGCTCATTCTGGAGCACGGCATTCTTGGCGCGATCCTTACCCGCATCATCTCCCATCTCGGCCAACCCCATGGCGGCGGCTAGCTGCACATGAGCCGACTCTTTGGAATCGAAAAGCAGCTTCTTCAACAAAGCCCGGCCCCCGGGAGATGGCTTGCGACCCAACTCCTCCGCGCACAACGCTCTAAAATTTTCATCAGAGCTGCTTCCAATTAGGTCTTGCAGGGTGTTGGAGGCATGATTGCCGGATCTTGCGGCAATAACTTTTCGCAGAACCACCATTCGGACTCGAGGTTCCTTCGATGCATCAAAAGCATAGGCCTCCAAAGTCGGCATGGCCCCGGGTCCGAGCTTTTTGACGGCATCAATCGCGGCTACGAGTTGCGGTGCGGTTTTAGCGGCATCAAGCCTAGCAAGCACCTCTGTTGCAGAGGGCTCGGCGGCATGGCCGACGCCAAAAAAAAGACTTGCCATCGAAATGGCTTGGAATACCTTCGTCACATTTCTCACGGAGTCACTCCCGGTTGATAGTTCGCGAACACTGTATCAGCCCACGCAGTCGTGATAGCCCGAACGTCTATGCCCGCCTGTACGCTGTTCGGAGTACCCGGCGGCAAACGGACCTGATATGACATCTTCGATGAACTGCGCGCAGGAATCGTCACGAAATCCCAACGAATAAAGGGTTTAGGCGCGAGTTGTCCTTCTCGCCAGTGCGTCACATCATAGACCCTATGTTCACCAGAGGCGGACAGGAAGCTCGACTTCTCCGGCGCAACGGCAATGACGGTCACACCCTCGGCGACGGCGTAGCCGTCGTTGCGGACCTCGATATTAACGGTAGCGACACCGCCAATAGGCGTGTTCCCAGCGGTGGCCAAGGAAGCCGTGACTTCAGCTTGAAGTGGGAGTCCGGCGTCCAGGTTACGCAGGGTCAGGAGCAGCGAACGCGGCGAGTCGAGAGTCAACACCCCCTCCATCAAGCCCCTCAAGGACTGCTCGAAAGGCCCTGAGAGTCGCGCACTGTCGCCGGAGACCGCCGCGTAGGCCCAGCCCTGGCCCGAGCCTTGGGGCGAGTCATAGTTCGCGGCAAAGAAGCCTTCCCCGTTGTAGGGATTGCCGACATGATTGACGCGCAGGAAGGAGAAGGCGATGTCGATGGGCGTCGAGTAGTAGCCGCCGACTTCACCTGACTGGGTGGCCTGCAAGAAGTCGAGGGTCGTACCGGGATGTTCCGCGCTCTCCCTCACCACGCCCGAGCCCGAGACATACATCGTGCTGGCACCCATGATGTTGCCGACCTGGATGAGGCGGCAGCTCGCGGCCAGGCGATCGAAGGTCCCGCTACCGGGGGAAGACTCAAGTAGGGCACCATCCAGAGTTCCCTGGATACGGCCCTTGAGAACGCCCTTCAAGAACAAGCGACCCGGATCGTTCGCAAGGATGAACGCCATCCCCTCCCAATCGCCGGAGAGCGACTCCCCGGCCGGGATGGAAAGCGTGTAGCGCCCGCGGAAGAAACCTTTGTTGGCGAAGGGTCCGGTCTTGACCAGGACCACGCGCAGTTCCGCCACGCCGAAAGTCCCGGCCGGGACGCCGGTCGAGATAGCTCCCGCGAAGTCGAGGAGGCGCGTCGAGATGGTCTCCCCCAAAGTCTGCGAAGCAGCCAGGCGCTCCTGCATCTGCGAGAAAGCCAAGGTCGCGCTCGAGCCCGACATCGTGCCGTAGAGCACGCCGTTATCGAGGATGGTACCCGGTGAGCCGTCCTGGCCCCCTCTTCCCCCTCCGACCGTGAGGGTCTGCGTGCCGACCAAGGTGGTGTAGTAGAGGGCGATGCGTCCACCGCCGCCTCCGCCTCCGTTGAAGCTACTCCGCGGAGAGGAGTTCCCACCGTTGGCCCGGATCGTCCCGGAGCCCTCCAGTTGCCGGGCCGTGATGAGGATAGAACCGCCCGAGCCCCCGCCCGCGCGGTCGTTCCAGAAGCCGTTCTCCTCTCCAGTCTGCCCATCGGCCGAGATGAGGCCATCTACGCGAAGAAGCTGAGCGTCGATGCGGAGTTTGCCGCCACCGCGCCCACCTTGAACCACCACGACGTTGTGGCCGCTGGTGATCCCGCCGCCGCCGCTCCCGAGGTCCGAAGGCTGCGCCAGCGAACCGTACGGCTGTCCGCCGGGCTGCGTGGCGGCGCCGCCCTGCCCGCCGTAGCCGCCGCCGCTCCCGCGCCCGCCGCCGAAGTTCTCCGTCACTGTAACGCCGGCGCCTGGGCCGGTTGCTGGCGCGTGACCGACGGCGTCGGCCGAGACCCGGCCGCCGAACTCCACCGTCATGCTCTGCGAGACGGCGAGATCGAAGTCGGCGTCGCCAGGGTCGTGCGTGACGACCCCGCCGGGCGCCACCCTCAGGCGCGCCAACTCCAAGGGCGAGTTCACGCTCAGCCTGCCTCCCGTGGCCGCCTCCGCTTCCTGCGCGCTCAGCACGCCGCCGTCATAGGCGAGCAGACCGCCCGTCGCCGCCTCCAGGCGCGGGGCGCTCAAGGTGCCCGCAATTTGACGCAGGACCGCGGCGCCCGATGACACCACGACGCCCGTCGCCGTCAGACTGCCGCGATTGGTGAAGGTGCTGTTCTCGCGCACGAACAGGTTCGAGACGCCCACAGAGGCGCCGGCCGCGACTTCGACGATGGCGTGGGAACCGACAGCCACGCGCTCGAAAGCGTAGCTGCCTGAGAGAATGGGGGTGGTGGCGCCCGTAATACCGTTATCAATGCGCAACTCTGAGCCATAAACGACCGTCCCGGCCCCGCCGAACTGCCGCCCCAAGCCTCCGCGCGCGGCGATGGTCCCGCTGTAAGTCGATGCGTCATAGCCTATCGCGATCCGTCCGCCGCTCCCCCCGCCGCCGTTCTTGAACCCGCGCGGCGAGGCGGCCCCGCCATTAGCACTGATGATGCCCGCGCCTTCCAACTGCTGGGCCGTGATCCACACCGAGCCGCCCGAGCCGCCGCCGGCTCTGTCGTTCCAGAAACCGTTCTCCTGCCCGGACTCTCCGTCCGCCGATATGCGGCCATCCACGCGCAACACTCCGACATCGATGCGTAGCTTGCCGCCGCCGCGCCCGCCTTGCACCACCACGTTAGCACCGCTGGTGATTCCACCGCCGCCGCTCCCGAGGTCGGACGGCTGAGCGATCGAACCGTAAGCGTTTCCGCCGAAAACGATATTGCCGTCCGGTCCGATGTTGCCGCCACGGATGCCGACGCCGCCGTTGCCGCCGTAGGCCGCTCCGCTCCCGTTTCCACCGCCGGACTGCTCTGGGACGGTCTCGCCCGCGCCTGGGCCCGTGGCAGGAGCATAGCCGGCGGCGTCCGCGAGAATGCGGCCTCCAGAGAAGATCCGAGCGCTCGGGGCGGAGAGGAATAAGAAACCGGGAGCTCCCTGCGCGAACGCGGCGACCTGGATGGTTCCGTGAACCGCGATGCCACCCGTATAAGAGTGAGTCCCGGCCATGACGTAAGTATGCCCGGCAGGAACGTTGAGGTTTACCTCATCGTCGATGACGGCAGGCGTCATGGTCGAGATCACGCTCGAGAAGGGCGAAGCGCCGAATTGGTTCGTCGCCTGGACGCGCGCGAAATAGGTCGTGCTGGTCTGGAGGCCGGTCACGCTGGCGGATGTGCCCGCCGTGCTCGAAGAGGTAATGGGACCCGAAAAGTCAGCGGCGGTCGAGACTTGCAGGAGGTAGGCGGTCGCGAGCGTGGCGGAACTCCAGGAGGCGGAGAGCGACGCGCCGCTGACCGCCGTGAACGCAATGGAGGTCGGGGTGGCGGGCGGGCTCGGACACGCGCCAGGCACGACGATGCTGCTCGAGCCCGCGGCCCCGGAACCGCCGTTGCCGCTCGCGGCCGGGCCGCCGGTCACGCTCGCGACCGCGAGGTTCGCGTCGCAGCCGGTCAAGGCGATGCGCCCGCCGCCGCCACCTCCGCCGTGGGAGATTCCGGTGCCGCCGTTGGCACGCACGCTCATCGTGCCGGCGAACTTGTCGGCCTTGATGTTGATCGTCCCGCCGGAGCCTCCGCCCGCGCCGGGGCCGGGGCTGACGCCGTCGGCGTTGATGAGGCCGTTGAGCGTCGCGAGGTTGGCCACGGTCATGACGAGCGCGCCGCCGCCCGACCCGCCGGCGGGGCCGCCGCCGCAGCCCGGGTCGCCCGCCGCGCCGCCGCCGCTGCCCAAGTCGATGGGGTTCGCAGGCGAATCGTAAGCAATGCCGCCAGCGCTGTTGTTGCGCGTGCCCGCGTTGCCGCCCACGCCGCCGTGACCCGCCCCACCGCCGGTCGAGTCGCAGAAACCCGTCGCGCCAGAACCAAAGCCGGGACCGCTGCCGTTGCGGCTGGTGCCGCCCGCGTAACCGACGCCCATCAGATCCACCACGCCGCCGCTTTGAAGGTCGAAGTCGTGCCCGACGGTCAACATGAGGCGGTACTGCCGCGACGCCGCGTTGGCCGGATGCGTCAGCTTAGCGCCGTTGCGCACGATCAAGTCGTTCGTTATGCTCATCGAGCTGGCCGAGAGAGTCGCCCCGTTCTGGACCACGACGTCGCGATGGACGGTGAAGGTGCCGATGAGCACGCCCGCGCCGAGGCTCGTGACGACGACGTCGCGCTGCACGTCCACGACGCCGTTTAAGACGCCCGAGAACGCGGTACCGGGGACAACCAGGTCGCGAGCGACCGAGAGCGGGCCAATCACGGCGTTGGCGCGCGTGCCGAGGATGAAGTCGTTGGACAAGGACAGCGTCCCGCCCACGAGGTTGACGGTCGATACGGAGAGATTGGCCACTCCGGAGAGGCCGGAAGGGATGACGGTCTGCGTTGAAGGGATGACGCCGCGTCCGTCCACGATGAGGTCGTAGTCCGTCGCCGGCGCGACCTTGATCGCCGTGACGCCCGGCGCGCCGTTGGTACCGCCCGTGCCCGCGACGGCCGAAACGGTCCCAGTGTAGCTGCTCGCCACGCTCGCCGTCAGCGCGATGCGTCCGCCGCCCGCGCCGCCTCCGCTCGTATTGCCGCTGCTGCCGCCGTTGGCCCGCACGCTCCCGTTTCCCGCCAGCGTCCCGGCCTTTATATTGATGCTGCCGCCCGAGCCGCCACCAGCCCCCGCTCCGCCGTTGTCGCCATCGGCCGTGATCAAGCCGTTCAAGGTCGCGGTGTTTCCGATAGTAAGGAGGACCGCGCCGCCTCCGTTTCCGCCGTCGGGATGAGGACCACAGCCCGGGTCGCCCGCCGCGCCGCCCCCGCTGCCCAGGTCGGTCGGGTCGAGCGTCGAGCCGTAGCCGGGTCCGCCGGGGCTCTGGTTGCGGGTCGTCGCGTTGCCGCCCGCTCCGCCATGGCCCGCGCCGCCGCCGGTGGATTCGCAGAAGCCCGTGGCGCCACGGCCCGCGCCGGGGCCGCTGCCGTTGGTGGCCGTGCCGCCCGCGTAGCCCATCCCTACGACCGAGACCGTCGCCCCGGACTGCAGATCGAAGTCCCCCGTCACGCTCAGATTCACGACGAACGAACGCGCCGATGAGTTGGACGCGTGCGTGAGCAAACCGCCGGGGGCAACGACGAGTCCCCCGACCGTCGAAAGGACGGTGGTCTCCTGGCGGAGCGTGGCGCCGCGCTCGATGGTCATCTGACCGGAGGATGAGATGCTCCCCGCCACGCGCAGCAGCGGCGCCGTCGCACCCGCGGCGCTGCCGAGCTGGAGCGAGTTAAACGTCGCGGGCACGGCGCCCGCGATGAGCACGGTCGCCGTCGCGTCGATCAGCGCGTCGTCGGCGGCGGTGGGAACCTGCGCGGGCGTCCAATTGGACGCGGTGAACCAATCGCTGCTCGTCGCCCCGTTCCAGACGAGGCTCGCGGCCAAAGCGGGTCCAGGAATCGCCGCCATGAAGAGAACGAAGAGCGCCCACCGAACAAAACGAGCCGCGGTCCGATCGAATCGGACCCGCGCGGGACGCGGCTGACTTCGGCTCTCGGCGGAGGGCAGGCTAAGCTCCTTATTATTACCGACGGATTAGCCTTGCGCCGAGTTCCATATCCTGTCAAGGGGGCGCCATATTTATGACGATAAATTAAGGCTAATCGCTGATCAGTGAGACCGCCGTGAGACCACCCCGGAAGGGGGCCTTAGCCGTTCTCGGAAGGAGTCGGGGGCTCGACACGGACGGGCCGGAGAGGGACTCCCGTCGGTATGAGCCGGTAGCCGTCGCCGGGGACGGCCTGCAGCCAGTCCACGAGCGGCGAGCCTATCCGCTTCTTGAGCCGATTGACGGCCGTGACGACCTGGTGGGGACGCACGGAGTTGTGCCAGATCTTCATCAACAGATAGTCCCGGCTGAGAACCTCGCCGGGGCGGCGAGCGAGCTCGCACAGCAGTTGGAACAAGATCGCGGGGAGATCGTCGATCTGCCGTTCATCGGCCGTCACCGTATGGGCCGCGACGTCCACCACGAGCCGGTCGCCGACGCGCAGGAGCTCCCGGTCGTCCGCGGCGTGCGAACGGCGCCGCATCAGCGCGGTCACCCAGCCGTGGAACTCCTCCAGGTCGGGCAGCGGCTTCGGGAGGAAATGGTCGGCCATGTACTCGACGGCGAGCAGCTGAGACTGCCGCGAGACGCGGGCCGTGAGGATGAGGACGGGAATCGGCCGCGTCTTCGAGCTCGTCTTGAGCCGCGAGCAGACCTCCAACCCGTCCATGTCCGGCAGACCGAGGTCGAGGACGATGAGATCCGGCGCCTCGGCTTGCGCCCTGGACAGGCCGAGTGAGGCCGTATCAGCCTGCAGCACGCTGTAACCCTTGTCGCGAAGGAAGAGCGCTATCATGTTCCGAATCTCGGGATCGTCATCGACGAGTAGGACTCGACCGACAGGACGCGGAAGCGCGACCTTCTTGATCGAGCGCCGATTCCGCGGCGGAGAGGCGACGCGGCCGAGGATGAGGGCGTCCAGTCTCCGCTTGAACACGGTCTGGTCCTTGACCGAGTCGGAAATCTCGTTCTTCGAGATGAACTGGCACGCGCCAGCCTGGCGCGCCCGCGCTTCGTCCTCGGGCTCTTCCTTGTTGCCCGAGATGACTACCACCGGGACGTCCTGCGTCGCGGGCTGGCTTCGGAAGAGACGCAGAGTCTCCTCCGCGGTGAAGCCTTCCTTGAGGCACCAGTCCAACAAGATGAGGTCAGGACGGACAGTCTTCGAGAACTCCAGCCCCTGGTCGCCTTTCTTCACGACGAAGGCGCTGAAGCCGAGGACGGAAAGATAGCGCTCGAGGAACGCGCCGTATCCGCCTTCGTCGTCGATGACAAGAATCGTAGCCATGAGGGGTTGAATGGACTGTAACACGCGCGCGAATATTTGTCAAATCCCTGTCATATGGGCACTTGTGCCACGACTTCCCGACGATGAGAAGCGAGGAGGACGGGATTCGGCGCAAGGTCGAGCGCGAGATGGCGGCGCACGCGAGGCGCACGAAAGGCCAGCGGCTATGCCCTTTCCTGAACAACTTCCACTGCCGCCTCCCGGGCGGGCTATACCGCAGGATTTACAGCCGAGTCGAGTTGAACGAAAAGTACCTGGACGTGCGCGCCAGCGCCAAACTGCGCCGCATGACGGCCCTCCAGTTCTTCGCGCAGATCGACGCAGCCATCGCGGAACTCGGCCTCGACGCACGGAAGATGCGCAGGCTACAGAATGCGCGTACTCTCGAGATCCACGACTACGCCTTCCCCCTCTACCTCCGGCTGCGCCAGGACGGCTTCAAGCATTATCCGGACCTGACGTCCTGACGCATGGACCCCGCAGGGGTGGAGCGCCCGCGGACCGACCCGCCGGAGCGGCCGCCCGCCTTTCGACGGACGGCACCGACTTAGACTAAACCGACTCGCCCCGCCGTCTTTCTCAGCTTGACGCGCGCCCGGTGAAGCCGCGAACGCACCGTATTGAGCGGCACCCCGAGCGTCTCGGCCGCCTCCGTGTAGGCCATGCCTCGCGCGTCGCAGAGCGTCAATACCTCCCGCTCCTTCCTGTGAAGGCGAGCCATGGCACGGCGCACCTGAGCCGCCGCCTCCGTTCGCTCCAGGCGTTCGAGCATGTCCTCGTCCGCACCCGGAAGAGTCTCGTGAAAAGGAGTCGAATCGTCCATGCCACAGCAATAGTCCAATGACAGTCCGTCACGCCGCTCTTTGCGCCGCCGAGAGTCCATGAACACATGGCGCAGGATGGTGAACAGCCAGCTCCTGACCGCCTTCGTCGCGTCGTGCTTCTTGCGCGCCTTCAAGGCCCGGTAGCACGCCTCCTGGACCAGTTCGTCCGCCTCCTCGGCGTCACGGCACAGACCGAGCGCGAAGCTACGCGCCTCCGGATTTCTCCCGTCCAAGTAACACTTCAAAGCCTCCGTCACGGCGTCCGACTTCACAGCCCGGCCGTTCCCCTTCCCGTCCCGTACGACGATCTTGCAGGTCTTTTTCATGTCGCACCTCCGCAGCACCCGGAGGGCGAGTGACCCGAGGAAGGCCGAACGACGAGGAATAAATGGCGGGCCCCCACCCTGGAGACGGCCCCCGGCGCAGCCGGGCTGGCCGCCTCGCGGCACGCGAGCCGTCCGAAAACTAGGGGCTAGGCGGGGGTTGGGCCAGGTTTTCGGATCGCCGGCGGGGAGGGCCGTTTATGCCGCAGTAAGGAGGCCTTCGCTCCTGGAGTCACGAGAAGCGAGGGGCGACATGAAAAAGACCGGAAAGGAGGAGGACGGGATGGGAAGGCGCGAAAAAAGCCAAGAAAAAATCTCCGCCGCCGAGCGGTGGAGACGGTGGAGTTCTCGGTCCCCGCCGGCCGCACGGCGGGGAGGAGCGCACGCGGACCGATCCGCGCGCGCCGCAGGCGCGGAGAAATCCAAGCGGCGGTGGGCGGGGTAGGCGACCCGCTCGTCCACGCCGTCCACGGACGCGTCGGTATCCACCGCAAGCATTGGGTCTTACGCAGGTACTGCTTCGCGCTCTATACTCGGCTCGAGCGAATCTTTTCCCCTAAACAGACGTTTTCGCGAGGAATACCTCACGACAATCGGTTCGTGACGATTGTCGAGGCGAAAGGCGTGATCGAAGCCTGACGGACGGACTACAACGACGAACGGACACTCGGCAGCTTGAACGGTTACGCCGATTCGCCGCGCGCCTACGCATCGGCCATTGGCTTCAGGCCATGCTGCTGCGACCCAGTGCTGCGGAGGCCTCGGTTCGCGTCATCAAGACCTTCCCCTTCTTCTCCAAGTTATCGCTGGCCAGGACCCGCGGTGGATGACTCGCCCCGAATCAGGCGGCCGAGTCAAATACGAATTTTAGTGGCTTCATCCACGCGCGCTGCGTGGGGACAATAACCCGCCATGGAGGCTTCCTAGCCAGCGCACCTCCTTCTCCATGCCGCCTCCTAGAATATTCTCCCAAGGAACGCGCCCAGACGGAAGCTCACGAATCCCAGGACGCCACTCCCGAGATAGTACGCCAGGGCGCGGGCGATCTGCCCGTTGCTGATGAGGTGCGCACTCTCGAGGATGAGAGTCGAGAAGGTCGTGTAGGTCGCGCAGAACCCGGTCATGAGAAATAGGCGCCCCGCCGGCCCGATCAGTCCGCGGTCCCCTGCCCAGCTGTCAAAGACTCCTACTAGGAGGCAGCCGGAGATATTGACGGCCAAGGTTCCAAACGGGAAGCCGGTCCCAGTCATCATGTAGATCCTCGTCGCGACCAGATAACGCGCGAATACACCCAAGATCGCGCCGAAAACAAGCGGTATTGACTTATCCATATTGCTCACTCCTCTAAAATGAAAATGACTCCTACCAGAACGTCTTCCGGTAGGAGTCATCAGCCTCCTGGGCGGAGGCGGTTCAGGCGAACTCCATCGCCTATTCTGCAATTAAAGAATTTTTCTAGGTCGCGCGGAAGGCAGCGTGCGACTCGCAGGACTAGACGAGACCCAAACACCAATGAGCCACGAGGGCCAGATGTGCGGCGTCAGTCTAGATTCTCAAACGCCACGAGCAAGGACCGCTTACCGTCTTTGAGCGAGACCTCGAGGTTGAAGGGGCGGCTCGGGGCCTTGGGAGCAACGCCGGAGTAGACGCCGCCTTCCCTGCTCAGCGAGAAGCTGCGCTTCTTGTTCTTCTTTTTCCCTGATAGAATGATCGCGTTCGCCTTCTTCTCGAAGGCGGCCCCATCTAGCGGCGCCATCTTGGCGTCATAAAGGAAAAGACGCATCGTCCCGTCATCCGAGCGGATCAACTCGGCTTTATAGACGAGCGGAGCCTCCGGCCCGAGTTTTGCGTCCTTCGCGTCTACGACCGAAGCGATGAGCCCGCCTTGCTTGGGAGGCTCCTCCATGAGCCTGGGACCGTGGCCTTCGTCGTGGGCGAGAGAGGTCGAAGCGGCCAGAAGCGCGGCGAATAGCACGGCTAGTCTTGTCATCATCCATGTTCTCCTTTGGCACGGCTGTAGACTTCGACGGTCCAGTAGCTTCCCGTCTGGAGATTGGTGATCCTCAGGCTTTGAACCGGAGGCGAGATCGCGTTCAGTCGCGCCCGGATCAGGCGCCCTTTCCATGAACGGTTCATGGAGACGACGACGAAACCATCGTCTCCGGCGTGCGAGAGCGCCTTCTGGAAGACCTCGACGGCTCGCGAGACGGGAAAGTAGTACAGGACCTCGTTGAGCACGACGACGTCGAAGGGCTCCTGCGCCGGAAAATCCTCGAAGGCTCCGCTGGCGAAAGTGCAGTTCGGATCGTCCGCGAAGGCGGAACGACAGCGCTTGATCACCTCCTCGGAAAGGTCGAGGCCCGAGTACGAACAGACGCGCCCCTTCAGCAGCGGGTACAGCGTGCCGAGCCCGCAGCCCACGTCGAGGACCCGGGCTCCTCCGTCCGGATGACGATCGGCGACGATTCCCGCGATCGCGTAGTGGCGCCCGCGCTGCGACGGCGAATTCAGGAAATCCCACGAGCCCGAGGCGTAGTTGCGCTCCCACTTCTGTCGGGTATTGGAGACGAAGAGATTCCAAAGGTTGTCCAGTTCGTGCTCGATCCCCGTCCAGGGACTGGGGCGATCGAGAAAGAACAGAGGCTTCGAGAAGGCGAGATGGAAGGCGATTGTTCCCAATGCGAGGCCGGAAACGATGTCGATGGGGCCATGGAGCTCGATCATGAACGTTGCCAACGCCGCGGTCGTGGTCGCGCCGGCCGCCAAAGCCGTCATCGCGAAGAACCCGCTCCTGGCGAAGAACAGCGTGACGATGGCGCAGCCCGCGATCAGCAGACAAGGGACGGCCTCAAGGGTTCCCGGCCGAAGAGATATCGCCAGCAGTCCCCCGGCGCCCAGGGCCAATAGATAGGCGACGAGGAGTCTCCGCAAGGCCCCCTGAATAGCCCTTGCGGCGGGCAGGAGGAAGGGGATTACCAGGAGCGAGTAGCCGATGCGGTATAGAAAATCCCAGAATCGGAATCCTGTCCTTTCCCGGACCTCCGTGAGGAAGTCAGGCATCCCCGCCTGGGCTGCGGCGCCGCCGAGGTGAAAGACCATCTCCAATCCTGCGAACCCTACCACGGCCAAACCCGCCGGCAGCCAGATTCCGCGGTCGTAGTTCAGCGGGAAAAGAGAGTCGAGGCTGGACCGGCGGTTCATCTCGGTTTCAGTGCGCGTCATGATGAAGGTCCCCTTCCTCTCCCCGACGGATCGACGTGGATCGCGGCATCGCCGTGCTTGTGTCCCTGCGACGTCGTCTGATCGTGGTCGTGTGCGCTTTTCATTGAAAAGGTCCTTACTTCATGTGCTTGATGCCGGTGTGTTCGCCGTGAACCTTAAGAGTCACGGTGAGCGTATTGGGCGTTCGGTTTCTCCAGAACCAGCCGTGGCTCCCGTCGAACGCGGCCATTAGAGTGCCTTGGCTCTTCTGCTCCGAACCCTTGCCGTATCCGTGATAATCGATTTTCAGCTTTTTGGAATCGCCGTGAAGGTCGAAGTTGGCGGGGCCGCCGTCGGTCGCCCAGATGTAATCAACCTTCCTGCCTTTGGCCAGTTCGACCTTGATCTCGGTTCCTTCATTGGGGGCGAGGGTTACCTGCATTTCGTCGGCGCGATTTCCCGCCGCGGCTGCGGCTGGCTTTGTCTCCGGCGCGACGGCAGGCACTGCCGCCTCTATGGGCCGGGCCGCAGTTTGGTCGCCGGCGGCCGGGTCCGCGGTCTGCTGGGCAGCGGCTTCTCGTGCCAGGGATACTTTAATGTCCCCCATTCTCTTCAAGCCTAGAATGCGGCCCACGCCGGTAGGGTCGATGCCATATTCAGCCGGCATAACGACCGTGACCAAAAGAACGCCGGCCGAAACGGCGGCCAGGATGGTGGACTTGACGAGCTTCTCCGTTGAAGGGAGTTCTGATTTGTCAGGCATGTTCGCGTTGTACATGAGTGTTCTCCTTAAGCGACAAAAAATCCGGCAAGTTGATATCCAACCAGGAGGAAACCTCCCGTCATCAAAACCACCTGCGCGGCGTAAGCGTGCCGCATGAAGTTGTCCGACCGCCGCCAAAAGCCCATGCCGATGAGGATCATGGCCAGGCCCAGCAGTTGTCCCAACTCCACTCCGACGTTGAAAGAGACGAGATTCAAGAAAAGCCCGTCCGGCGAGACCTTGTACTCAAGGATCTTGGTGGCAAGACCGAACCCATGGAACAGGCCGAAGATCAGCGTGGCCGCCTTGGTGTTAGGCTGAAAGCCGAACCACCTCTGATACGCCCCCATATTATCGAGAGCCTTATAGACGATCGAGAAGCCGATCACGGCATCGATCAGGTAGGCGCTGACGCTTATCTTCATCAGCGTGCCCAATAGGAGCGTGACCGTATGCCCCACCGCGAACAGGCTGACGTAAACGCCGATGTCTCTGAAGCGGTAGAGGAAAAAGATCACGCCGAACAGGAACAGCAGGTGATCGTACCCCGTGACCATGTGCTTTGCGCCCAGGTAGATGAACGGAAAAACCAGGCTGCCGGAACTTTCCTGGATATAGCCCTTGTCGCCCGCAGTCACCCCGTGAGCGCCGGCGTCCGGGATGAACACCGCCAACGCCGCGAACAAGGCCATAAAGATAAACGCTTTGCTAAATCCGCGTCGGCGGCTCTCAAGCTGAATGTTTTCCTGATGCATGATTTGATTCCCCGTTAGACGTTTAATTCTTCGTGGCCGCTCAATTTACACGACCCTTTCGGCGGGGCGTGCCCGGCGACTGACGCGGAGAAAGCCGGTTCCCAGGACGGGACCCGGAAGCTAGACGGCCGGAGGAGCCGTGCTGTAGGCGGGAGGGAAGGAACGCGAGAGCGGGAGAGGCGGGCCCCGCACCTTCCACGCATCGGCGGAGACGATGTTCATGTGAAGCGCGGCCGTCACGGAGGTCAGAACACAGAGCGGTAGGAGGTTCTGGTCAAACTTATTGACGAACTTGGCGGGCACGACCGACAGCGGACTTGTCTGGATGCGCAACTCGTGATCGTGCTGGGCGTCATGGTCGTGGCGGTGAATCGCTTCGCCGTGGCTGTGCTCGTGAGCGGACGCGGCCCAGTGCCCGACCGCGTGGGCGATGAGCGGCGCTTGCGTGGCGATGGCAGTCAGCGCGGCAATGAGGGCGCCCGCTATAAACTTCGTGCACGGCGCAAGGCCTCTGATCATCGTGTCATTTATAACCCTCATGTCGAAGTTTGTCAAGGTTATCGCTTATCGCTGGGCAACGGCCGGAAGATGGCAGCCGTCAACGGCACGGACACTCTTCACGCTTGCCGCCGGCAGGCAAGGGGCCGTGGAAACGGCGCTTGTGCTCCGACGAAGAGCATTCGATCGATTCCGCCGCACGACGAAAGAGCAAGGTGCCCCCGCCCACGACAATCGTCAGAATGACCGCACGGAAAATCCACGCATACCAGACCCTAGAACGCCGAGTCCTCCTCTTGTTATCGCCCTTTCGCCGAGTCATTACCGGTTCGATGGTCCTGCCCTGAATCAGCGAGCAGCCGCAAGGCGTTGAAGATCACGATCAACGACACACCCATATCCGCCGCGATCGCGCTCCACAGCGAAGCGTAACCTAGAAACGTCAGCAGCACGAAGGCGGCCTTGGTCAAGAGTGATAGGCCTATGTTCTGACGGATGATCCGAAGGCTGCGCCGGGAGTGGCGCATGAGCCAAGGCAGCTTCAAAAGGTCGTCCGACATCAGCGCCACGTCGGCGGTCTCGATCGCCGCGTCGCTTCCCGCGGCGCCCATCGCCACCGCCATGGTCGAGGCCGCGAGGGCGGGCGCGTCGTTGACGCCGTCTCCTACCATCGCCGCCGAGCCGTAGCGTGAGACCAGCTTCTCGATCGCGGAGACTTTGTCTTGAGGGAGCAACTCGGCGTAGACTTCGTCGAGACCCAGTTCTTTGGCGATCGCGTCCGCCGTTCCCTTGTTGTCGCCGGTGAGCATCACGAGGTGCTCGATGCCCTCCGCGTGCAGCGCCTCCAAAGTCCTTCGGGCCTCGGGCCGGACCGTATCCGCGAGCGCGATGAGTCCGCAGACGTGCTTTTCATCCCCGACGATCACGACGCTGCGCCCCGAGCTCGTCATGGTCTCGAGCATATCGTGGACTTCTTTCGTCTCCTGCTTGCGCTCCTCCAGGTAGCGATGCGAGCCGAGCCAGTATCGTTCTCCGTTCACGGTCGCCGTCGCGCCTTTGCCCTGGATGATCTCGAAGCCGCTTGCCGCGGCCGGTCGGATGCCCTTCTGTTGGGCGTAGGCCATGATGGATTTCGCCAGCGGATGACCGCTATGCGCCTCCATGGCGGCGACGATCTCGAGCAGCTCGGTCTCGGTGTGCCCGCCGAGCGCCGCGACCGACACGACCGCCGGCTCGCCCTTCGTCAAAGTTCCGGTCTTGTCGAACGCGACGGCCTTCAGCCGCGCCGGCGTCTCGACAAAAGTCCCCCCTTTAAGCAGCACGCCGTTCTTGGCGGCGGCAGCGAGGGCGGCGACGACCGTCACCGGCGTCGAGATGACGAGCGCGCAGGGGCAGCCGATGACGAGCAGGACCAAGGAGCGGTAAAGCCACGGCGTCCAAGGGCTTCCGAAGAGCAAGGGCGGGACGAGGAGGACGGCGAGGGAGAGGAGCATGACGGCGGGCGTATAGATCCTCGCGAATTTCTCCACCCACTGCTCCGAGGGCGAGCGCTTGCTCTGGGCTTCCCCCACCAGCCGGATGATGTGGGCCAAAGTCGTCTGTCCCGCGGCCTTCGTCGACTTGACCTCGAGCGCTCCGTCGCCGTTGATTGTGCCGGCATACACGACGCCGCCTGGTGCCTTCGCCGCGGGCATGCTCTCTCCCGTTATCGGCGCCTGATTGACAGCGCTCTCGCCCGCGACCACGAGGCCGTCGAGCGGGATCTTGTCTCCCGGCTTGACCACGAAGACGGCGCCCACCGGCACCTCGCCGGCAGGAGTTTCGCGCAACGTGCCGTCCTCGAGCTTCAGGTGCGCGACGGACGGCGACAACTCCATGAGCGCCGCGATTGCCCGACGCGCGCGTCCGACGCTCCATGACTCGAGGAGCAGCGCCACGGAAAACAAGAAGGAGACGGTGGCGCCCTCGAACCATTCCCCTATGCCGATCGCCCCGATGACGGCGACGGTCATCAGCAGGTTCATATCGGGCCGCAGGCGCCTCGCCGCGAATATCGCCTTCGGCAGGATCAGCCAGGAACCCGCCAATATCCCGAAGCCGTAGAGGGCGCGCGCCGCCATGGGCACGCCATGGGCCAGGCCGAGCCCTTCCGACCCCATCGCAGCCAAGAAGCTCCCGGAAAGCCAGGCGTGGGCTAGGTATCCCGACACAAGACAGAGGCCGCTCGCGCCCGTGAGAATCGCTCGCTGTGGGGCTTGAGAGCTCGAATCGCCGGAATCAACCGTTCCATCCCACGGCTGCGCGTGCATTCCCGTCCGCGCGACGGCCTCGACGATCGCGGAAGAAGGCGCCGCCGGCGACTGCACCGTCATCTTGCCGTTGAGAAGGTCAAAGGAGAGCTTGCCCTCGCCGCCGACCAGAGGCCCAACTTCCCGTTTCAAGGTGGAGACTTCTTCGGCGCAATCCATCCCGCGTATCTTAAAACTGCTCGTCTCGGCGCTCATCTTATCGTTCTCCTAAAATCTGTTTCACGTCGATCAGCCGCTTCCGCGGCCGCCGGTTAAGTCTTTTTTGCGGCGATGACGGCAAGCCGGCGCGCCACAAAGGCAGACATGAGGCGCTTGGCGAAGTTCGGAAGTTCCATTCGCGCAATCAACCGCTCCGACCAGGATTTCAGCAACTCGACCTGGATGCGCCGCGCCTCGGTCGCCAAGTGAGCCCGGTTTACTCCACCATGATGGACGGCATGGTTCGCCAAGGCAAACGACAACGCATGAGCCGTCCGGCGACCCAATGCCCACGGGCGCCACTCAAGGCCCGTCAGCCGGAGGATCGCACCCAATTCGACGTGCACCACGGCTTGCCCGTTTTGATGTGAATATCGCGTGGTCACTCGGGATTCGTCAGAGGTGTCGCCGCCAATCTCCCAGAACATCAGCCGAATGCCTTTGAGGCGCTGGGCGGGAGCGCAGTCGATCAGCTCGCGCAGCGTCACCTTCAGCAGCGGTGCATAGGACTGAGGCGTATTATCGACGATCTGCATTTAGACGACTCCTAACTGCTCTCTAATGATCATCTTCCCGATGCTTACACAACGTATGAAGGGCAACGACGATAAAGGCGACGCCTCCGAGCATGCAGGCGGCGGCGACATAACCCCGCATGCCCATCTCATCCATTACCGGCCTTTTCGTACCAGGAAGGTGATGCCGCATGCGGGACAGACGGCCTGCCGACGGGTATGAGCGTCATCCCACTTGTACCGGATGTCTCCGCCGCACTCGCACATGTTGATTCCGAGCCACTGAGTTTTTTCAAAGGCACTGGGAAAATCCAAGGATAGAATCTTGGCTCTCCCGTCGGGGTAGACTACCTCGACCGTCGCCAAGGCGCCGCGGTCCATGTCTTCCGCCGCCATCAGCGGACCTCGAACGGGAACTCGACGTTTATCTTCTCTCCTGAGGAGAGATGGATCAGCAGCTTCGCCAGCCATTTTCCTTTGGTATCGAAGGTCGAGCGCGCCCGATAGATTCCCGGCGCAGCCGCTGCCAGGCCGGGCTTCAACTCCAGTTCACGAACGTGCCCCGGCATGCTCGGGATCACCGCGATCCCTATGATCTTCGCATCCGAGACCGGTTGGGGCGGTTCCTTGGAGTCGTCATGAATGGTGACTTGGAAATCGGCTTCCCGCCCCTGTGCCGGCGTTCGAGGGATCGCCTCGAAAACAACGACGAAATCGTTTCTTGCCTGCCGCCAAAGAGCCTGGGGATTGACCCACGCCTTATCCTCTTTGATGAGCGGCGTGACATCGCATCCCAGCAGCGTCAAGCACAGCACGCCGATCGCCGCGGCCGCTCGTCTTGTTCTATGCCGGTTCATAGCCCCGACACCGCGCCCGTCTTCAGATCGATCCGGACCGTCCTTCCCGCCGCAACGAGCCGGACCAGCTTCTCCGCCTCAGCTTCGCCGAAATATTCCTTCACGTCCTGAACGACGTCCGCCCACGTCTCCGAGTCGGCGCGGGCGGGGTCAAGCACGATCTCATGGACGTAGACGGCCTCGCCCATGGCGCGACTGAGGTGGTCGCCGTGCGCCTTGGAGGGTTTCTTCTCGATGACCGGCGCCTTGAGCTTCGGCAGCGGGAAGTCGAATCCAGCGGAGCCGGAGGTCGCGGCCGAAGCGAGGCTCTCGGGCGACGCTGGGACGCGCCACGGTCCGTAGGGAACGGTGACCCGGAACGCCTTGTAGGAACGATGGACGGGATACTCGGCGTTGTCTTTGCCGAAGGATGAGACGACGAGGAGGCAGTTGGCTCCGAGCTCCGCGGCCTTCTCCGAGGCCAGATGCTGAGCGCTCCTCTCCCAGGCTCCGCGGACGGTCACTTTGACCAGCGCCACCTCTTCTCTTTGCGCGCCCGGGAGCGAGCTCGTGTAGCAGTCGGCGACGGCCACTTTCGAGGCGAGCATGTGAGGACGCTTCTCTTTAAGAACCTGGGTGACCTCCACCTCGGGCGGGTATTGGGCCCCGGCACGCGAGGAGGCGCACAACAGTACGCCGAGCAGGACCATGCGCCTCATTCGATCGCCCCATTCACGAAATCTAGCATGACCTTGGAGCGTTTCCCGGACGCTCTGATTAATTTCTTATATTCCGCGGCGCGGAAATTCTCCCGGACGTACAGCTTCAACTGCTCCAATTCGTCCTTGCTCGCGCGGGCCGCGTCGAAGCCGAGGCGATGGGAGAGGACCGAGGCGTCTTTCGTCCAAACCCATTCAAAATGGCGGTGCTTTCTGGGCGGCTCCGAAGGCGCGGCGGAAGCGGTCTTCGCCGGTTTCGGCGTTGCGGCTGGATTCGTGCTCGAGGCCGCGGATGGCTGGGCGGGCGGCGCCTCCTCAGAGGGCTTCATATAAATCGGGTTGCCGGAGGAGTTCGCCAGCCGGAACGCCTTGTAGGTCCGAATCGCGCCGGCGCCCATATCTTCGCGCCCGATGGACTCCACGAGGACGAGCCCGTTTGCGCCCAGCAAAGCCGCCTTCTCCCGCGCCAGGTAATCGGCGGACTTGTACCACGGGCCCTTGAAGACGAATCGGATGACGGCGATCTCCTCAACGGAAAAGACCGAGTTTCTCCGTTTGTAGAACTCGTCGGAGCTTATGATGGACGACTCGTCCTCCGCGACGGGAGGGTACGCCTTCGCGGATATTTTCTGGACCTGCAGCTCGGGCTCCACGTATTGCGCGGCGGCCGGAGTTGCGCAGAGGATTGCGGCGCCGAGAGCGAGGACTCTCACGCTTACCACCGTTGCTGTTCCTTGAGCTCGCCGTCGACAAGCTTCTTCAAGCCCCCGGGAAAGGAAATCCATATGATTCAGAGGGCGGCTTTGCCGCGTTTGCCGTCCTTGATTCGCACGGCGTCAGCGCAAGAAATCACGAATATCTTCCCGTCGCCTGTATTGCCGGTATACGCGTTCTCCCGGATGGAGGTCAGAACCTTAGAGACGGCGGCATCGTCGACTACGATCTCGAGCTTCGTGAACTCCGCGGCCTCATGGCCGGTGCTGGCGCCGTATCCGTGGACGTGCGAGACGATGCAGCCGGGCAGGTCCTTGATCGACTGCAGTGCTTCGACGACCTTCTCAAGCTTCGTAGTGCGGATGATCGCCTTTATCTCCTTCATATTTCTACCTCCGGGGCCGCCATGTAGCGCTCGAACATCAGATAGAGCGTGGGAAGCACGAGCAACGTCAGCGTCGTCGACGAGATGACGCCGCCGATCACGACCGACGCCAGAGGACGCTGCACCTCCGCGCCCAGGCCCGTCGCGAGCATCATCGGTAGGAAGCCGAAGATCTCGACGAGCGCCGTCATGAGCACAGGCCGCAGCCGGATCAACGTTCCCTTCTCCACCAGCTTCCAGCCAGACAGCCCCTCGGCTGCTCGCAGGTCGTTGAAGTAGTGCACGAGCACGACGCCGTTGAGCACCGCGATGCCGGTCAGCGCGATGAACCCGACGCCGGCCGAGATGCTGAACGGCAGGCCGTTGAGCATGAGACCGAGGACGCCGCCGACCAGCGCCAGCGGCACGCAGGAGAAGATCAGCATCGTCTCATAGACGTTCTTGAACGCGGCGTAGATCATCATAAGGACCAGGACCAACGCCACGGGGGTCAAGAGCATCAGCCGGGCGCGCGCCTTCTGAAGATTCTTGAAGTTTCCCCCCCATTCGACGTAGTAGCCCGGCGGCAGCTTGACCTTGGCCTCGACGGCAGCCTGGGCCTCCCCGACGAAGCTCTCCGTGTCCCGCCCGGCGAGGTTGACGAGGACGGCGGCCCTTCGCTTGGCGTCCTCGCGCGTGACCGCGCCGTAAGCCTCGGTGAAAGACACCTCCGCCGCCTCAGTGAGAGGGATCGTGGCGTTGGCTCCGATGCCAACGGGGAGCTTCCGGATGGAGTCTAGGTCCGTGCGGTCGGTCGGGCTCAAGCGCACGATGATCGGGAAGCGCCGGACGCCCTCATAGATCTGACCGGCCTCCTCGCCGCCGAGCGCGATCCCGATCGTCTCGAGCACTTCGATGGTCGAGACGCCGAGCGTGCGCAGGACGCCCTCGCGCGGAACCACGCGCAAGAGCGGCGACTTGCCGCGCAGCTCAGGCTCGACCTCGCCGGCCCCTTGCACCTTGCCCACGATCTCGGCGATCTCCTTGGTGACCTGCGTGAGCTTGTCCAAGTCGTCGCCGAAGACCTTGATCGCGATGTCGGCCCTGGTGCCCTCCAACAACTCGTTGAAGCGCATCTCGATGGGCTGGCTCGCCAGCGCGCGCTGGCCTGGGATCTCCTCCGCCAGCCGCTTGCTCATCGCGGCTCCCAGCTCGTCCTTGGTCCGTCTCCTGCCGTCGACGAGCGGCCAATCCTTCTTGTCCTTGAGCATGACGTAGGTGTCGGAGATGTTCACGCCCATCGGGTCGGTGGCGATCTCCGCCGTGCCCATGCGCGAGAAGACGACCGAGACCTCTTCGAACGCTCCGAGCAGCTTCTCGGAGCGTTCCTGGAACGCGATGGACTGGTCGAGGCTGACGTTGACGGGACGCACGAACTGGAAGGTGAACGAGCCCTCGTTGAGCTGAGGAAGGAACTCGCCGCCCAGTCGCACGTAAAGGATGCCGCCCAAGGCAACGGCGGACAGGCCGACCCCGACGGTCCATTTGCGGCGGGTCACGGCGCCTGAGAGTATCGGCGCGTAGCCGGCCCGCACCTTGCGCATGAGCCAAGGCTCCTTGTCGTCCGTGTCGCCTTTGAGGAAGAGGCTCGCCAAAGCCGGCGCCGTCGTGAACGAGAGGATCAGCGCGCACAGCACCGCCGCGCAGAACGTTCCCGCCATCGGCACGAACATCTTGCCCTCGATGCCGACGAGCGCGAAGATGGGCAGGAAGACGACGACGATGATGAGCTCGCCGAAGCCGGCCGCCGTCCGGATCTCGACGGCGGCCTCGTAGACCGTCTTCTGGACCTCCGGTCCCGTGAGCCCGCGGCCGAGCTGCTTGGCGCGCAGATGCACCATGCGGACGCAGTTGTCCAGGACGATCACCGCGCCGTCGATGATGATGCCGAAGTCGAGCGCGCCCAGGCTCATGAGGTTTCCCGACATGCCGAACCAGCGCATGACGATGAAGGTCATGAGCAAGGTCAGCGGGATCGTCACGGCCGTGATCAAAGCGGCGCGGACGTTGCCGAGCAGAAGCAGAAGGATCACGATGACGAGCGCGGCTCCCGTCACGAGGTTGTGCTCGACCGTGCCCAGCGTGGCGTTGACCAGCACGGAGCGGTCGTAGAGAGTCTCGAGCTTGTAGCCGGGAGGCAGGTTCTTCTGGATCTCGGCAAGCCGCTCGGCGACGCGCAGGGAGACCGAGCGGCTGTTCGCGCCCATGAGCATGAGCGTACTGCCGAGCACCCCCTCGCGGCCGCGCACGAGCGCGGCGCCGGTGCGAAGCTCCGTCGCGAGGCCGACGGCGGCCACGTCTCCGATCGTGACCGTCTTGAGCGTCTCGAGGGACTTGATCGGGACGCGGCGGATCTCCTCGGGCGTCTTCAAGAGCCCGACCGCCTGGACGAGGAATTGCTCGCCGGTCTGCTGCACGTAGCCGCCTCCCGCGTTGCGGTTGGTCCGCTCCAGGGCCTCCTTGAGGTCCGAGAAGCGCAAGCCGTAGCGCGCGAGAGCAGCCGGCCGGGGCTGAACGTGGTATTGCTTCTCGTAGCCGCCGATGACGTTGACCTCGGCGACGCCCTTGACGGTCAAGAGGCGGGGCTTAACGGTCCAATCATGAAGCGCTCGAAGCTCCATTAGCTGCCTTATTCGCTCCTCGCCCTCGGCCGGCTTCTCGGCTTCGAGCGTGTAATAGAAGATCTCGCCCAGGCCCGTGCTGATGGGTCCGAGACGGGGCAAGACGCCCGCGGGAAGCTGCCCTGACGCGTTCTGCAGACGCTCGGAAACCATCTGACGCGCCCGATAGATGTCCGTCCCTTCCTCGAAGATCACCGTCACCTGGGAAAGGCCGAAGCGGGTGATGGAGCGCACCTGCTCGACTCCCGCGATGCCGCTCATGGCGGCCTCGATCGGGAAGGTCACGCCGCGCTCGATCTCCTCGGGGGCCAGGCCGTCCACTTGAGAGTTCACCTGGACCTGGACGTTCGTGATGTCCGGCACGGCGTCGATGGGAAGGTTCTCGAACGCTGACCAGCCCGCGAGGGCCGCCAGCACCGTGAAGAGCAGCACGACGCCGCGGTTGTAGACGGAAAAATGAATGATCTTGTTTATCATGGAATAGTCCTCAGTGCCCGTGGCCCACGTCGCCGCTGGTCAGGTCGAGCTCGATGACCCGGATCGCGGCGGCTCCCGCGACGACCAATTGATCGCCCGGCTTTAGCTCCTTGGAGCGCACGATGGCGTCGCGCTTCGTCCGCTCCGCAAGCTCGACCTCGACGAGCTTGATCCAGCCCCCGCGCGATCGATAGACGCCGACCTCGTCTTGGAAGAAGACCAGGGCCGACACAGGCACCTTGACCGCGCCGTTGCCCGCGATGGGCGATGTCTTGAAACCCAAGCTCGCCGCCGCCTTCGCCGACAGCTTCATGCCTTCATGTCCGAAGGCCTCCACGCCCTTGCCGGGGCCGACATTGGGGCTTGCCTCTTCTTCTTCCCCGTGCTCCTCGCCGTGTCCCTCTTCGCCTTCGTGCTCGTCTTTCGCGGGGGCGCCTTCCTTTTTGTGATCTTCAGCGTGCTTTTCACCCGGCTCATGATCGTGCTCGTCTTTTGCCGGGCCAACTTCCTTCTTGCGAGCATCCGCATGCTTTTCGCCCGGTTTGTGATCTTTGTGCTCGTCGCTCGCCTGCGAGGGAGCCGCCAGCAGCAGCAAGGCGATGGGAATCAGCTTGATCATGTTCACAGTTTCTCCGTGAGAACGCGGCCTTCGATCGCATAGATCGTCCAGAGAGCGCGGACGGCGCCCAGCTCCTGCTCGTTGAGGTCGCGCGTATAGTCGACCATCTGCCGGTGAGCCTCGATGACGAGCGCGCTGGGAATCAGGCCTCGTTCATAGAGCCCTTCCATCTTCTCGTGCTCGGCTTCGAGCTTCTCGGTGTCGCCGGCCTGGGCGAGCGTCGAAGTAGCGGCACGGTAGCGCGCGAGTTCCGCGTCCCTCTGCGCGCCGAGAGCCGCCATTGCCGCCGCGGACCTCGCCTGGGCAGTCTCGACCGCTCGTGTCGCTAATCGCTTGCCGCCCGCGTTGCGCTGGTAAAGAGGAAGCGGCAGCGAAAAACTCGCGCCGAGCAAGGTCGACGAGCCCTCGCCGGGTCCGTTCTTTTGCCTTTGGACGCTCGGTCCAAGTTGGACGTCCGGATAAGCCGCCGCCCGGGCCGAGCCTAGCTCGGCTTGCGCCGCCTCGAGCGCCGCCGTGGCGCGCAGAGCCGACGAGCCTCGAAGCGCCGCCGGCGAACCCGGCGCGCCCAGGTCGGGCCATTGGGTGCGCCGCGCAGGGAGCACTGAATCGGAATCCGGGAGCGGCGCCCCTAACCCGAGTTCGAGCTCCCTGCGGAGGGCGAGTGTCTCGCCTTCGAGGGCCGAGCGCTTGACGGAATAATCACGCTCGGCGAGCTGGAACACCGACAACGAGACCTCCTGCTCGGGAGACCGGCGCGGACGCGCCCGCAGCTGCCGGGCGATCCTCGAGAAGGTGTCCAAAGCCTCCTGCAACAGCTTGAGCTCCTCGCGGATCTGGCGGAGACGGAAAAGGTCGGAGACGGTGTCGACAGCGATCTCCTCCTTGACGCTCAACGCTTCGGCCCCCAGTTCGAGGGCCTCGGCGCGCGCGCGATCCAGCCGACGACCTCTCTTGCCGCCGGTCTCGAACGTATGAAGGAGCGAGACCTGCATTTGATCCTGCGAGTCGCCGAAAACCCCGGTGCCCGCGGCCTCCGGGTTCGGCCGCTGCCCGGCCGCGCTTCCGAGCGCCTCCGCCTGCAACAGCAACGCCGCCGATCCCTTGGCTGCGGGATGCACGCGGAGCACGCAATCGAGCACGGATTGCGGGCTCGACAGCGCGGGGCATGCGGGCTCGGCGGCGATGGCGGGGGCCGTCGCCAAGATGAAGAGAAATATCAACTGGGTCATAAGTATCCTGCTCGACAATGGGATCGTTCAACAACCTGAGCGCGAAAGCCGCCGCGACAAGGCGGCAAGATAGGGCTCAGGAACGGATCGCGCGGGGGAAAGCTCTTCCGCTAGGCGGTGAGCTTAGGAGGCTGGAAGATCGACTCGACCAGGAGGAGCGAGTAGACCGGCTGCTGGTAGGAGGAATACGAAGGCTGAGGACGATCGATGCGCAAGGACTTCTCCGCTTCGCTCGGATTGAAGAAGTGATTCGCGCAGGCGCAGACGTGACACGCGGTCGCGACGCTCTTGGATTCCTCGCAGCGGCCGAACGCGTCCACGCCGATGTCCAGCCCACAGACGAATAGGGCCAGAGCGCAGATTAGCGAACGCAAACGCGAAGTCATCGCTTGAGTCTAGCAGACATTCGCAAGGCGCGCAATGCTCTCTTTATTTCGTGGGACGCGGCTTCTGTCCGGTCCAGCGCTCGGCGTGCTCGGGCTTGGTGATGAGACACGACTGACAGCCCGCGCCGCAGCAGGTCGCGACGAGCCGCGCGTTCACTGAGACCATGTCCTCGGGCATCCCGAGCAGGCGCGACGCC
The DNA here is from genome assembly GCA_033875325.1 of Elusimicrobiota bacterium. GTDB lineage: Bacteria > Elusimicrobiota > Elusimicrobia > UBA1565 > UBA9628 > GWA2-66-18. The sequence goes on along the minus strand of JANRKA010000071.1, from coordinate 56,829 downwards.
TCGGAGACGATGAAGTCGCGCGCGGCCTCGAGCCGCCGGTCCAGCTCTGCGCGGCGCTCGGGATTCCCGGAGCCGCGCTCAAGCGGAATGCCGTCCGCGGGAAGGCCGACCGTGAGGAAGGCCTTCTCCCCTCCGCGAGTCTTTGCGCGCAGGATCTGCCAGACGACCAGCCCGTGCTCTCGCAAGCGCTCGGGAAAGCCGGCGGCGGCCAGCGTCGCGGCGGCCTCGTCCCGCGCGACATCGCGCGAGAGACGCAGCGGTTGCGTTCCGCCCGTTGAGGGCGGCGTAGGCGGGGAGTTGAAGGTCTGAGCAGGTAATATCGGCAGCGAGACGCGAGGGACGGAAGGCGTCGACGCGCCGCCGTTCGGTGGAGCCGCGGGCCTTCGGGGTCCCGCGGCTTCGCTCACCGCGGACCACGAAAGCAGAATCGCTGAGATGAGGGCGCGCATCGTCATCATAGCCTCGCGATGAAGCCGAGGATTACGGTCGCCGCGAGCGGCAGCGTGAGCAGGAGGATCATCGCCAAGCGCCGCAGCGTCTCGTTGCGCCCGAACGGCCCCCATTCGAAGGCGTGCACCGCCTTTACGCCGACGGCGAGCCAGCGCGAAAGGCGCGTGCGGACCGAGAGCATGTTGACCGGCCGGCCGTCACGCGCCGAGAGATAGAGCCGCAGACCCTTAGGGCCGTTCAGCTCTACGCGGTAAACCGGAAGTTCGGCTTCTTGAAAGTCCTTGTAATGCGCGTCAAAGGTCTCGAGCAGCAGCGGCGTGCCCTTGACCGACCATGCGCTCCCTTCGAGCCAGTCTCGTGTCTCCGTCTCGATCTCCTGAGGCGTCATCAGGACTGGCAGTTCGCCGCCGTCCTGGGCCGAGATGGCCCGGCGCGTGCCGTCAGCCAACACGAACTCATACCAGGCGCGGCGGCTCGTGGCGCGCAACGACGCCGAGACGGGCTGTACATCCGAGCCCAGACGCTCGGCGGCCTCGAGCGGCGAGATCGTGAAGGCCTCTGGCCCAAGGACTTTCGCGGAAGGTAGCTTAGGCGTGAGCTTCTTGGTCACGACGGGCATCAGCAAAGTCAGCGGGCCCGTGACCGACATAAGCGCCAGCGCGAACAAGGAATAGGTGCCGAGAAAGCGATGCCAGACGCCGACGTCCGAGCCGAAAGACGGAATCTCGATCGAGAAGCCGTGGCGAACCTTGAGCCAGAACGCCGTCGCAGCGATGGCGAGCATGGGCAGGCCCAGCAACAGCGGCGTGAGCAGGCGCTTGAGAATATCGTGACGGTCGAGCGCCTTGATCGCCCAAGTATGCGGGCCCTTGCCGGTCAGCCGCAGGAAGCGCGACAGGCGAGAGTGCGTTTCGAGAAGCCTGCCGTCCTTGACCGAAAAGAACGCTTGATACCCCCCTGGGCCGTCGAGATCCACGCGGTAGTGGGGCGTCTCCCCCTTTCGGTAGTGGTCTCCCTGCGCGGTCATCAGGACGGGCCGGCCGCGCGCCTTCCACGGCGTGCCGGCCAGCCAGCGGCGGACCTGCGAGCGGACGAACGCCGGCGAGCGAGGCGAGCGCATGCGGCGGCCGGTGCGGGCGTGGACGTCTACCAGCGAGCCGTCGGCCAGCTCGAAAGCGTACCAGCGCTTGGGCGGAGAGCCCGGCGCGGCGCGAAGCCTCGGCATGCCGGGCTTGAGCTGGGCGCGCTCCTCCTGCGTGAGAGCCAGGACCGCGGTCGCGGGCGACAGCGGGAACTGCTCGGCCTCGACCCGGACCTCGGGATAGGCGGGAAGCTTCGGATCGAAGACCTGCTTGAGCCATGGCGAGATCAGGCTCACCGTGCCGGTGATCGAATAGAGAAGGATCAGCGCGCCGAACGCGGTCCCCGCGAGGACGTGCCATGCCGCGGGCGTTCCGGCGCCGAGCGCGAGCGGCAGCGCGCCGAGCGCAAAGCCGTGCAGCTTCGAGCCGGACCCATCCTTGGGTCGGGGCTTGCGGCCCATCCACCACGCAGCCGCCCCGACGGCGAGACCCAGGCCGGCATAGACGAGCGCCAGCGTAGACAGGGCCGAAGCCAGCGTACCGGCGACGGCAAGGGCGAGCAGCGCTCCCCCGCCGACGACCGCCAGCTCGTAGGCCAGGCTGTTCAGGCCCATGGCGCGGCCGAGCAGCTCGGGGCGCCGGGCGGCGACTTCCTTTTGGAAGATCGTCTTGAGCGCGACCGAGGCCGGCTGCGTCAGCGCCGCGAGGAGCGCGACCGCCGCGGCGGTAGGCCAGAAGGCCGGCAACGTCAGTGTCAGCAGCGAGAACGCCGCCATGCCCGCGGCGCCGAGCCAGACCCAGGCCTTGGGCGGCAGCTTCTTGGCGAGGGTAAGCTGAGCCAGGATGCCGACGAACTGGCCGGCGCTGAACGCCGACAGGAGCGCTCCGACCGACTGCGCGCCGCCCGACAGGCCTTCGCGCGCGAGGATCGGCAAAGTCGTGCCCTGGAGCGGCGCGTTCATCAGCGTGAGAAGGGCCATGGCGGCCATCGCCGCCAGCGCGGGCCGGCTGGAGAGGATGACGCGCGCGGTCTCCAAGAAGCCGCCCTTCGGCTTCTTTTCTTCGGGCGCGTCGTTCGCGGAACCGGCCTCGGGCAGAAGGAAGTGATACGCGGGCGCCAAGATCAAGAGCGACACGGCGGCGTAGGCAAGGAAGGCGCCGGGAACTCCGACCGAGGCCGCGAGCCAACCCCCCACGAGAGCTCCTGGGATCGAGACCGCTGCGGAGATGAGTTTGAGCGTCGTGTTGATCCTCTGCAGCTTCGTCTCGTCGCCGCCCGCCACGCGGGGCGAGAGCGCCGACTGGCCGATATGGACGGTCATCGTGGCGAAGGAGTGCGCCGTCGCCGCGGCCAGGAAGAACGCGACGCCCGGAGAAGCGGTGAACGCGGCCACGGCGACGCCCGCGGCCAGCGCGGCGCGCACGAGCGCCGAGCCCACGAGCGAGCGGCGCGGAAGAAATCGGTCGACGAGAACGCCCGCGATGAGCCCGCCGCCCATCGTCGCGAGGCCCGCGGTCGAGCCGACCCAGGCGAGTCCGGCTTTGCCGATCGTATCGAGCGCGAAAAGCGGCCAGGCCACGCGCCAGACCGAGGACATGACCGCCATATGGGCGGCGTGCGTGGCGTAGAGCCCGAAGGCGCCCGAGCGGCGCGGAGGGCGCGGCGGTTCATCGGAGTTGCCGCCCGGAGGCGCCAGACCGTTGCTCCTGCCTCCAGAGTGCGGCGCGGCTGGAACGGGCGCGCCGTCGGCCGCCGCGGCTCCGGCTCCGTCGAAGAGGATGCGACCGGCTACGGCGAAAGATTCGGCTGAAGCGTCGGACGCCTGGGGCGCGACGGCGGTCTCCGGTATCGAGGGAGTCAGCCTCGTCGCAAGCTGGCGAGGCGACGCGAGCTCGATTTCGGGCTTGAGACTGGCAGCGCCGATCGCGGAGCGCGGTTGAGCGATGGCGGACGCTGGAAGCGGCATCGGGATGGCGAGCGCGGCGGGGATTACCGCTACCCGGCTCGCGAGAGGCGCTGGCTGCTGCGGCGGCGTGACGGACGGCGCGTTGATGTGGGCCGGTGGAATCAACCCGATGGAGGTGGCAGGCGCCAGCGACGAATGCGCCGAGACGCTTGCGCCCGGCACGATCATCGTGACGCCGGGCGCGCCGACCGGCCGCGAAGAGACGGCGCGGGCCATCGCTTGGGCCGAGGCCTGCGGGACGCATGAGAGAAGCACCGAGACCGCGGCGCCTGCGGCGACGGCCCGCCGCGCGGCCGCCTTCGGAGCCGCGGCCGCCGCCTTGCTGCGAAGCCGCAGAAGGATCAGGCCGAGCGCCCCCAGGAGCGTGCACGGAAGTCCGATGAGGAGCACCAGCGCCCAGCGGCGAGTGTCGTCCCACGGCCCACGCAGGAACTGCCAGTTCCAAGTGTGCAGGCCCATCCCGAGCCTCTTGAACGCGCGGGCCCAGACCGTCGTCGTCTTCTGCCACGAGCCATCGCGCGCGGAAACATAGAGGACGATCCCACCGGGCCCTTCAAGCCGGATACGGAAGGCCGGCAGCTCGCCGGTCTTGTAATCATAGTCGTACGCGTCGATGCGCTCGGCGGAAACCGGACGCCACTTCCCCCCTTCGAGCTGTTTGCCGAGAAGCGCGAGCGCCTCATCAAGCTGCAACAGGGCATGCGTCGGCCGGCCGGTCGCGGCGTCGTAGGCCTCGAGCGGACCCTTCGGCCGCTCTACTTCGAGCCAAGTCCGTCTCCCGTCCGCACGCAGGCGCACGGCGGTCGCGGGACCGGAGGCGGCGCGCAGCGCGGAGGGCGAGACCGTCGCCGCGTCGACGCGAGCCAAAGCCGCCTGCTTCGGGACGCGGTCGAGGCCGCGCCGCAGGATCGGGTCCAGGATCATCAGCGATCCCGTGAGCGACCAGAGCAGGACTAGGCCGCCGGCGATTCGACCGGCGTAGATGTGGGCGTCAAAGACGAAACGTCGCATGAACTCCTCCAACGATTTTGACTGACAAGAAAGCGGGGAAGCACGAGCAGAACGGCTCCGCCGAGCGCGACGGCGGCTGTCGCGCCCGGCAAGGCCGCCGCGGCCAGGCCGGCTGCCGCCTTGCCGGCGTCGGCCCCGACAGCCACGGCGGCGCAGGCGGCGCCGCGCCGCCGTTCGCCTAAAAGGACGACGGCGTCGGCCATGAGCAGGGCGGAGAGTCCTCCGGCGGCGGCTCCGAGCAGCGCCCGCACGCTGAGGAACGCGCCCGCGCCGAGCGGAAGCGCCTGGGCGGCCGTGAGAGCGCCCGCGGCGGCCAGAGCGGCAATCAAAACGCGACGCGGGCCGCGACGCGAGGCGGCGGCTCCCCAGGCCGGCGCGGCCAAGGCCGCGGCCGTTCGGGACACGCTGAGCGCGGCGCCGGCCAAGGCGGCGTCGCCGCCCGCCAGGAGCGGAATCCAGGGGTCTTCCAGGGAGCGGCCGGCCGAAGCGAGACCCGCCCTGAGCCCGAAGGAGGACGCGGAAGCTGCCGGCTCGTCTTCTTGCGGCGCGGGAGTCTCATCGACGCGCAGGCGAAGCGTCGCGGCGGCGGCCGCGGCGGCGGCCGCGACGGCGCCGAGCGTGGCCCATAGGCCGATCACCCATATCCGTCCCGAGGCCAGCAGCCAGCCTCCAACTACGGGGCCCAGCGCGGCGCCCCAGAGCGAGGCGGCTTGCACGCGCGAGACCGCCGCCGCGCCGGCGGGTCCCGCGGCGACGAGCGACGACGCGGCGAGCGTGCCGCCGCCGAGCAGGCCGAGCAGCACGCGGGCCGCGACGAACTGCCAGGGCCCGGCGGCCAGCAGAGCGGCGATCGCGGCCAGCGCCATTCCGGCGTAGGCGCGCGCGAGCATCCCTCGGCGATAGCCCGCGTCGGCCAGCCGGGCCCAGAGAGGCGCGGCGGCCATGGAAGCCCCCACTCCGGCGGCGGCCGCGAGGCCCGCCCAGGCCGCCTGCTGCCCGGCGCCCGCGGCGCCGGCGCGCGCCAGGACCAAGGGCGACAACGAAAAAACCGCCTCGACGCCGGCTACGGCGAGCGCATGAGAGGCGATGAGCGCCGGGAGTCTCAAGCGCGGGCCTCCGACAGCGGATTGTCGATCTCGCACCAGTCGTAGGTCGCGTAGCGCCGGTTGAGGCGCATGCGCGTGAGAGCCTTGACCCGCACGCGCGGAGCGAAGAGCAGCCGTTCGAGCAGCGCGCCGCGCGCGCCGCCGGGCGAGGCCTGGTTCCACGCGGTGCGAACCCGCGGTCGAGCCGCCTCCCAGAGGGCTTCGTCATTCGTGTGACAGCCTTCGACGAGCGCGTCGGCGAGCGGCGCGAGAAGGCCCTGCAGCCAGGCGTGGTGCAGCTTTCCGACCAGCTCGCCCTCGTCGGCCGCGGCGATGAGCGTGGCGGGATGCGGCTCGAAGGCATGGATATCCTTCATCCACGAGGCGAGGAAGCGCACGCCGCCCAGGTCTCGCAGCACCCACGAGATCGGCCGGGCGCGCTCGTCCAAGCGGAAAAGAACGTTTTGACCGTGGGCCTCAAGCGCCAAGCCTCGCGCGAGCAGCGGCAGGAGCGCGCGCGCCGTCACCTCGGCGCACTCGGCGAAGAAAAGCGCGGCATCGCCGCGGCGTTCGGCGAGCTCGGCCGCCACCGGCCTTCCATCAAGCGGCGACAGCTCCGAAAGCAGCGCGGCCGGAACGAGTGAAGTTCCTGGGCGTTCGCTTGGCCGCACTCGGGCAAGCAAAGAGAGGTGACGCGCCTTTTCGAGGGCGGCTGGGTCGCTCTCGGCCGAGCCTGGCGCGCGATAGTGGAGGCCGCGGACTTCCTCCTGCAGTTCGAGGATCTCGGAAACCCTGGGAGCCGCCGCGAGCGCGGCCGCGATCCAGCGTGAGAGCGCCGGGCCGTTGCGCACGGAAGGAGCCGAGACCGTGCGCTCGGCGCTCGTCGATTGGATGGCGAGCGGCAGCTTCAAGTGCACGGGCGAGCAGGCGGAGAGCGGCGCCATCGTGCGCACCGATGTCAGCGGCTGCGCGAAGAACGTCGCCGAAAGAGGCAGGATGACCTTCGAGCGCAGCTCGTCCGCGAACAAGCGACGCAGCACTCGCTCCGCCTGCCAGGGATGAGCGGCAAGGATCGCGTACTCGGACGGCTCAAAGCCGAGGCCCGACAGCTCCGCGTCGAATACCCCCGTCCAGCAGCTGGGGTACGCGGCAGGCGCATCAGGACGCGACAGCGTCTCTTGAACGTGGTCGCGGCGCAGCGCGAAGAACGAGAGCGCCACGGGGCGGCCGAGCTCCGGAGAGTATCGGGCTAAGTCGTCTTGATCGAAGCCCCAGCGCGTCTTGCAGCCGGGATGGAGCGGATGGCCGCGGAGCACCCAGGACTCCAGGTATTCCTCAGGCCTTATATTCAAGCGGCGAGCCGCGGCGGGCGCGGCTTCCAAAAGCGTCCGCGCGGAGCCTAGTTCCGCGCGGCGAGCCAGGGCTCGGTCCAGGAAGAAGCCCATGTTCTCGGCGCTCTGAGCGACTTCGTCGCTCCAGCGCTTTCTCATGCCGTCGCTTTCGGGAAGAAGCTCGACCAGATGTTCCGGCTCCGAGAGCGACTCCACCGGGCCGCCGGGCACCCGGACATAATAAGGAAAGCCGGTTCGCACGACCCCCAGGCTGGCCATCCGCACGGCCGGAGCGGCCACTTCGGCGCCCCCGGGCAGTCTCACGGTGGCGAGACCGCCGGACCAGCGCTTGGACTCGCTGAAGCCTTCCCGCCACAGGGCGTTGAAGACGCGCTCAAGCACCTCGTGGCGGGCGGTCTTCACTGCAGCGGTCCTGCCGCGTTCCACGCGGGCCTCTTGGCGGGCTCACGCGAGAGATCGGCGGCGGCGCGAGCGAGCATGTCCGCGAGCCTGAGGAATTCCTCTCGGGGAATGCTGAGCGTCAGGCGGCCCCAGCGGACGTGCGCGTCATCGCAGGAACCGCAAAGCGTGACCTCGCCCCGGGTCCCGTCATCAGCTATCTTCTCGCGCACCGGCCCTCCTTTCTTATTGAAATGTCATTTCAATAAGGGAGAGCCTAACACAATTCTTATTGAAAATCAATCTCAATAAGAAAAATCGTGTTTTTCGCTATAGCTGCCCTGCTGGACAGCGCCCTGGTCTCGAGCCCGTCTTTGATCTTACGACAAACGGCGTTCGGTCGGGATGGTGTCGGCAGGCTTCGCGGCGAGGAGGACCAGCGCGGCGGCCGAGAACGCGGCTCCGGCATAGAACGTCGAGGGAGCGCCGAACTGTTCCCACAAAAGTCCGGCCAGCATGCTCGCCGCCAGCATCGCGCAGCCGCCGGCGAGATTGAAGAAGCCGAAGGCGCTCCCGCGCAGGTGCGACGGCGCGGCGGCGGCGACCATCGTCGCGAGCAGGCCTTGCGTGATGCCCATATGCAGGCCCCACAAGGCGATGCCGACGGCGACGAGCGTCAACCCCTCGGCCCGGGCCAGCGCTAGATCCGCGAGCAGCAAGACGAGTAGTCCGGCTGCGAGCAAAAGGCGGCGGTCCATCCGGTCCGCGAGCTTTCCGGCGGGATAGGCCGTGGAGGCGTAGACCGCGTTCATCAAGACGAGCACGGTCGGGGCCAAGGCGTCGGAAAGGCCGTTCTGGCGTGCGCGCAGGATCAAGAAAGCCTCGCTGAAGCGTGCGAGCGTGAACACCGCGCCCACGGCGACGACCCACCAATACGCCTTGTCAAAGAGCTTCAGCGTCCGCCAGTGGACCGGACTCCGGGGCTCGCCGGGCTTCTTCGATGCCTCCGGCTCCCGGACCCCGGACAAGAGCAGCGTCACGGAGAGAATGCCGGGAATGACGGCGAACCAAAAAACTTTTCGGAAATCCCCGGCCCAAAGCAGCATGAGCGCCATGGCCAGCACCGGCCCGAGGAAGGCTCCGACCGTGTCCAAGGATTGTCGAAGGCCGTAGGCCGCGCCGCGGATCGGCTCCGGCGTCAGATCGGCGACGAGCGCGTCTCGGGGAGCCCCGCGCATCCCTTTTCCAATCCGGTCGATGAAGCGGGCGGCAAGGACGCCGTTCACCGTCCCGGCCAGGGCGAACAGGGGTTTGGACAACGCCCCTAGGCCGTAGCCGAAGGCGGCCAATTCCTTGCGGCGGCCGAGATAATCACTGAGCGTGCCGGAGAACACTTTGACGATGAGAGCCGTGGCCTCGGCGACGCCCTCCACTAGGCCGACGGCAAAGGCGCCGGCTCCGAGCGCGGAGACCATGAACACGGGCAGCAGGCTGTGGACCATCTCGGACGAAACATCCATGAACAGGCTCACGAAGCCCAGCACCCAGACGCCGCGCGGGATCGCGCGAGAAGGGGTGGTTTCGATTGAATCCGCCACGAGATCGGCCTATGCCGAGGCGCGCGACTCGCAGCGCTGCGCCTCGACCGTGACATGGACGACGCCAAGCGCTTCAGGAAGAAGCTTGCGGTATTCGTCCGCGCTCGCGGGCTCCGAGGCGACGACGCCGATCTCCGCCGCATAGATTCCAGGACCCACGGACCATACGTGGAGGTCCGTCACTCGGGCATTCCCGCGCCGCTCGATCGCCTCGCAGATGGCCCGCCGCATCGTCTCCGGGGCCTGCATATCCAGGAGGACATGGCTTGATGCGCGCAGAAGCTGCCAGGCCCAGCGGATGACGAGCGCGGCGCCCAGCATGCCCATGGCCGGGTCCATCCATGTCATGCCGAATCGCTTTCCGGCGAGCAGCGCCGCGATCGCCAAGACCGAAGTGAGGGCGTCGGCCAGGACGTGCAAATAGGCGGACCAGAGGTTGTGATCGCTATCCTCGGCGTGCCCATGATCGTCGTGAGCATGCTCGTGCTCGTCGTCGTGCGAGTGCCCGCGGTTTTTGAGGATGAGCAGGCAGACGCCGTTGACCGCCAATCCCAGGGTGGCGACGAGGATCGCCTGGTTGAACTCGATCTTGACCGGAGCGAGGAGCCGCGCCGCGCTCTGCCAGGTCATGATCACGGAGAATGCCGCGAGCAGCGTCGCGCTCGCGAAGGCGGCCAGCGAGTTGATCTTGCCTGTGCCGAAGTTGAAGCGCGCGTCATGGGCGTGCCGCCTGGTGTAGTAATAGGCCAACGCTGAGATGGCAAGCGCGGAAGCGTGCGAGGCCATGTGGAGCCCGTCCGCCAGCAGCGCCATCGAGCCGTAGGCGATTCCGGCTCCGATCTCAAGCGCCATCATGACCGCCGTGATGACGATCACGAGTTGCGTCCGGCTTTCTCCCGACCGCGGGCGATCTTGGCCGAAGACGTGGTCATGGGTCCAACGCTCTATTGATTCGTTGTGCATATCAGCGCGCCCACATCCATAAGCCTATGGCGATAAAGGACGTCGCCGCGACCCGGTTGAGCAGCACGGGCGAAACGAACCGTCCAGTAGCGGCGCCTATAAAGGCCCCGAGCGCCGTGACCGCGATCAAGGCCGCCGCCGCGCCGATGAACACCGACCCGGGCCTGCCGCTCGATGCGCTCAAAGTGAGCACGGCGAGCTGGGTCTTATCCCCCATCTCGGCGAGGAACAGCATCGAGAATGCGGTCATCACGATCTTCGGGTCCATAATGTCCTCTTCTTGTCTTTACTTCAAATATGAACGGACGACGGCGAGCAGCGTTCGGGTCGCGCGGGGCTCGGTGAGATGGGATTTGATGTGATCCTCGATCACCTCCGCCATGAGGCCATCGATGGCGCCTCGACACGCAGCGATGGTCTGCAGAAGGCTCGAGCAGTCACGCTCGTCTTCGAGGCCGCGGCCGATCGCCTCGACCTGCCCGCGGATTCTATTGACGCGGTTGAGGAGTCCGCGCTTCTTGGTTGTCCCGTGAGACATGTCCCTAGCATAGCATACTGGGGGTGGGTATATTCGCGAGACGAGCGACACTAGTCTTGTTCGAGTGTGCAGCCGGGCTGGCCGCCTCGCGGCACGCTAGCCGTTCGAAAACTAAGGGCTAGGCTGGGGTTGGGCCAGGTTTTCGGATCGCCGGCGGGGAGGAGCGCACGCGGACCGGTCCGCGCGCGCCGCAGGCGCGGAGAAATCCAAGCGGCGGTGGGCGGGGGTGGGCGACCCGCTCGTCCACGCCGTCCACGGACGCGGCGGTATCCACCGCAGCCCTGGGACTTTTGGGTCTTGAAATATCCGGGCGCCGGGATTATGCTCCGTTCTGTCGGGGGCCCCTCGTAAGGCAACCCTCGATAGGACGATGACCCGGCTCTTACGGATGGGGGGCTGGGTTATCTTTTTGGGTCTTGCGCGCTCCACGCTTCGCGCTCTATACTCGCCTTGAGCGAAGCTTTTCCCCCAGGAGCTGCTTCGTTCGACAGGAGGCCCGGCGCTCTCGGCGCTGGGCTTCCTCTTTTCTAGAGAAGTCCCGCTTTCTTGAAACTGAAGTAGCTGTCGTCGCCGACGATGAGATGGTCGACCAGGTCCACCTGGAGCATGCACGCGACGAACAGGAGTTGCTTCGTGGTCCGTCGGTCCGCCTGGCTAGGCCTCAAGTCATGGGACGGATGATTGTGCGCGACCATGATGCTGTGCGCGTTGTTCAGGAGCGCACCTTTGAACACTTCGCGCGGATGGACGATCGAGGCGTCGAGACTTCCCATCGAGACGAGCTCGCAGCCGAGCAACCGCCGCCGCGAATCGAGGTCGAGCCGCCAGAAGTGCTCGCGGTCGAGGCCCCGCGCCAGCGGGCACAGCACGCGGTAGGCGTCCTCGGCCGAACGGATGAGAGGCCCTGGGCGGCGGCCCGCGTGCACGACCCGCAGGCTCGTAATCATCGCAGCGCCCCCACGACGAGACAAAGCGCGCCGAGAACGAACGTGAGCTCGACGCCGAACGCCGCGACGAAAGTCGCGGCGAACGACGCGCGGCGCATGAAGAGCCTCACGAGGCGTTCCGACAGGCCGTAAGCGGCGTCGTCGAGCGCGAGCGCGAGGCGGAAGGCCGCGGTGGCGATCAGCGCTTGGACATAAGTCAGCAGGCCGAAGGAGAGCAGCCAGCCGAGCAGGAGCTCGCGGAGAACGCGCTGAATGAGCGCGAGCGAGACGATGTCTCGCGAGCGCGCCCAAAGGGCGGCGAGGAGGACCCAGGCGATGAGGCGCGCCAGCGGCCGCCAGTCCCATTCCTCCCACCGGAATGCGTCGGGGGTCTCCTGATCCACACAAGCTATACGAACGACCCCCGCGTTTAGTTCCACCGGAGTTCGCGGTCCCTGCGGCCGATCCGGCAGGGAGGAGCGCTCGCGGACCGGTCCGCGCCCCGCCAGGGGGCGAACTCCGGCCATCGAAGTTTTCCCCGTTCATCCAGGCACGACCCGCTCACAGAGGCCCACCCGGTTTCCCGGATGGGCCAAGTCAACAGGCCTACTTCACGGCGGGCTCAACCTCCTTCGGAGCCTCGGCCTTCGCGGCCTCCTCCTTCTGGATGCGCTCCCACTCAGAGTGCGCGAACGTCCGCGCTTCCTTGCGGACCTTCTTGACCTCGATGAGGCCCGAGAGGCGCTCGTCTAACTCGTAGTGCTGGACCGTGCACAGCCACGCCAGGCGCAGGAGGTCCTTCTCGGACAACTTCTTGAGCGCCCGCGCCGCGTCCTCGTCGGCCTCGACGCCGATGGCCTCGAACGCCAACTCCTCGCCGTTCAAGGCCATGACCACGTCCACCAAGTGCGACTTCTTGACTGCCTTGAGCGACTTCGCCGCCGCGAGGAACAGCGCCTTGCTCTCATGAGTCGCGACGAAGTGAGCCTTGGCCCGCTCCTCCTCGCTCATACCGCGCTCGGCCTTCTCCTCGGACTTGCGGAGCTTCGCCGTCACGAAGTCCTTGTCGTTGCAGACGAGGACCGCGCTCGGCGACTTGCTCCCGAACCGCGACGGCTTGAGCACGGCGAAGCCGAACTTCTTGGGGTCCTTCTTGAGGAGCGCCTTGACCGCCTCGCTCTTGGCCTCCGAGGCGCTCAGCACGACGCCCTCGCCGACCTCGCGCGGCATGCCGTGGTCCTGGCCCGCGTAGCCCGCGAACTTGACCCCGCCGAGCTTCTTGCCCGCATCCTCGCGGAACTCCCGCAGGAACGTGGACGTTTTCTTGGCGAAGCACCCGCCGTCGGTGCACTTGCCGTCCTTGGCCCCTTCGAACAGCACGTCCTGGTTGCCCGTGTTGAACGGGCAGAGCGAGCAGGCCATGGCCCCCGCGTACTCCTTGTCCTTCGGGAAGCAGGCCTTCGAGAGGTCCTTCTCCAAACGCCGCTCGATTTCGTTCTTGAGGTCGTGGATGGTGGGAAGCACGTCGCTCCCGCCGCCCCACTTGGGCGTCAGCGCGAACGTCACGAACGTCTCGCGCTTGTCCTCCGGGGCGCGGAGGATTTGATGGCCGTGCTCGGGCGAGAGCGTTCCCGCCTCGACGGCCTTGACCGCCGCCTTCGGCAGTTCGAGGAGCCGAATCGAGCGCGTCACGTACTTCACCGACTTGTCCACGGCCTGCGCCAGGCCCTCGATGGTGTGCTTGCCCTCGTCGAGAAGGTGCTTGAAGCCCCGCGCCTCCTCGACGGGCCCCACGTCCTTGCGGTGGAGGTTCTCGAACACCTGGAGCATCTTCGGGTCCACGCCTTCCTCGTACACGGACGCGGGAATCTCGACGAGCCCCGCCATCCGCGCGGCCCGCACCCGGCGCTCGCCTGCCGAGAGCGTGTAGGCTCCCTTGCCGTTGCGGATGACGATGATGTTCTGCAGGATGCCGACCTTCTTAATGTTCGCCGCGAGTTCCTTCATTTCAGCCGCGTCGAAGTTCCTGCGGACGTTCTCCACGATTTCGACCTTGTCGAGCGGGATGCTCAACAGCGCGCGCTCCGGCACCTTCATGGCTTCCTTCTCTTTCGTCTCGTTCATTGTTTTCTCCATGTGTTTCAGTTCCCGGGCCTGGCCCGGCTCGGGGCCCCGAGGTCGCCCTCGGGACCCCTGGTCGAATCAGGCAGTTACGGGAACCCCCGAAGCCGCCGCCTTCGCCTTGGCGATGGCCTCCTGCGCCGTCTTGGAGTCGGCGGTGCTGTCGAAGCCGAAGCGCTTGGCGAGTTCCTGGAAGTTCTCCCAGGTCAGAAGCGTCATGTCCTCGGCGTAGGCCGAGCCCATCTCGTGCTCGAAGCCCCAAACCTCGCAACACGGCGCGAACGTCTGCACGTCGCTGATGATGATTCCGGGGAACGCTCCCGTGTGGACGAAGTCCCCCTTCTTGAAGCCCAACGCTTTTCCAGTTTTCATGTGCTTCTCCCGGGGTGCTTGGCTCCGTCCCTGGACTTTCACGTCAGAGCCTTCGTGCTTCCCGCTCCGCCGCCGAGTCTCGTAGGTCTGGGCCATTTCGCACCTCCGCCCGCCCGGAGGGTGGAGGGTCGCGAGGAAGTCCGTCGAAGCGAGGAATAAATGGTGGGTCCCCCGGCAGGGACCCGGCCAGCGGAACGAGCAAGGCTCTGGAGCGGCCGGGGAGTCGCCGAGAGGGGTGACCGTTTATGCCGCAGCGCAGGCGGGCTTCACTCCTGCGGCCCGAGAGAAGGTGCGAAATGGACCAGACCGAAGAAGGGAGGCGGCGGAGCGGGAAGTGCCGTGGAAGGAGAAGAAGAAAAAATCTCCGCCGCCGAGCGGTGGAGATTGTGGAGATCTCGGGGACCCCGCGGCCTCTCGCGCGGGTGGAGCGTCGCGGACCGATCCGCCCCGCAGGGCAGAGATATCCAAGCGGCGGTGGGCGGGGTGGGCGACCTGCTCGTCCACGCCGTCCACGGGCGCGGCAATATCCACCGCAAAGCAGAGGGCCCGTCGGTTTTCGCCGACGGGCCCCGAACCGCTTTTGCGTTACGGCTCCGACGCGCGGACCGCCCGCGCGTTGGAGCCGTCCTTGCTCTCGTAGCCGCGGTTCATCCACGGCTGGCGCACGATGCAGCGCCACCAATCGGCCTCGGACGGGATGAAGCCGCCGCAATCCTCCTTGACGTGCTGCTCGCCGATGTAGCGCACGGGCACCTTCGTCCCGTTGCTGTTGATGATGGTCTTGCCGAACACGCGCTCGGCCTCGAAGATGCCTTCCGCGTGGTGGCGCTTGGCCCGGTGCCTGGCTTCGGCCAAGTGGGCCTTGCTCTCGTCGAACCAGTCATGAACGGCCTGGTAGTCCTCGGGCTTGCCGCCGAACAGTCGAGCCGAGCTCACGGCATGGTGGTAGGTATGGCTCACAGGGCGTGCTCCGAATACTCGCTGGACTCGATGCGATAGTTGTGCTCGGCCTTGGCCTCGTCCCCCGCCACATCCAGGACGATGGTCCCGTAGCCGCCCTCGTTGTTGTACCAGTCGATGCCGAGGAACGAGAGGAAGTCCAGCGCGAAGTCGCTCAACGCCTCCTTGAGCGTCACCGTGGCCTGGTAGGGCTTGCGGTCCCAGTCCTTGCGCTCGGTGTTGTAGACGCTCTCGAAGCGCTCGACTGTGACGCTCTGCCCGTCCAGGTTCGCGGGCTGCTCCTTGTCGGAGCGGGGGCCCTTCTTCAAGGCGCGGACTTCCTGGATATCGCCCGAGTCCCCGCAGCCGTCGTAATCGACCTCGACCCTGACGACTCCGAACGGCTTGAGCTTCTCGACCAGCAGACGCCGCCGCTCCTTCAACGCCTCGCGCTCACGGCTTACGCATTCATTCATGTTCATGGTGTTCTCCTTGGGCTAAGGCGCCCACGGACCGCCCCGGGTCGCCCCAGGGCGGCGGCGTGGACGCCCTAGAGCAACCCGCCGTCGCGGAAGCTGAAGAAGCGTAGGGAGGCTCCTTCGCCCTCTCCCAGCACGATGTGGTCCGCGACGGGAATGCCGAGGATTTCTCCCGCGCGTTGGAGCCGTCGGGTCGCCTCGCGGTCCTCCGGGGAAGGAGCCGGGTCGCCGCTCGGGTGGTTGTGCGCCACCACGACGGCCGCGCCGTTGAGCAGGATGGCCGCCCGGAAGACCTCTCGCGGATGCACCAAGGACGCGGAGAGCGTCCCTACGCTGACCTCGTTGATTCCGATGACCCGCTTTCTCGCGTCGAGCACCATCAGACAGAAGTGCTCCTGCGGTGCGTCCCCGATGAACTCACGGAACAACCGCGCAGCCTCTCGCGGCTCCGTGACGAATGCCGTCCCCTCCTTGAGGATAGAGCCCGTCCGGTCGAGCATCACCCGGTAGAGAGGCACCCTCGAACGCTTCATGGCTTCCGTGGCCAGAGACTCACCAGCTACCGGCGCCGTGTCCGTCTTGCCGTCCGTTACGACTTTCACGCAGGTCTTATTTTTCATAACCACCTCCGAACGCCCGAAGGGTCGAAGGCGGCCGAGGAGCGGCGCCGCGATGAGGAATAAATGGTGGGTCCCCACCTGGCGACCGCCCCCGGCGCAGCCGAGCTGGCGGCCGCGCGGAGCGCGCTGTCGGGCAATTTGGGGCACGGCGGGGGTTGGGCCGAATTTCCCGATCGTCGGCGGGGGTGACCGTTTATGCCGCAGGCGCGGCGCCGCTCACTCCTGGCCGGCTGAGCGGGAGGTGGTTATGAAAAATAAGACCTGCGTTATGTCGGCAGCCGGGAAAAGCACTTCCTTCGTTCAGGACCCCAACGGGGTGGAGCGCCCGCGGACCGACCCGCCGTGGACTCGCTGGACCGTGCTTGGTATCATCCTTGTAACATGACGATGAAGCTGTTCAAGTCGGACGCCGGGGTGTTCCAGCCGATCCAGAAGAGGCAGTTCGGCTTCGAGCGCCTGGAGAAGAACCTCGAGGACTGGCTCGGCGCCAATCCGCATCTGCTCGGCGACGACATCCTCCTCATCGGCCGGCAGGTGAAGACCGATCGCGGCGCGTTCATCGATCTGCTCGCTCTCGACCAGCACGGCCGCGTCGTCGTGATCGAATTGAAGCGCGGGAGGGCTCCCCGCGATACCGTCGCCCAGCTCAACGACTACCTCACCGCGATCAGCGGGTGGTCCGACGGCGAGCTCGCGCGCAAGGCGAACCTCATCCCCTTCGACCGCGAAGTCAACAACCTCGTGCGACGCTTCAAGGAGCACTTCAAGGTCACTCACGTACCAGACTTCAACGACGAACAGGTCGGCGTCGTAGTGGCGGAAGACTTCGACTCCGACTTCATCACCCAGATCAGCGGCCTTCGATTCGACTGCCGCGTCCTGCAGTTCTCAAATTTCGTCACGACGACGAACGATGAATACCTGCTGATAAACCCCCTGCACGACTCCGCGCGGCCGGCACAGTCCGCAAAGGAAGACGACGAGAATGAGGATGGGGAAGCAGCAAACGTGCCTGCGGACGTGAAGGAACGCTTTTCCAAGCTGCTCGACGGCGTGGAGGGAATGTTAAAGGATGACTGCCCCGCCGGCGAGGGCTGGAGGCTCCACAGGAGCAAGCAGTATGTTCAAGGCGTCTTCTCGCGCTGGAAGACCATCTATGAGGGTATCTCTCTCTACTACGACCCCGCGGATCGCACGTTCCAGGTACACACCAACTGCCAGCCTCGCCATAACCGCGCGCTCAAGACCCTGCTCACCGCCCACCGGCGCGAAATCGAGGAGGCCCTCGGCGACAAAGTTTCCTGGGAGGATCATCCTTCGAGTTGTCTCTACGAGACGGTGCCCGATGACCCGGAATTCATCGCCGGACGCATCCACCGCTTCATCGAGGTCCTGAAGCCTTACCTGGACGAGGCGCTGCCGGGGCGCGCGTCGACCAACGGGGCGGGCGGCGTCACGAAACTGCAGTTCGACTTCTGGAGCGGCTTCCGCAACTACGCGGAGAAAGCCGGCAGCAAACTACGCTATCCAGTCCCGCGCCCGAAGGGCTGGATGACGATCAACACCGGGGGTTTCCTTTACGTCGCCATCGCGAGCCAGAACCGGCTCGCCGTCTACATCGCGATCAAGGGTCCGGATCGCAAGAAGAACTACGAGCTGCTGAAGACGGAGAAGGCGGCGATCGATAAGGAATTCGGCGCTCCTCTACGCTGGGAGCCGCTCCCCACGAAGAAGGAAAGCCAGATCCAGACCCATTTCGACGGCAAGCTCCTCGACCGGGCGGCATGGCCCCAGGCGTACGAATGGATGCTCCATTCCCTCGAACGCTTCCATGAGATCTTCGTGCCGCGGATCAAACGACTGAAGCTGAAACCTTGAAACGATGGCACTAGATACCGAAGCCGAATCGGAGAAAGCCGAGCAGGCCCACGAACGCTACCGCGGCGTCGGCTTAGCGCTGATGACAACGGTCATCGGCCTTTCGACCGGAGCGCTATACGAGCTGGGGAAAGAAGCCTCGCTGCGAGGAATGGCGCGCCTGTTCTTCGTCCCTATCTGTGCCTGCCTGGTCCAGCAGCTCGCGCATTATCTCGGAAGCCAGCACCAAGCGAAATCCCTGCGTCATTGGAGCCGATGGCTCGGCAAACATGAGCGTAAAGACCCAGCCGACGATCAGATGAAGGAGCTCGACGCTCGATTCGCGGAAATGGGCAAGGCGGAGTGCTGGTACACCGCGGCGGATTACGCATGCAGCGCGGCGGTGCTTCTTTTCATCGGAATCGGCGCGTTCGTTTGCGCGACGAAGTTTTAGGAGGGACGACATGCCCAACATCGGTGCGGTTCTTAGAGAAGAAATCCAGCGATTGGCCCGCCGAGTGTCGCGCCAAGCAGACGCCAAGCTCAGGAAGGATGTCATCGCCCTCAAGCACAAGGTCGCGGAGCTGTCCCGGACCACGGACCAACTGCGGCGAGACAACGCCAAGCTCCAGACCGACTATAGAGCGCGCATGACTGCGCCCCCCACCGCCTCGGGAGCAGAGGTGAAGAACGCGCACCTCGGGCCTCACTTGATCCGCTCGCAGCGTGCCCGCCTGGGTCTTTCACGAGAGGCTTTTGGAAAGCTGGTGGGAGCGAGCGCGGGAGCGGTTTCGGCCTGGGAAGGCGGCCGCTCCAGGCCTCGCGACAAGAACCGCGCGGCGCTGATCGCGGTGCGGAGCCTCGGCAAACGCGAGGCACGTTGGCGGCTCGAAGCGCGGTAGATGCTGTACTCAGGCATTCCCGGCTTCATCAGGGACCTATTCGCGGAATGTTCTATTCCCGTGCGAGACGGCGATGGCTCCTGTGCCACGAACAGCTACCCGCACAGTGGAGTGCTCAGGAATCTTGTGCGAACCGGAATCACGATTCGCCCCATCGCCCTGATCCACTACGCCTCCGTTCATTATCTCATCCGCGACTGCGGGCCCGCCCGGCGAATAGTCCGGGCCTTCGATGACCTCGCTGGAACCATGTATCGAGACGCGGGCACGGAGGCCCTGCATCTGAGAGCGTCTGGCGATCACGAGTGGACGGGGGCGGTCTCCCAGGTGCTCGGCGTCGGGCTGGCGACCTTGACGATGTGCAAGGCTCTCTCGGTCAAGCTCGCGGAGATCACCCGAATTACCACCACGAGCAAGCGATGCGACTTCCGCGTGGTTTCACGAGGCTTCACCGCCGTCTATGAGGCGCGGGGACGGAGCAGACGCTCGCAGGTGCGCGGCGCCTCCAAAGACCTCGCTGCCAAGAAGGCCGCGCATGTCGCCAACTACAAGTACGGCGTGATTTCCTCTCTGCCGAACGATGGGCCGCCGGTCGAGCTCTTCATCTTCGATCCCCCGGGGGACGAGGACCTGAAGCCGCCGTCGACTGAGGAACGCTATCTACAGCTCGCGCGGCATTACCGAAGCGCGGCAGCCCTTGCGGGCATGGCGACTCTCGCCAGCGCCATCGAGCGCAGAAGCTCCGAGATCGTCCGAACCAAGAAATGGATTCCGGGGCCTGTCGTGGAAAAGATGCCGAAGTTTCAGGGCGAGATCCAGCACGAAGGAAGGACGTTCCTGCGGGACGAATACGGCGAGACGGCGGACTTGATCAAACAGATTGGCCCGCTCCGATTGGAGGCGCCTGGCAAGCCGGAGCGCCGGCCCGAATGGGAGCCCCACCACCCCCTCAGTCTCGAGTTCGGGCTCGACGCGGCGGTCGTGGAAGCGCTGAACAAGTGGGAGTTCGAAAAGCTGCTCGATATCCCGCTCAAGGCCCACGCCCAACCGAACAAGCTGCTGCATGTCGCCGAGGACGGCAGCCTCCTTCGCGTGTTAGCCGCCTAAGCTCGCGCCCGCAGAATCTCGTCTACATTGCCACCTAGCCGGGAATGTGGCATAATCTCGTTGTTCTACCAAGTAAGTCCGTGGCGAGGTAGCTCAGTGGTAGAGCACCGGTCAACAAATCGGCCCCTCCCGCCGGCGACGGCGGGAATTGCATTAGGCTATATCGGTGGAACTCCCACCCCGGCGAGAGCTGGGAGGACAATACCGAGGGAAGGCCTCGAGGAGCGTAAACCTCGGGGAACCCGTAACGACTACACGCCTAACCGCTCTCGAAGCGGAAGATATAGTCTGGTCTTCACGGTAACGTGAAGAGGTCGGAAGGTCGGCCCTGCTCCGCGTGGAGCGGTAACAAAACGCTGAAAAACCGGGTGTCGCCAGTTCAATCCTGGCCCTCGCCACCATCTTTGAAAGCCGTCGCGTGATGTCGGGATGGGCCCTGAAAAAGGGCTCATCTCGACACACATCTCGACAAAAATTCGTTGGAAGTGGTCGTTTTTGACCGTTTTGAGTATCGAAAAGCGACGGAAAAACAGATGTTTTTTCGTCCGACCATTCCCAAATGTAGTCCAGTCTGAAAAACCGGGTGTCGACAGTTCGATCCTGTCCCCCGCCACCATTTTGATGCGGCGCGCCCTCTTCGTCGTCGCCGTCGCCCTTCACGCGGCCCTCGCCGCGGCCCAGTCCGCGCCCGCCGACGGCGCCGCCGCGGGCCCCGTGGTGCGCCGCTCGGGCGAGCAGCGTTTCGCGGCTTCCGGGTCCCTGCCGCCCGGCGCGGAGTACCACTTGGTCTGGGAGGACCCCGCGACACACGCCGTCCAGGCCCTGGTGCGCGTGCCCAAGGGGTATCACATCCCCCCGCACACCCACTCCCGCCACGAGACCTTCCTCGTCCTCAAAGGCAAGCTCACCTTGGACTTCGGGACGCGCGCCGAGACGCTGAAGGCCGGCGACTACGCCCTCATCCCGGCGGGGACCGCCTTTTCCCTGTCCACCGGCGGCTGGGGCGGCGCGGAGTTCCTCATCGCCTTCGACGGCCCCTACGACTCCAAACCCGCCGACCTCCCCAAGTAAGCTAGGGGACAGGCACCCAGCTTACGGGGACAGTCCCCTTAAGTTGTGGGACAGGTCTGTTAAGCTGGGTGCCTGTCCCCCAGCTTAATAACGGAAGGGCAGGACGCCGGGCAGGGCCTCGAACACGGCGGGCGCCTCGCCCTCGGCGTCGCCGTCGATGTTGAGCGGCAAACGCTCGGGTCCGGACAGCTCCACGCGCCGCGCGCGGCGGATGGAGACGCCCGGCTTGCCGACGTGGCCTCCGGAATGCGCCTTCGGCAGCAGCGCGAGCAGGGACGCGTTGGACATGGCGCCGATGGTCACGATGTCGAGCAGGCCGTCGGCCGTGTCGGCGTCGGGAGCGACCTTCATGCCCCCGCCGAAGGTGCTGGTGTTGGCCGCGGTGAAGAGGTGGAAGTCGCCTTCCTCGGGTTTGCCGTCGAGCGTCAGACGCATGCGGCGGGCGCGCGAGAGCGTCGCGGCGAGCGCGCCCTCCAACAGGTAGGTCAAGGTCCCGCCCAGCGGTTTGCCGCGTTTCTCCACGGCCAAGGCGACGTCGCCGGGCAGGCCGGCGGCGGCCATGTTGAGGAAGTGGCGCACGCGCTCGACGCCGCCGACTCGGAAGGTCGCGCGTCCGGCGTCCAGGCGCTTGACCGTGCCCGAGGCGAAGGCGTCGGCCCAGGCCGCCGGGTCGCGCGGGATGCGCGCGTGACCCGCGAAGTCGCAGCCGGAGCCGGCCGGGAAAGTGGCCATGGCCGCGTTGGCGCGCGCGCCGGCCGAGGCGGCGAGCAGCCCGTCCACGACCTCGCCGACGGTCCCGTCGCCCCCGACCGCGACCACGAGGCGCGCGCCGTCCTCGAACGCGGCCCGGGCCAGCTCGCGGCCGTGCCCGGGACGCTCCGTCTCCACGACGCGGTGCGCCCCCGCGCGGCCCTTCACGCGTTCGTAGGCGTCGCGCCAACGCCCCCCCGCCCGCCCATGCCCGGCCGCGGGGTTGAGGATGAACAGCGTGTCGAGCGCGGCCATGGGGCTAAGGTACAAAAAAGCGGCCCCGGCCGAGGGGAGTCGGCCGGGGCCTTCGGACGGCGCGCCCGACTAGCGGGTGAGCCGGCCCGCGTCGATCATGCCGGCGCCCTGCTGCTCGGCGGTCAGCTCGGCCACCGGGCGGGACGCCCGGCGCAGCTGGGCCAACACGCCGTCCGGCCCGTTGAGGCCGGTCCAACCCTGGGCCACCGACAGCGCCACGACGCCGGCCACGTGCGGGGCCGCCATCGAGGTGCCGGAGAAGGAGGCGAAACCGCCGCCCATCTTGCTGGAGACGACGTCCACGCCCGGGGCGATGAAGTCCACTTCCGGGCCGCGGCTGGAGAAGGCGGCGAGCTTGTCCTCGGCGTCGGCGGCCGAGACCGCGATGGCCTCGGGGTACGCGCCGGGGTAGCCCACGGAGCCGCCCGAGTTGCCCGCCGCGGCGACCACGATGGTCCCGCGGCCGGTCGCGAAGCGCAGGGCGCGGCGCATGGTCTCGGAACCGAAGGGCGCGCCCAGCGACATGTTGGCGACCTGCATGTCGTTGGTGGCGGCCCAGACGATGCCGTCGATGACGTCCGACAGGTTGCCGGAGCCGTCCGCGTCGAGCACCTTCACCGCGTAGAGGCGCGCCTCGGGCGCCACGCCGACCACGCCCTGGTCGTTGCGCTTGGCCGCGACGGTGCCGGCGACGTGGGTGCCGTGGCCGTTGTCGTCCTGATAGGCCGTCGGCGCCTCGCTCTTGGTGATGGCCGAGTAGCCGCCGTCCACCTGCCCGACCAGGTCGGGGTGGGAGGTGTCGATGCCGGTGTCGATGATGGCCACGCGCACGCCGCGGCCCATCGTGTTCTGCCAGGCCGCGGGCGCCCGCAGGCGCTGCACGCCCCAGGTCAGCTCGGGGCGCACGGCGAGGGCCGCCAGGCCGGCGCGGGGCGCGCCGCCGCCGCGGGAGGGCTGGAAGCGCCCGACCGACTCCATGACCGCGGCCATGGAAGGAAGGGGCGCGGCCTGGAAGGAGACCGCGGCCGACTCGATCCACTTGAGCTTCACGTCGCGCTCGATGGAGACGACCTGGCCGGCGAGCTCGCCCGACAGGGAGTCGGCCGAGGGCTGGGCGCCGCGCGGCAGCTCGACCACCGCGGCCGAGAACTCGTTCTCCGAGTCGCCGTCCGTGGCGATGTGCCGGGAGGCGCGCATGTCCAGCGCGGACAGGGCGCGGTCGCGGCCGGCGCGCTTGACCGTGGGACGGAAGGTCACGATCCACTTCTCCGTGCCGCTCGCCGTCCCCGTCTCGGCGCCGGCGGGCGCGGCCAGCAGGGCCGCGGCGACCAGCGCGATCATCGTCTTCATCTCTTTCGTCCTCCCCTTGCGTCTTACCGGTCTTTCACCGAAGACCTACCAGGTTTTAACTGAAAGACCTAGTTTCACCATGGGGCATTGGGCCTAGATGCGTATAGGTCCAAGGACCTATGCCATAGGTCCTTCGCCCCAGAGGGCGCGTAGGCCTACCGGACGAGGCGAGCCGCGTCCACGACGCCGGCGCCCTGCTCGTGCGGCCGCAGGCCGGCGACGGGCACGGCCGCGGCGTTCAGCGCGCGCCGCACCGCGTCCTCCCCGTGGGCGCCGCGGGAGACCGCGAGGGCGGCCAGGCCCGTCACGTGCGGGGTCGCCATCGAGGTGCCGTCGAACTCCGCCCACGAGCCGCCCGGCAGGGAGGAGCGCACGTCCACGCCCGGGGCGGTGAACGCGACCTGGCGGCCGCGGCTGGAGAACGACGCGAGCTTCTCGTCGGGCCCGAGCGCGGACACGGCGATGGCCTCGGGGTAGGCCGCGGGATAGTTGACCGCCCCGCCGTCGTTGCCCGCCGCCGCGATGACCGCCACGCCGTTGGACGCGGCGTACATCAGGGCGCCGCGCATGAAGATGGTGCCCATGGGCGCGCCGAGGCTCATGTTGGCGACGTCCATGCGGTTGCGGCCGGCCCAGATGAGGCCTTTGATGATGGAGACCAGGCCGCCCGCGCCGTCCTTGTCGAGGACCTTCACCGCGTAGAGCCTGGCGCGCGGCGCCACGCCGGCCACGCCGCGGCCGTCGAGCACGCCCGCCACGGTGCCCGCGACGTGCGAGCCGTGGCCATTGTCGTCGGTCGGCGCGCCGGAGCCCACGGCGTTGTAGCCGCCCGCGCAGTTGGCGCGCAGGTCGGGGTGGGAGCAGTCGATGCCGGTGTCGATGATGGCGACCTTCACGCCTTCGCCCTGGCTGCGAGCCCAGGCGGCGGGCGCGTTGACGCGGCTGATGCCCCACGGAATCTCCGCGGCGTCCACGCCGGGCGGCAGCACGGTCTGCGGGCGCGCGGTCGACGGCGCGAAGCGGCCGAGCTCGGGCAGCGCGGCCTCCGGGCCGGTGAACGGCAGGGTCTGGAAGGACGGGGTGAACAGCCAGCGGCGGTACACGTCCTCCTGAACCTCGAGGACGTCGGGGTTGGCGGCGGCCTGCGCCTCGAAGGCCAGGAAGGAGGTGCGCGTCTCGTCGAGCTCGGCGACGAGAGCGGCGATCTCGGGCAGGTCGTCGGACTGGCGGGCGCCGAGGCGCTCGAGAGCGGCGGCGCGCTGCTGGGGCGTGACGCCCTCGCGGAAACCGACGAGGTAGCGCTTGCCGGCGGCGGACGCGGACGACGCGACCAGGACCGACAAGACCGCGACGATCAAACCTTTCTTCATTTCATCCTCTCGTGCCCGATGTGACGGCCATGTGACGACGCTCGGATTCTAGCATGAGGCGGGGCCATTGGGCCCATAAAAAACATGGGTCCGGCCCACTTTTTTTATGGGTCCTCCGGGGCACTTTCCCGTTGACGAAAAAGAGGGTCGGGGCTATACTGCGAGAAGAGGCCCCCATGAAGAAAACAGCGCCGACACGCGTGAAGAAGGGAACGGGCCGCAAACACGGGAAGGAGCGGCCGGTCGAGTTCGACCGGGGATGGCACGAGCTGGAAGCCCAGCACGACCGCATCAAGATGGACTGGTCGAGCCTGGCGGCCCAGCTCAACATCGGCTCCAACGGGTCCAGCGGCGGCTACGACTGACGGCGGGGATTACTCCTCGTCGGCGTCCTTGCGGCGGCGCAACCGCGCCGTCGTCTTGACGACGCGCCTGCCGTAGCGCTCCAGGAGCGCCTCGGCCGCCGTCAGCAGGTCGCCCGCCCAACGCTTGGCCTTGACGCCCTCCACGAGGGCGTGCCCGTCGAGCTTCGCGACGGCGTCCCACAGCGGCAGGGCGCGCGCCGCCTTCTCCAATTCGTCGTGCCGCTCCGGCTCGCGCGACTTCGTGGGCAGCTCGACCTCGTCCTTCAGCGTGAGGTGCACCTCCGCGTCGGTGCCCGCGACCGTGACGACGCCGTGCTCCTCGGCCCACGCCGCCAGCCGCTTCTCCAGGCGCTCCTTCTCGATGCCGGCGGCCTTGAGCTCGCCGTTGAGCTTCTTGCGCCGGCCCTCGATCTCCGCGAACGCGTCGGCCAGCTTCACTCCGTCGTCCTTGCGGCGCTCCTCCGACGGCAGGGCCGCGACCTTCTCCGGGTGGGCGAACTCCGGGCATAGGTCCTTGTATTCGCACCAGTCGCACAGCGCCGTGACGACCGGCTTGAAATCGTGGTCGCGCTTGATGGCCGCGATGAGGGCCGCCGCGTCGGCGCGCAGCTTCTCGCGCGCGGCCGCGTCGCGCACGGAGGTGATGACCTTGCCGTGGCGCACGAAGTGCCAGCGCAGGCGCACCTCCTTGGTGTCGGGCCAATCGTGCCGGATGGCCAGCTCATAGAGGGCGAGCTGCCAGTCCTCGTCCATGTCGGCCTGCGTGGGCAAGGTCTTGGCGGTTTTGTAGTCGTGGATCTCGAAGGCGCCGTCCTTGGCCAGCACGAGCCGGTCCACGAAGCCCTCGATGCGGTACTCCCCCTCCTCCGTGTCGATGGGGAAACCCACGCGTTTCTCCACGGCGACGGTTTTGTCCCGGTCGAAGGGGAAACCGGCGTCGTAGTAGTTCTTGACGCAGTCGAGCCCGACGCGCCGCCAGTCGTCCTTGGTGAAGCGCTCGTCGCGGAGCTTGACCGTGTCGTCCCATTCCTTGGCCAACTCCGCCTCGAAGGTCGCCTGGGTCTCGGCCAAGGTCGGGACCTTCCCGCCGTTGACCAGGCCGTGCAGCTCCTCGAACGCCGCGTGCACCGCGACGCCGACCACGGTCTCGGGCGTCTTGCGCTTGCGCGAGATGCGGTCCACGTACCGGAACTGGTACTTCTTGGGGCAGTTCTGGTAGGTGGAGAGCTTGGACGGAGAGAAGGTCTTGGACTTGTCTTCTTCCATTAATAGGACGGTCCGGGGTCAGTCCATGCGCAGCAAGGCGAAGTGCAGGTATTCGGTCTCCGGCATCGCCAGGAGGACGGGGTGGTCGGCGGCCTGCCCGCGCAAGGCGAGCAAGGTGGCCGGGCGCTGGGCCTTGGCCTGCGCCTGGCGCAGCATGTCCACGAAGGCCTCCCGCGAGACGTGGTGCGAGCAGGTCGCGGTCGCGAGCAGGCCGCCGCGCGGCAGGGCCTTCATGGCCAGCGCGTTGAGCTTGGCGTAGAGGCGGATGGCCTTGGGCAGGTGTTTGCGCGCCGGCACGAGACTCGGCGGATCGAGCAGGATGAAATCGGGCTTGAACGGCTGCTCCAGGCGCGCGAAGGACTCCAACGCCTGCTCGGCGTCGCCTTCATCCACCGACACCGCGCCTTCCACGCCGTTGAGCTTGGCGTTCTCGCGCGCCAGGGCCACCGCCGGGCCCGAGCTGTCGAGCGCGTAGACGCTTTTGGCCCCGCCCTTGGCCGCGTGCACGGCGAAGCCGCCGGTGTAGCAGTACAGGTCCAGCACCGAACGCCCCGCGAAATACGGCCGCAGGAAGGCGCGGTTGTCGCGCTGGTCGAAGTAGTGGCCGGTCTTCTGACCCTCGCCCACGGGCGAGGCGAAACGCATGCCGCCCTCGACGATGGCGACCTTCTCCGGGATGGCGCCCATCAAGGTCTTGCACTCGAGCGGCAGGCCCTCGAGCGCGCGCACCCGGTGGTCGTTCTTGAGGTAGATGCCCTTGGGAGCCAGCAGCTCCTCGAGCGCGGCCTGCACGAGCGGCAGGCGCCGCTCGATGCCCGCCGACAACACCTGGAGCACGAGGATGGAGCCGTAGCGGTCCACCACGAGCCCGGGGAGCCCGTCGGACTCGCCGAAGCACAGGCGGTAGGCGTTCTCGCCCGGATAAGCGGCCTCGCGATGGGCCATCGCGTCGGCCAGGCGCCGCCGGAAGAAGTCCGCGTCGATGGGCTCGGCGGGGCTGCGCGTGAGCAGGCGCGCCGCGATGAGGCTCTTCGGGTTGTAGAACGCGAGCCCCAGCTCGCGCCCGCCCGCGGTGGCGACCACGGCGAGGTCGCCGGGCTCGGGTTTGGCCGCGCCGGCCACCTCGCGGACCTCGTTGGAGAACACCCAAAGATGGCCGGCCAGGATGCGGTCCTCCTGGCCCGGCTTGAGGATGACGCGGTGGACGGTCTCGGGCACGGCGGCGTTATCGGACATGGACGGGGTCTCCTATGGAGGCGCGGAAGCGGGTACGGAAGTCACCGTCCCGCACGGACAGCTCGACGAGATGGGAGGAACCGGCCACGGCGAGCGGCTTGCCGGAGGGCACGGCGGCGTAGTGGGTGCGCAACGGGCCGAGGTCGCGCCGCTTGTAAACGACGCGTCCGCCCGCCGTCTTCGAGGGGATGCTCGTGACCGCGTTGCCGAAGCGGTCGAAGGCGAGTATCTCGTTCTCGGGCCACGCGATCTCGACGGCGGCGTCCACCCTCGGGCCGAGGCTCGACGGCGGACGGCGGTTCAGGAGGGCGGCGGCGACGGGAGCGAACAGGTCGCGCCCGTGGAAGGTCCCGCTTAGCGGCTCGAGGAACAAGGAGGCGTCCGTCACGGCCCGGCGCTCGAGGACGGGGTCCGGGAGCCACGACAGAAGCCCGTTGTCCGGGGCCAAAAACGAATGTCTCTTCGTGCGCGCCCACAGGACGCGGCGGCGCGAGCCCACGCCGGGGTCCACGACGCACACGAACAGCGTCTTCGCGGGGAAATACGGCACGGACGACCTGAGCGCGAGCGCCCCGGCGCGCGCGTCTCCCGGCGGGATGCCGTGGCACAGGTCCACGACGCGGGCCCGCGGCGCGCGCGACCAGATGACGGCCTTCATCACCCCGACGAAGGGGTCCTGATGGCCGAAGTCGGTCAGGAGGGCGATGGTCCCGCTCAGAGACAGCCCCCCCGCTTGAGGATCTCGCGCGAATGCGCGGCGTAGCCGGCCAGGTCGAAGCAGGCGTCGAGCTCCTTGGTCGAGAGCCGGCGCTTGACCTCGGGGTCGGCGGCGAGCACGGCCTTGAAGGGGCCGGCGCCTTTCCAGGTCTTCATCGCGTTCCGCTGGACGATCTCGTAGGCCTCGAGCCGGCCCAGACCGGCGTCGATGAGCTTGAGAAGGACCTTCTGCGAGAAGACGAGCCCCTTGGAGGACTCCAGGTTCGCCTTCATGCGCTCGGGATACACCTGCAGGCCGTCGATGACGCCGCAGAAGCGGTGGAGCATGAAGTCGAGCGCGATGTGAGCGTCCGGCAGCACGACGCGCTCGTTGGACGAGTGCGAGATGTCCCGCTCGTGCCAGAGGGCGCAGTTCTCGAACACGACCGGCAACTGGGAGCGGATGAGGCGCGCCAGGCCGCAGAGGTTCTCGCACAGGATGGGGTTGCGTTTGTGCGGCATGGCCGAGGAGCCCTTCTGCCCCTCGGAGAACGGCTCCTCGACCTCGAGGGTCTCGGTCTTCTGGAGGTGGCGGATCTCGAGGGCGACGCGTTCGATGCACGCCGCCGACAAGGCGAGGGCCGTGAAGTACTCCGCGACGCGGTCGCGGGGCACGACCTGCGTGGAAACGGGCTCGGGGCGCAGCCCGAGGGCGTCGAGGACCTCCGCCTCGACCTCGGGCCCGGCGTGGGTGAAGCCGCCGACCGCGCCGGAGATCTTCCCATAGGCGGCCAGGTCGCGCGCCTGGCGCATGCGGCGCAGGCAGCGCTGGGCCTCGGCGTGCCAGCCCGCGGCCTTGTGCCCGAAGGTGATGGGCTCGGCGTGCACGCCGTGCGTGCGGCCGACCATGACGGTCTTCTCATGCTTGCGCGCCAACGCCTTGAGGCGCCGGCAGGCCTCCTCCCAGCCCGCGATGAGCAGGTCGGCCGAGTCGCGCAGCTGAACAGCGAGCGCGGTATCGAGCACGTCGGAGGAGGTCAGGCCGTAGTGGAGATAGCGGTCCACCTTGGGCGCCTTGCTCTTGAGCTCCCCGGCGACGGCGGAGATCATGCCGATGACCTCATGACCCGCGGTGTTCTCCTTGCGGCGCGCGGCCTCGACCATGGACTTCTCGATGAGGCGCTTGAAGGCCTTGAGCTCCGAGGCGGGGATGGATTTCTCCTTGGCCAGCACCTCGAGGTAGGCCTCCTCCACGCGCAGCATGACGCGCATGCGGTTGTCGTCCGACCAGATGGCGGCCATCGCGGGCCGGGAATAACGCTCGATCATGTGATGCTCTCCTTGTCGCGGCTGAGACCTTGTTCGTCGCGGCTGAGGCCGCGGCCCAGCAGATGGAAGCCCCAGCCGCACGCCCCCGCCATCGCGCCCGCGGCGACCCAGGGCGCGGGCGCCCAGCGCCCGCTGAGGTGCTCGGCGCCCAGGCCGCCCAGCAGCGGCCCCAGAGCGTGCCCGAGCTGGTACGAGAGACCGTGGAACCCCAGGTAGCGGCCGCGGTTGCGCGCCGGCGCCATGTTGGCGGCCAGCGCGCTGCTCGTCGGCGAGAGCAGCACCTCGCCCACGGTGACGACGGCCATGCCGGCGGCGAGCGCGGGCAGGCCCGCGGCGAAACCGATGAAGGGCCAACCCGCGGCGTAGAACAGGCAGGCGACGGCGGCAGCCGCGGTCAGGCGGCTACCGGCGATGGCCGCGTTGGCCCCGGTCTGCAGCAGCACGACCAGCGCCCCGTTGACCGTGAACAGCACCCCGAGCTGGGTCTCGCTCAAGCCCCCGTGTTCGACGGCGTGCACCGACAGCGGCGCCACGAGTTGGGCGGTCATCAGGCCGAGGGCCACGGTGAGCAGGCAGTAGCGCAGGTAGCGTCCGTCGCGCGCGACGGCGAGCAGGGCGACCAGATCGAAACCCTCGCGGTCCTGCGCCGGCGGCGACGGCGGCACCGCCCACAAGAGCAGCACGAGCGCCAACGCGCACACCGCGGCGGTCGTGCCGAACATCAGCGCGTAGGAACGGCCCGCCATGAAGCCGCCGAGGGCCGGGCCCACGGCCCAGGCCGCGTTGGCCGCCATGCGCAGAAGGCCGTAGGCCCGCGCGCGGTCCTCGGCCGGGTGCTCCTGCGCGATCCAGGATTTGACCGCCGGGTCGTACAGGTTGCCCATGAAGGCGGCGAGCAAGTGCGCCCCGGCCAGCGCGGCGAGCGTCCAGTCCCGCGCGATGGCCACGGCCAGGAGCGCGGTGAACGCCGCTCTCCCCGCCACGCCGGCGGCCATCACGCGTTTGCAGCCCCACGAATCCGACAATTCCCCGCCGACGCCCTGGCCCGCGGCCGTGGCCAGCAGCGAGGCGCTGATGACCAGGCCGACGAAGCCCATGGGCAGCCCGCGCTCCTGGTGGAGGTAGAGCGTCATGAACGGGAACGACAGGGTCAGCCCGCCCACGAGCACGGCCTGGCAGAGCAGGAGCGCGCGCAGCGAGGTGCGGGCCGGCGGCGGCGTCACGGTCGCCTCACTCGGCCTCGGGACGGGCGGCGCCGGTCAGCGGGACGCCGGCGGCGCACTGCGGGCACGCCTCGGGCGGCGCGGCGTGCAGCGGATAGCCGATGAGGGAGCGCACGGGCACGCCGAGGCACAACGCCTCCTGGGACCGGTCCACCATCGCGCCGACGCCGACGACGCGCGCGCCGTAGGCCCGCGCGAGCGCCACGACCTCGCCGTTGGAGCGGCCGGTGGTGAGAACGTCCACCACGACGAGCGCCCGCTCGCCGCGCGCCAGCGTGAAGTCCCGGCGGAAGGCCATCGCGCCCTGGGCCCGCTCGGTGAAGATGGCGCGGCACTTCTTGGCGCGCGCGACCTCCTGGCCGAGCACGACCGAGCTCATGCCCGTGGAGATGACCACGTCCACCGGCGCGCTGAACTTGGCGGCGAGGGTCTTGGCGACCTTCTGCGCCACGTGCGGGTACTGCAGCACGAGGGCGGTCTGGAGATAAGTCGGCGTGTGCAGGCCCGAGGCGAGACGGAAGTGCCCGCTCACCACGGCGCCATGCTCCTGCAGCAGCCCCAACACGTCCATCTTTCCCGGCGTCGTCATCGCGTCCCCCCTTCTACAGCGTCTTGAGCTTCTCCAGGGCCTCGAACCGCTTCTTGGCCCGGGCCCGTCCTTCGGAGACCTTCTTCTCGATCTCGTCGGAGCCGATCTTGCTGAAGCGCGGCTCCAGCTCCGGCGAGTTGAGGTCGTTCTTCACGCGGAAGCCGATGGCCACGCGGCCCTGCTCGTCGGTCCACCACTCGGGCAGGCCGGCGCCTCGGTAGCCGGTGAGGCGCGTGAGGATGTTCATGTCCACCTTCTCGCGGCCGAAATCGGCGTCGCCCTCGGCGTAGGCGACGAGCTGGCCGCTGTCCACCGTGAAGTAGCGCGTGGACGCCACGCCGCGCGAGACGGCGTATTCGCCCTCGATGGCCCGGAAATCGAGCGTCTTGGGATAGGCGGTCGCCGCGCTGAGCACGGCCAGGTTGTTCATCTTGTGCATGAAGATGAAGGGCAGGAAGATGACTTTGAGGAACTTGTGCGCGTCCTGGACCGCGGGGATGTCCGCCACGCGGCCCGTGCCCAGCCTCAGGCGCGCCTCGCCGTTGACGCCGTGAAGGTCGGGGGTGACCCCGCGCAGGGTCCACAGCAGGTCCACGTCCTTGCACCAGAAGTTGGCTTGATGGACCTCGCCGATGCGCACGTGCCCGACGGTGTCGGGGAAGCGTTTGGGGATGGCGTATTTGAAGACGCGCACCCAGGTCCGGTCCGCCTCGGGCACGGCGGGCCTCGTGGAGAGAGAGGCCCGGAAGGCGGTCACGAAGCGCTGAGCGTCGTCCCAGGCGAGCTTGTCGAGGGTGCCGGACACCGCGACCTCCTTGGGGTCGGAGACGCGCTCGACGCGGGCCTTGAGGTTCAGGGTGGAGCCGCCCCACTTCGTGCGGAGGCGCTCGAGCACGAGGTTCTGCTTGCGCAGGGACGCCGAACCCGACAACTCGTCGAACACGTTGTCGAAGGAGGACAGGCGCCCGGCGCTCACGGTCGCGTGCGCCACGGCGAACTCGTCGGCGGCCCAGCCGTACCCGTCGAGGCCGTCCACCCGATGGCGCGTGAACACGCCGCCGAAGCCCTTGAGCGCGACCTCCCCGCCTTCGGCCTGCAGGCGTCCGGGCCAACCGGCCAGAGAGACGCGGCCGGTGAGGCGGCCCATGAGGGAGCGTTTGGCCCACGAAGGGGACCAGGTCCCGGCCTGGGCGAGGTCCAGGTCCTCGACGCGCACCGAGGCGCGCAGCGTGGGCGTCGAGACGAACAGGACCGAGCCCTCGGCGACCACCCTCCCCCCGGCGACGCGCGTCTCCAGGCGCTCGACCTCGACGCGGCCGAGCGCGGGCACGCGCAGGACGCCCGCGACCCGCCCGGCGGGCAGGGACAGCGGCCAGGCGCGGTCGAAATGCCGCTTCCACTGCTCCGGCCCGAACGCGGGCACCGAGGCCTCGAAGGTCACCAACGGGCCGACGAAGCCCTTCGCCTCCACCTCGCCGGAGAAGCTGGTGCCGTCCACCACGGCGGAGAACGCGTCGGCGCGCGCGGTCGCGCTCGACCAGTTCAATCCCGCCAGGTCGAGGGAACCGTCCGCCTCGGCGCGCGCGGTCACCGTGCGCGTGCCGAAGGTGACCGTCGTGGCGAAAGACGCCGAGACCGGGAAGGGCTTGGCGAGCGCGAAGTCGTCCACGCGCGCGGTGAGGCCGTCGAGCACGACCTTGCGCTTTCGCAGCCGGTCGTCCACGCGCAGCACGCCGTTCTCCACGCGCGTCTCGACCGCGGCGAGGTCGAAGGGGAGCGCGCTGCGACGCGCGGCGGCCGTGGAGGTGAACAGGTCGGCGATGGCCCACTCGCCGGTCTCGGTGCGGATCATCGAGATGCGCGGCGACTCCAGGCGCAGAGTGTCCAGCTCGACGCGGCGCTGGAGCAGCGGCTTGAGCTTGATGGTCGCCAGCAGGGTGTCGCAGACCAGGAGGTCCTCGGCCCCCGTCAGGCGCGAGCGCACGCGCAGGCCGCGCAGCTTGATGCCCCGAGGCGCCAGCACGACCCGCTCGAGCTGGACCTCGCGGTTGAGCAGGCCCTGGAGCTGCTCGATGATGATGACGCGCGCCTTCTCGGGACTGAGGAAACGCTGGGCGTAGAGCCCGAGCCCCGCGGCGAGCGCCACGAGCACGACGAAGGTCCACCCGAAGCCGCGCAGGAGGGTCCTCCCCGCCAGCGCCAGCAACCGGAGCGCGCGCCGCAGCGCCTCCAAGGCCGTTCGCCTATGCTCGGACACGATGCCCGATTCTACCAGTTAAGCCGGGCGCCTGTCCCCCGGCTCAACGACACGGCAAATCGCAATCTAATATTTTTTGTTAGGTTTGATTATTATGAATAACAGTATTGCTGCTTGCGCATGAAAGCTCGCCGCTCAGCGCGGCGGCAGGAGGCGCTCGTAGAGCGCGAGCAGGCGGGCGGCGGAGGCGTCCCAGGCGCAGGGCGCGGCGGCGGCGGGGCCGAGCGCGCCGAGGGCGCGGCGACGGTCCGCGTCGTCGGCCAGCGCGCCGAAGGCCGCGGCCAGCGGCTCGGGGGCGGGGTCGGCGAGCACGCCCGCGGACAGCCCCCCCGTCATCAACTCGGCGGCGCCGACCTTCGAGCCGGTCACCACGGGCAGGCCGCAGGCCAACGCCTCGAGCACGCTCATGCCGAACTCCTCCCAACGCGCGGGATGGGCGTAGAGGTCCAACGCGTGGTAGAAGCGCTCGACGCCGGCGCTGGGTTCGCGCCAGATGACGCGTTCGGCGACGCCGAGTCCGGCCGCGAGCGCCTTGTAGGGGCCCGGTCGCGTCTCCTTTCCCACGACGAGGGCGCGCAGGCCCGGGCGCGTCCGCGCGGCCAGCGCGAAGGCGCGCAGGAAGGCCGGCAGGCCGCGCTTCTCGAAGTCCCCGGAGGTGACAAGGCCGACCAAGGTCTCCCCGGGCGTGACGCCGAGCTCGGCGCGCATGGGCGCGCCCAGGCGCTCGCGGTCGGCCGGGGTGAAGCGCGACGGGTCGAAGCCCGGGTAGACGACCTCCACGCTCTCCGGCGGAACGCCGAAGCGGCGCGTCGCGTCGTCCTTCATGAGGCGCGAGTTGGCGACGAGGACGCGGAAGCGGCGCTCGCGCAGCTGCCGGGAGTGCAGCCGGCCCGTGGCGTCGGAGTCGGGCAGCGGCGTCCCGCGCACGGCCTCGTGCGCGGCGTGCACGCAGTTGTGGAGGCTGAGGACGTCCTGGTCGAAGAGGTCGCCGTGCCCGTGCACGAGGTCGAACCCGCGCGCGCCGCGCGCCGCCATCCGCGCGAAGGAGACGCGCTTGAGCCACGAGCCCCACGGCCAGGACAACACCAGGTTCGGCGTCGCGCCCGCGCCGGTCACGGCCGGCGCGTCGAGGCGCCCCGCGAAGACGTGCACCTCCCAACCCGCGGCGACGAAGCGGCGCGCGTGCTCCACGATCATGCGCGAGGCGCCCGAGAGCCCCTCGACGCGGCGCGCGACGAGGGCCAGGCGCCGCTTCACGGCAGGAGGAGCCGCAGGACGAGCGCGCTGGCGGCGGGCATGGTGAGGTTGTCGTTGAACCAGCCCGTGGTGGGGAGCAGCTCGACGAGGGAGACGGCCAGCGCGCAGGCGGCGGCCGGGCCGGGCGGCACGCCCGCGGCGAGCGCGCACGCCAGGCCCGCGGCGAAGCCCGCGAGGCTGCCCTCCAGCGTCTTCTTGCCGCCGAAGAGGCGCGTGTGTCCCCAGGCCTTGCCCGCGAGCGCCGCCGCCGCGTCGGCGAAGGCGAGTTGGAGGATGGCGGCCGTGACGATGACGGAGTCGCCGCCGCCCACGAGCATCGCGATGAGGCAGCCCGCGGTGGTGTGCACGATGCCGGAGAAGTGTTTCTTCTCGGTCTCGCGGATGAGCCCCGCGAAGAGTCCCGTGAGGACGCGTTCGACCGCGGGGACCTTGAGTCGCGCGGTCTCCACGGCCAGGCAGACCAGGAGCCAGACGGCCATCAGGCGCCCGGCGAGCGGCCAGCCGGCCAGATGGAAGGCGGCCAGGTAGGCCAAGGAGAGCATGTGGAACGCCTTGCGCGCGAACTCGCGCAGGAGCTCGGGGCTCATGAGCCGAACCTCCTCCAGGCCTCGACGGCCGCGGGTTTGCCCGCCGCCCACGCGCCCGACCAGGCCCAGAACGCGATGCGGCCCGACTCCTTGAAGCGGGCGAGCAGTCCCACCGAGTCCGGGAACAGCGCCTTGAGCAGGACCAGCACGACCGCCCCGTTGACCGCCGCGATGACCGCCCAGGAGAACACCACCCCGCCCGCGGCCTTGAGGTCGGGCTGCGTCGACTGCGTGAGCGCGTCCCAGGTCAGCAGGAGGTGGAAGGCCAGCGCCGCGCCCATCAGGCCGAGGAACAGGGCCTCGCCCGCGAAGTCCGGACGCAGCCACAAGACGGCGCGGTAGCCCAGCGCGACCGCGAAGACGTAGAGCGGCACGCAGTAGGGGGCCAGCGCGATGAAGGCGTTGGAGTGCGACAGGTCCACGTGCCCGCCGTCCTCGGCGACCTTGATGCCGTACACGCTGCCGCCCAGCGCCCAGGCCGCGAGGGCGTGCGTCATCTCGTGGCCGAGCACGTAGGTCCAGCGCGCCATGCGCACGCCCCAGCCCACGGGACCCAGCGGGTCCACGACGGCGAAACGCGCCACGAGCCAGCCCGCGAGCGACAGGCCCAGCCCGGCCGCGAACGGCGCGGCGCCCGCCGAGGCGACGGCGACGCCGGCGAGGGTCTTGGCCCCCACCCAGGAGAGCGAGGCCGACAGAGGCAGGAGCGCGAGGCCGACGAGCAGTCGGAGCATCGCCCGCTACTCGAGCATGTGGTCCGCGACCTTCACGCCGCGGGCCGTCAGCTCCGCGCGCCACAACTCGCGGGTCTCGGCCAAACGCTCGCGCGCGGCGCGGGTCCAGCGGGTCTCGGGCGGCGTGAACAGCTCGACGGCGGTGCGGTACCACACGAACGCGTATTTGAGCGAGCTCTCGGCCACGGCCTGGTCGCGCTCGAAGCGCGCGAGCGCGAGCTTCTTCTCGTAGGCCTCCGGGGCGAGCGACGGCTTCTCCTTCGCCAACGCCTTCTCCCGCTCCGCGAGGACCGCGTCGAAGTGGGCTTTCTTGAGCTCGGGCCGGCGCGACCACTCGAGCCACTTCTCGCCCTCGAGGTAGGCGGAACGCCCGCGCAGGACCACGTCCCCCAGCGCCATGGCGTAGACGGCCGCCGCGAGCGCGGCCGCCGTGAGCAGGACCCGGCGCATCAGGTGCCCGGCGCCGTGCGCAGGATGCGGTGCAGCGCCGCGGCGAGGGCGGCCGGGCGCACGGGTTTCTCCATGAACTCGCGCACGTTGGACTCCTGCCGCACCATGTCCACGCTCTGCCGGTCCATCTGCCGCCCGGTGACGATGATGATGGGCGTCGAGGAGAAGCCGAGCGCCTGGAGCTGGCGCAGGGCCTCGTAGCCGCCCATGCCGGGCAGCATGAAGTCGAGGATGACGAGGTCCGGGTTGAGAGCCTCGACCTTGCGCAGCGCCTCGTGCCCGTCGGCGGCGCGGTCCGTGCGGAAGCCCTCCTTCTTGACCACGTGGTCCATCAGGTCGAGCAGGCTCTCGTCGTCGTCGACGAGCAGCACGAGCTTGTCCGCGGGCTTGCCGTACTCCCTGCCTTCTTCCATGTTCACGAGGTCCCCGGACGGCGTCCGATGATCTTCTGCAGCGCGGCGCCCAGCACGGCCGGCTTGACCGGCTTCTCCAGGAACTCGACGACGTTGGATTCCTGGCGGATGAGGTCGGCGGTGGAGCGGTCGGTGTAGCGGCCGGTCACCACCACCACGGGCACGCCGCGCCGTTCTCCCGACTGGAGTTGGCGCAACAGCTCGAAGCCGCCGTAGCGCGGCAGCATCAAGTCGAGGATGATGAGGTCGGGGGCGAGCGACTGGGCCTTCTGCACCCCGTCCTCCCCGTCCACCGCGGTCTCCACGCGGAAACCTTCCTTCTTGACGATGAACTCGAGCATCTCGCGCACGCTGTCGTCGTCGTCGACGACCAGGACGAGCTTATCCGCGCCGGCGGTCATGCCATCATTCTGGCATAAGAACCCCTGCGGCGCAAGGGAGGGGCCTTACCGCATCTTTACCGTGATTTATCCGTCTTGTGATGGCGCCGCAACAGGTCCGGGGTTATGCTCCCATCGACGGGAGTCCTATGGAGCCGACCATGAGACACAGTCGCCGCGTCGTCGCCGTCGCCTGCCTCCTCGCGCTGAGCGCGCAGGCCACCGGAGCCGCCGAGATCGCCGGGATGATGGGCCCCGCCGCGCGCGCGGCCCTCACGCCGCCCCCGGGACGCTTCGCCCCGGCTCCCGCCGCCGCGCCCAAGCCCACCGCCCCGCGGAAGGCTTCGACCTGGTCGCGCGACGCCGCCGCGGTCGCCGCGTGGCTCGCGCAGCGACTCGACGAAGCCTTGGCCGCGCACCGCTCGCCCGCGCCGGCGGCCCGCGACGCGGTCGCCGTGCCGCCGCCCGAGGAGGCGCTCCCGCCGCTCGAGCCCGCGCCGTCAGGACGACCCGTGGACCGCATCCTCATCGCGGGCGGCTCCGGCGTCATCGGCGCCTACGGCGAGATGGAGGCCTTCGCCGCCGTGACGCGCCGCCCCCTGGTCCCTTATAAGGACCGCTTCACCGGGTTCTGGTCGCGCGGCGACGGGCTGAGCGTGCGCGTGGACTACCTCGCTCCCTGGGGCATCAACCGCGCGGACGCGACCGGCTTCACCATGCTCTTCCCCGGGCGCGCCCCGCACCGCATCGCCGCGACCGGAGGCGTGCCGCCCGTCCTGCGCCGCGAGCACCCCATCTACTTCGCGGGAGACGCCGTCACCGTGGAACTGACCCTGCGCAACGACGGCGCCGCGCCGCTGCGCGGCCTCTTCGTCGAGGCCGCCCAGGAGGGCTTGATGCTCGACGGCTCCGCCGGCCCCCGCCTGGACGCCGGACACGCGGCCGCCGCGCCCGAGCTGGCGCCCGGGGAGACCGCCACCATGCGCTGGACCATCATGATGTCGCGGCGCGGCACCGCCGCGGTGAACTTCGAGCAGACCGCGGTGCGCGTCACCGGCGGGACGGGCGAGGACGGCAAGGAGAAGGTCTTCGTGGACGCCCACCAGGCCGGCATCGTGGACCCGCCGTCTCCGTGAAAGGTATCATCGTCATGACATGGACTTCGACGACTTCCGAGCCGCGACGGAGAAGGCCGAGAAACACGCCACCCGCGGCGCGCACCGGGAGGCCCTCGCCGTGTTGAACGAGCTGGCGGCCTCCGACCTGCCCGACCTCGACCGCGCGCTCGTCTGCGTCTACGCGGCGGAGGCTCACGACCGCCTGGGCGAGACCGACGCGGCGTTGGCCGCCTTCGACAAGGCCATCGCCCTGGAGGCGCCCTTCCGCCGCTTCTCGGCCGTGTTCAAGAAGGCCGACTACCTGCTGCGCCTGGGCCGCAAGGACGAGAGCCGCGGGCTCTTCGAGTCGCTGCTCGAGCGCCCGGAGGCGACCCTCGCCGAGCGGCACTCGATACGGGCGCGCCTGAAGCTGCTGCGCCGGGTCCCCGGCAAGGCCTGACGGCCCGCCTACTTCTTCTTCTCGGACTTCGGCCGCGGCTTGCCGTCGGGTCCGACGCGCTCCTGGCGCTGCTTGAGCCGCATGGCGCGGATCTTGTCGTGATGCGCCTTGCGCAAATCGCGCATCCTGCGGCGGTGCTCGGCGGGGTCCCCGCCGTCGCGCTTGAAGGCTTCCTCGGCGTCGGCCAGCGCCGCCCGGAACGCCTCGCGTTCGGCGCGCACCTCGTCCTTGGCCTCGCCTTTGGCGGGCTTCTCGGCGGCGGGCGCGTCGGCGGCGCGGGCGACGGCGACCGAGCCGGACAGCAGTACGGCGAGCAGGAGTCGGTTCATGCCCAAATGGTAACATGGGCGTCCCCGTCATGCCAGTCCTACGCGCGACCCTCGCCGCCCTCCTGCTGGGCCTCGCCGCCGCCGTCGGCTGGGTCCTGTGGCTGCCCGACCCCGCGCCCCTGAAGAAGCGCCCACCCAAGACCACGGCCTACATCGAGCTGCGCAAGCGCCAGGCCAAGGCCGCGGGAAAACCCTTCTCCCTGCGCTGGGACTTCGTGCCGCTCGGCGCGATCTCCGAGCACCTCAAGAGCGCCGTCGTCACGGCCGAGGACGACGGTTTCTGGCGTCACGACGGCGTGGACTGGGCCGCGCAGCGCGTGGCCTGGGAGCGCAACCTCAGCGAGCGCAAGCTCGCCCACGGCGGCAGCACCATCACCCAGCAGCTGGCTCGGAACCTCTACCTCTCCCCCTCGCGCAACCCGCTGCGCAAGGTGAAGGAGGCCCTCATCGCGCGGCGCCTGGAGAAGGTCCTCGGCAAGAGGCGCATCCTCGAGCTGTATCTCAACTGCGCGGAGTGGGGCAACGGCGTCTTCGGCGCGGAGGCCGCGGCCCGGGCCTACTTCGGCAAAAGCGCGGCGGAGCTGACGCCGGACGAAGCCGTGGCCATGGCCGTGGTGCTGCCCAACCCGCGTCGCTGGAGCCCGGCCAAACGCGGCCGATACGTGGAGCGCAACTCGCGGCGCATCATCGGACGCATGCAGAAGTCCGGCCTGTGGCCGGAGGCCTTGGACGCCGACGACGCGGACCAAGCCTTCGAGGAGCTGGCGCTCAGCACGGCCGCGGCGCCGGGCTACCCGCCGGACGAAGGCGCCTTCGCGCCTTAGCGGCGCCCCCTCAGCCGGCGCCACAACGCGAGCAGGCCGCCCAGCAGGAGGCCCGCCGCGTATTGCACGAGCAGCGAGCCGGAGCCCGGGTCGAAGTAGGGTTGGCTCACGGCGACCGCCCCGCGGCGAGGGCGCCGATGAGCGCGTCCAGGCGGCACAACTCGAAGCGGCCCGTCGCGCGGCGCGCGGCGCGTTGGCCCGGCGCCTTGACCAGCAGCGGGACGCGGGTCGGGTCCTCCCCGGCGAAGCGTCGCCCGTGGTCGGACAGCAGGACGATGGCGGAGGCGTCGAAGCGGCCGGCGGCCTTCAGCCGCGCGACGAGCTCGCCGACGACCCGGTCGAGGTGCTCCAGGCCGGCCGCGGCGGCGTCTGGCGCGTATTCCGCGCGCGGGTCGAAACCCGCGCGGCCGTGGACGAGCGGCGGATGCGGGATGGGGTAGTGGAACAACGCGAGCAGCGGTTCGTCGTCGCGGCTGATGGTCTCCATGGCCAGCGCGTGGATCTCCTCCAGGCCCAGCGTGGCGAGCACCAGCACCGAGCCCGTGGCGTCTTCGCCGGGGCGCAGGCGCGCCAGGTGCGGCCGCAGGAGCGCGTAGGCGTAGATGGGCAGGCGGGCGAGGAACGGCGTCGGCGCGCGGCGCCCGTCCGTCAGCGCGAACAGGTCCACGCCCTGCCGCTCGTCCGGCGCCGGGTAAGGCGCCACCCACCCCGCCAGCACGGTGCGCCAGCCCGCGGCGCGCGGGCCGACGAACAACGACGGGCGGCCGCGCCACCCCGCGTCGCCGCAGGCGCCGAAGAGGATGCGCGGCACCGACTCCTCCGTGGCGAAGTGCGGGGAACGCGCGTCGGCGTGGAAGGTGGAGACCTCCATGAGCGCCGCCAGGTTGTCGAGCCCCGGGCGCGGCCGGCCGCCGGGGAACGAGAGCTCGCGCGACCAGCCGTCGAACAGGAAGACGAACACGCTGGGCCGCGCGTCGCCGGCGCGCGCGGGGAGCGGGACGCGCGGCGTCGGCGCCGCGCCCGCTGCGCGCAGGCAGGAGAACGCGCTCAGCAGCAGCACCGGCCCCATGGCGAGCGCCGCGGTCTCGCAGGCGCGGGCGGCCGCCGCCGCGCCGGGCCCGGCCGCGAGCGCGACGAACAGCCCGAGCGCCGCGAGCAGGACCGGGTCCGAGACCCGCTCCGACGAGAAAAAAGCCCCGCCCGCCGGCCGCGACGCGAGCCACACGCACGCGGCCCAGGCCGCGGCCAGCCACGCGGCGCGCAGGCGCCCCCCGTCGCGCCTCGACCCGGCCAGGCGCGTCAAGCCGCCCAGCGCCGCGGCCGCCGCCGCGACGACCGTCCACAGCGCCGGGTCCGCCCACGGCCAGCGGTCCGCCGGCGCGTGGCCCTGGCTCTCGGCGAGGTACGGCGTCGCCAGCAGGAAGGCGAGGACCAGGCCTTGGTAGAGGTCGGCCCTCATGCGCGCTCGAAGGTGAAGAGGACGCGGCCGCCGCCCGGCACGGGCTCCTCGCGCAGCATGCGGAAGCGGCCTTCGAAAGCGGCGAGGAAGACGCCGCGGCCGACGCCCGCCGGACGGCGCAGCGCGCTCAAGCGCGCGAACAACGGGTCCTCGGGCGGGACGAACTCGACGAGCAGCCGGCGCGCGGCGACCGCGTCGAGCAGACCGGCGAACGCGTCCACGGGCATGCCGGACGAGAGCAGGTGATGCGCCAGACCGAGCGCGAGGGCCGCGTCGCCGCGGACTCGCGCGAAGAAGCCCGGCCGCTCCGCCGCGCCCACGCCGAGCGCCGGCGTGGGGCTGAGCAGGTCCACCCGCAGGCAGGTCGCGTCCGCGCCCGACGCCCGCGCGCCGGCGCGCAGGCGCTCGAGGGCGGCGGGGTCCGCGTCCACGCACGCGACGCTGGCGCCCGCGGCCGCGGCCGGCAGGCTGTGCTCGCCCACCCGGCAACCCAGGTCCACCAAGGTCGCGGGCCGCGCTTCCGCGACGAAGCGCTCCACGCGCCCCCGCTTCCACTCGAGCGCGGCGGCGGGATGGGCGTCGCGCGGATCGTGCTCCGCCCAGGCCGGCGCGCGGCGGGGCGGGCGCAGGCCCTCGACCAGGCGCCTGAGACGGCGCAGGTTCAACCCTTGGAACGCGGCGCCGCCCTCGCGCGCCGCCGGCCCGCGGCCGGCCAGCGCCGCCGCCAACGCCTCCGGGTCCGCGGCCGCCCGCGACTGCGACGCGGCCTGCAGGAACACGTCGAAGAAAGCGCGCGGCCGCAGGCTCCCCCACCCGAGCCGGCGCGCGACGGCCCGCGGGTCCAGGCCGTCGAGGTGCGGCAGGAAGTATTCCGCCGGGTCCGCCAGGCCCGCGGAGCCGAGCAGGAGCGGGTAGACGAAGTGGCGGCAGAAACGACCGTAGGCCGGCCACAAGGAGGGGTCCGGGTCCGGCGCGAGCGCGGAGGTGTCGATGAGCAGCGGGCGGCCCCGGACGAACTGCACGTTGTACGCGGAGGCGTCCAGGAGCGTGAAGCCCTCGCGGCGCGAGCGCTCCAGCACCTCGAGGTGCAGCAGCGCGGCCTCGCGCAGCATCTCGAAGGTCCACTCGCACGGCTCGACGAGCCACGGCACCTCGCGGTGCGACAGGAAAGCCTCCGTGCCGGGGAAACGCGCGTCGAGCGGCGCCCGCGCGTCCGCCGGGACCTCCTCGGTCGCCGCGACGGCGCCCGACGCCGTCAGCCTCTCCAGCAGGCCCGACGCGGCCAACGCGCGGAACGCCGACGCGCCTTCGCGCGTGAGCGCCCGGTGGACGGCGCGCCCCTCGCGGAAGACGAAGCCGGCGGGGTCGCGGAAGGAGCCGGGCACGGCCCCCGGCCGGCTGGCGGAGCTCACGACCCGATTATACACAGGACCGCGCCGCCCGGCCCGCGTCAGCGCGGCGAGACGACGGTGAACTCCTCGACCGGCTCGGTCGAGAAGGACCAGGGCAGGAAGCCCATCACGGACGAATAAAACGCGCCTTCGCCCGTCCACGCGCTGAGGTGGCGCAGCGGCACCGGGCTCTCGACCCGCCAGCTCGAGACGCTCGCCGCGATGGGACGCGGCGGCTTGAAGGCGTTGGAGTTGGCCCGCGTCACGACCACGAGGTCGCCCGGCCTCACCGCGTCCCAGCCGCCCGCCGCAAGGTCCAGCGGCCGCCCGCCCGCGGCGACGAGGTACTCCTGCAGGCCCCAATGCGCCGTGGTCCAGAGCCTCGCTCCCGCGCCCTCCGCGGCGACGCGTCGCGCGGCCTCGCGCTGAGCCGCGGCGTAGGTCCAATCCACGACGCCCACGCCGAGCCCGAGCGCGGCGGTCGCGGCGAAGACGGCGGCGTGCGGCCGCCAGGAGGCCCCCCTCTCCTCGAGACGCTCCGCCAACCAGAAGGTCAGCGGCGGCACGAGGAAGACGACGAAACGCGCGAGCACGGACCAATAGGCGAGCTGGAGCGCGGCCACGGAGAGCGCCCAGGCGGCCCACAAGGGCGCTCCGCGGGTCCGGCGGCCCGCCGCGAGGACCCCGGCGGAGACGAGCACGCCCCAGGCCAGGATGAAGCCCGTGGCGCGGTCCACGCCGCGCACGACGGGCGCCAGGTCGAGCCACGGCGCGAACAGGACCGCCGACAAGACGGCGGCGGCGGCGACGAGCGCGCGCGGCGGCCGCAGCAGCGCGCCCCACGACGCCGCGGCCAGGCCGCAGCCGCCGGTGAACGCCAGGAGCGCGCGGGCCTTGTGGCTGGGCGCCGACCAGAACCCGGCGGAGGCCTCCGCGGTGACGGCGAGGGCGGCCAGGCCCGGATTGGCGCCCGACGCCCACGACCACAACTGCCAGGCGGCGGCGCCGGACACGGCGGCGAGGCACCAGGCCGCGAGCGCCGGGTACGGCGCGCCCGCGGCGACGCCGTAGGCGACGGCGGCGGGGAGAAGGAAGACGGCGTTGTATTTCGACAGGATGGCCAGGCAGGCCAGCGCGGCGGACGCGCGCCACGCGCGCGCCGACCGCTCGTCGACGCCTTTGACGAGCAGCCACAGGCACGGCAGGGCGAAGCCGGCCATCACGCGTTCCGCCATCAGGTGGTGCATGTTCAGGGCCCACGCCGGGCCGGCGAGCACGATGAGCGTCGGCCACAACGGCTTCTTCAAGAAACGGGCGGCCAACGCCAGCAGGCCCCACGCCGCGGCGAGGTCGAAAGGGAAGAACAAGGCGCGGGTCCAGAACTCGGACCCGCCGGCGAGCTTGAGGGCCGCCGCCAGCAGGTAGGCCAGGAGGGGCGGCGTGTTGTTGATGGTCCCCATCGGCACGGCCGAGCCGTACCAGTTGAACGAGAAGGACAACGGACGGCCCGGGTCCTTCAGGATCTGCCGCGCGATGGCCAGGAAGAAGGGCTCGTCCATGTGCCAGGGCTTGGCCCACAGGCACAGGCCGGTCGCCAGGACGAAGGCCGCGACCACGCCGAGGTCGCGCCGCGAGGGCGGACGCGGGTCGCTCAGAGGTT
The DNA here is from genome assembly GCA_033875325.1 of Elusimicrobiota bacterium. Lineage (GTDB taxonomy): Bacteria > Elusimicrobiota > Elusimicrobia > UBA1565 > UBA9628 > GWA2-66-18. The sequence continues at coordinate 12,284 of JANRKA010000071.1, read as the reverse complement.
GGTGGTGACGAGGGTCTCGGTGGCGGTGACGCCGTCCACGGAGCGCACGCGGCTGACGATGAGGTTGGAGAGCTTGTCCACCGTGTCGGACTCCGCGGCGAGCACGACGTCCCAGCCGCCGAACACCATGTAGACCTCGGTGACGCCCTCGATGGAGCGGATGGCGCGCACGGCCGTCTGCTCCTTGCCCGGCGCCAGCTTGCACAACACGAAGGTCTTCATGTCATCTCCTCTCGTTCCACTCCCGCGAGCGGTAGCGGGCCTCCAGCGCCCGTCCCGCGTCGCGCCAGGCCTGCGGCAGCGCCCGCGTCGGCGCGCGGCCGAACTCGCGCGCGGCGCCGTCGGCCACGGCGTCCGCCAGCTCCGCCCGGGCGAGGCCGAGTCCTTCCGGCCTCAGCGAGCCCTGATATAAGCCCTTTCCCCCGCGCTTGCGCAAGGCGCCGCCGAGCAGCTTCGTGCCGTCCGGGGACACGAGGTCCATCGGCTCGGCGCGCGCGAAGCAGCACGGAGAGGCCCCGAGCGGTTTCTCGCGCGGCGACCACAGGGCCGTGCTCACGCCGCGGTCCTTGAGCGCGAGATAGACGCCCCGGTGGACGTTCTTGTACACGTGGTCGGGGGCCAAGGCCTTGTCCCAGGGGAAGACGAGCGAGAAGGTGAGGTCGCCGTCGTGGTAGACGATGCCCCCGCCCGTGGCGCGGCGCACGGGAGCGACGCCGCGCCAGCCCCTCTCGTCGAGAGCGGCGCGGACCTCGGCGTGGGATCGCGCGTAGCCGAAGGTGCAGGCGCGGCCGGACCAATCGTAGACGCGCAGGACGACCTCGCCGACGGCGGCGAGGTCGAGGCAAGCCTCGTCCAAGGCCATCTGGCCGGCCGCGTCCAGGCTCAGCTCAGCGCCGAGCACGAGCAGAGGAAGTTGCGGTCGCCGTACGCGCCGTCCACGCGCGTCACCGCGGGCCAGAACTTGCGTTCCCTGAGCCACGGCGCGGGATACGCGGCGGTCTCGCGCGAGTACGGGTGCGTCCACGCGTCGGCGGCGACGGCGTCGGCCGTGTGAGGCGCCATCTTCAGGGGGTTGTCGGCCTTGGGCCACTCGCCCTTGGCGACGCGGTCCGCCTCGCCCTTGATGGAGATGAGCGCGTCGCAGAAGCGGTCGAGCTCGGCCTTGGATTCGGACTCGGTGGGCTCGATCATCAGCGTCCCCACGACCGGGAAGGAGACGGTCGGCGCGTGGAAGCCGTAGTCCATGAGGCGCTTGGCGATGTCCTCGACGAGCACGTCGGCGCTCGCCTTGAGCGCGCGCGGGTCCACGATGCACTCGTGGGCCACGGCGCCGCTTTTGCCCTTGAACAACACGGGGTAGAACGGCTCGAGCCGCTTGGCGACGTAGTTGGCGTTGAGGATGGCGTTCTTGGTCGCCGCGACGAGGCCCTCCCCGCCCATCATGCGGATGTACATCCAGGAGATGGGCAGGATGGAGGCCGAGCCCAGCGGCGCGGAGGAGACCGCGCCGGCGGGGAAGCCGGGCAAAAACGGCGCGAGCTCCTTGGTCACGCCGATGGGCCCCATGCCGGGGCCCCCGCCGCCGTGCGGGATGCAGAAGGTCTTGTGGAGGTTGAGATGGCACACGTCCGCGCCGATGTGCGCCGGGCTGGTGAGGCCGACCTGCGCGTTCATGTTGGCGCCGTCCATGTAGACGAGCCCGCCGTGCTGGTGCACGGTCCGGCAGATCTCGAGGATGCCCTCCTCGTACACGCCGTGCGTGGACGGGTAGGTCACCATGAGGCAGGAGAGGTCGGCCGCGTGTTCGGCGGCCTTGGCCTTGAGGTCGGCGAGGTCGATGTCGCCGTTGGGCAGGCAGGCCACGGGGACGATGGTCATGCCCACGAGCGCGGCCGAGGCCGGGTTGGTGCCGTGCGCGGAGACCGGGATGAGGCAGGTCTTGCGGTGCGCCTGGCCGCGCGAGCGGTGATAACCCGAGATGGCGAGCAGGCCGGCGTATTCGCCCTGGGAGCCCGCGTTGGGCTGCAGCGAGACCGCGTGGAACCCGGTGACGGCGGCCAGCCAGGCGGAGAGCTGGTCGGCCATCTCCTTGTAGCCCTGCGCCTGGTCGGCGGGCGCGAACGGGTGCATGCGGCCGAACTCAGGCCAGGTCACGGGGAGCATCTCGGCGGCCGCGTTGAGCTTCATGGTGCAGGAGCCCAGGGGGATCATCGAGTGCACGAGCGAGAGGTCCTTGGCCTCCAGCGAGCGCAGGTAGCGCAGCATCTCGGACTCGGAGCGGTGCGCCGAGAAGACCTTGTGCGTCAGGAAGGGCGTGTCGCGCTTGAGCGCGGCCGGGACGGCGCCGTCGCCGCCGAGCGCGGGCGTGACGCCGAAGACCTCCATGAGGTCGCGCAGGTCGGCCTCGGTCGTCGTCTCGTCGAGCGCGACGCCGACCCAACCCTTCTCGAAGCGGAGGTTCATGCGGCGCGCCTTGGCCGCGGAGGCGACTTTCGCGAGCTGCGCGTCGGTGGCCCTGACCGCGAGCGTGTCGAACGCCTCGTCGGCTCCGGTGTCGAAGCCCGCGCCCTTGAGCGCGGCCCTCAGGGCCTGCGTCAACGCCCGCACGCGCGAGGCGATGCGCGTCAGGCCTTCGGGGCCGTGGTAGACCGCGTACATGCCCGCGATGACGGCGAGCAGGACCTGGGCGGTGCAGATGTTGCTGGTCGCCTTCTCGCGCCGGATGTGCTGCTCGCGCGTCTGCAGGGCCAGGCGCAGCGCGGGTTTGCCGCGGGAGTCCTTCGAGACGCCCACGATGCGGCCCGGCAGGCGCCTGGCGAAGCGCTCGGCGACCGCCATGTAGGCGGCGTGCGGGCCGCCGAAGCCCATCGGCACGCCGAAACGCTGAGTCGAGCCGACGGCGACGTCGGCGCCGAAGGCGCCGGGCGCCTTGTAGAGGGTCAACGCGAGCGGGTCGGCCGCGACGACGAGCAGACCGCCCGCCTCGTGCACGAGGCCGGCGAAGCGCGACCAGTCCTTCACCGCGCCGCGCGTGTCGGGGTACTGCACCAACGCGCCCAACAGCTTGCGCCGCGCGATGGCCGAGGTGTCGCCCACGACGACCTCGACGCCCAACGGCTCGGCGCGGGTGCGCACGACCTCGATGGTCTGCGGGTGGCAGTGCTCGTCCACGAAGAACACGCGGCCCGCGGGGTCGTCGCTGGCGTGCAGGCAGAGCGCCATGGCCTCGGCCGCGGCCGTGCCCTCGTCGAGCAACGACGCGTTGGCCACGGGCAGGCCGGTCAGGTCGATGACGACGGTCTGGAAGTTGAGCAGCGCCTCGAGGCGGCCCTGGGCGATCTCGGGCTGGTAGGGCGTGTAGGCGGTGTACCAGCCGGCGTTCTCGAGCACCTCGCGCAGGATGACGGGCGGGGTCACCGTGTCGGAGTAGCCCTGGCCGAGGTAGGAGCGCCAGACCTGGTTGCGCCCGGCGAGCCTGCGCAGCTCGGCCAACGCCTCGACCTCGGAGGCGGGCGCGGGCAGGCCGGCCGGCGCCTTCTTCAGGCGGATGGCGGACGGCACGGCGGCGTCGATGAGCGCGTCGAGGTCGGGCTTGCCCAGGGCGGCGAGCATCGCCCGGCGGTCGGCCTCGGAGGGGCCGATGTGGCGGCGGGCGAAGTCGTCGGCGGGCGGGAAGGCCGCGGCCACGCGCTCCTCAGTGGCTTCCATGGGCGGCCTCGGCCTTGACGTGCGCCTCGTAGGCCGCCAGGTCCATGAGCTTGCCGGCCTCGGCGGGGTCGGACGCCTTGAGCTTGAACAGCCAGCCCTTGCCGAAAGCCTCGCGGTTGACCAGCGCCGGGTCCTTGACCACGGCGTCGTTGACCGCGACGACCTCGCCGGAGACGGGCGCGTAGATGTCGAAGGCGGCCTTCACGGACTCGACGACGCAGCACGGCTCGCCCTGCTTGACCTTGCGGCCGACCTTGGGCGGCTCGACGAAGACCACGTCGGTGATCTCCTTCTGCGCGTGGTCGGAGATGCCGACCGTCGCGTCGGAGCCCTTGAGCTCCAGCCACTCGTGCGATTTCAAGTACTTGAGGGTCTTGGGGTCGAGCATGGTCAGGCTCCCTTTTTAAGATGGGGCGACTGGAAGAACGGGACTTTCACGACCTCGCCGGGGACCTCGCGGCCGTGAAGGACGACGGCGCACTTCGTCCCGGCCGCGAGCTGCGGCCGGTCGAGGTAGCCGACGCCGATGCCGGCGGCGAGCGCGGGCGAGTAGGTGGCGGAGCACAGCTTGCCGGCCTCGCGGCCTTCGACGAGCACCGGCGCGCCGGGACGCGGCACGCCTCGCTCCAGGAGCTTGACGCCGGTGAGCCGGCGCTTCAGGCCCTCGGCCTTCTGCTTGACGAGCGCGTCCTTGCCGATGAAATCGCCCTTGTCGAGCTTGACCACCCAGCCGTAGTTCGCCTCGTAGGTGGTCGTGTCGTCGTCGGCGTCCTGGCCGTAGAGCAGGTAGCCGGCCTCCAGGCGCAGCACGTCGCGCGCGCCCAGGCCGCAAGGCGCGGCGCCCAGGGACCGGCCCTTGGCGAGCAGGTCCTCCCAGACGCGAACCACGATGTCGTTGGGCACGATGAACTCGAAGCCGTCCTCGCCGGTGTAGCCCGTGCGGGTGATGAAGGACGCGGAACCGAAGACCTCCCCCTCCCACGCGCCGAAACGCGGCAGTCCGACGGCCCGCGGCTCGAGAAGGGCCATCAACTCGGCGGCCTTGGGGCCCTGCACGGCGATCATGCCGAAGTGGTCGCTCTGGTTGTCGAGCGTCACGCCGGAGCCGGCGGCATGGCGCCTGAACCAGGCGAAGTCCTTGTCGGCGGTGGCCGCGTTGACCACGACCAGGTAGCGGTCCTTGGCCAGGCAGGACACGATGACGTCGTCGACGATGCCGCCGCGCTCGTTGAGCAGGTGCGAATACACCGCCTTGCCGGGCGTCGCGCGGGCGACGTCGTTGGCGTTGACCTTCTGCAGGAAGGCGAGCGCGTCGGGGCCGGTGACCAGGACCTGGCCCATGTGGGAGACGTCGAAGAGCCCGCAGCGGGAGCGGACGGCCTCGTGCTCCTTCATGATGGATTCGTACTGGACCGGCAGCTCCCAGCCGTGGAAGTCCACCAGCTTGCCGCCCAACCGCCGGTGGGATTCGTTGAGCGCCGTGCGACGCATCGTCGTCGAGGCCATGCCTCAAGATAGCATTTTAGGGAAAACCCTCCAACGCTACGGGGCGCGGCGCAGGGCTTCGATGTCCTTGAGCAGGCCGGCGTCGCCCGACAGGCGATGGGCCGCCTGGAAGGCCGCCAGCGCGTCGGCCTTGAGCCCGAGGATGCGCAGCAGGTTGCCCGCGCGCAGGGAGAAATCGGCGGTCTTCTGCAGCGCCGCGAAGCGGGCCCGGCGTTCGGAGACCTTGGCCGCGGCCCCCTCACCCATGTAGGGCGCGAAGCCGCGCTCGATGGCGTCGAAGCCCCAGTTGCCGCGCTTCATGAGCGCTCCGGCGCGCGCGCGTCCGTCCGGCGTCATGCCGCGGGCCAACTCCTTCAGCGCCACGACGGTCTCGTCGAGGCGCTTCTGGTCGCTCTCGGTGAGCGCGGAATAGGACAGGCCCGCGAAGAGCTCCGGCTCCAGGCCCGCCGGCGCGAACAGGTACACCGTCAGGTCGGGGCCGCGCGCCATGAGGATGACGCGGCCGGCGCCGAAGGCGCCTTGGATCTCCGGCACGGTGACGCCCCACCGGCGCCGCATCTCCTCGTGCACGGCGGCGTCCTCGATGAGGTCGGAAAGCACGTAGAGCGGCACGCCGAGAGCGGTCTGCTGACGCACGAACGCGGACAGCGCCGCCAGCGCGCGGTCCTTGGGATTGCGGTCGAAGTAGTACTCGATGACCTCGCGCGAGCGCTGGGCGAAGTTGGGGATGTACACCTTCGCGTTGGCCAGCCCGAAACCCGTGATGACGACCCAGGACGAAGGGACGGTGTGGTCGCGCACGAACAGGGCGCCGCTCATGCCGCGGTTGTTCTCGATGCGGCTCTGCGGCAGGAGCCCGTGCTTGAGGTTGGAGGCGCCCAGGCACAGCGCGATGAACGCGAGCGCGCTGAGCAGGCCGCGCCGGCCGCGCAGGTCCAGGCCGGCCAGACGCGGCGCGCCGGAGACGGCGAGCAAGGCCAGGAGGCAGGCCGTCGGCACCGGCTGGAAGAACAAGCCCCCCAGCCAGAAGGCGTTGAGCACGAGGAACCCGCCCCAGGCCGCGGCCAGGACCAGGGCCGCGTCGCGCCGGAAGCCGCCGAGCGCCCGCCACGAACCCGCGAGCGCGCCGAACGCCGTGGCCCACAGCGCCAGGCCCAGCGCCGCGGCCGCGCCGTCGGGCAGCGGGGCCCAGGCCAGCGCGGTCTCGCGCCAGCACTGCAGCAGGCGCCCGGCCGGCGTCAGGCCGCCGGAGGTCCAGAAACGCGCGACCAGGCCGGCGAAGAAGCCGCCGCCCGCGCCGCCGTGGTAGTCGGTGGCCTTGGACAGGAAGGGCTTGAGGCCCATCCCGCCGAACGCGGCCAGATACGGCGCGACCAGCGCGGCGAGGAAGACGCCGACGGCGGCGACGACGACGCCGCGGCGGCCGGGGAAGGCTCGCCACCAGGCGAGCAGGACGGCGGGCAGGAGGAAGGCGGCGGCGGCGTGGAACAAGGTCGCGACGGCCAACGCGACCGCGAGCGCGAACGCGCGCCGAGGCGACGGCGCCTCCAGCAGGCGCGTCGCGGCCCACAAAGTCGCCAGGCAGCCGAAGGCGAGGAACATGTAGACCTGCCCCTCGGTGGCGCGCGTGCCGTAGGTCCAGGTCGAGGCCAACACGAGCGCCCCCAGCGCGGCGGCCGACGCGTCGCGCGTCAGGCGGCGCAGCAGGTCGCCGAACAGCCACAGGCCGGCCACGCCGAGCAGGGCGTTCACCGCCTGGAACAGCCGGTAGGCGCCGACGCTCAGGCCCAGACGCGCCAAGCCGTCGCGCAGGAGCTGGAAGAACGGAGAGAAGAGCAGGTGGCGGGTGTTGTAGAGCTCGCGGCGCCACTCCTCGACGCCGCGCTCGACGAAGCCGGCGAACATGACCCCGTCGAACACGAAGGTCTTGTCGGGCAGCGCCAGCCACAACGCGCCCAACCCGGCCGAGGCCGCGACGGCGGCCGCCAGTCGCCTCATCTCTTCTTGTTGGCCTTGGGCTTCGCCGCGGCCGCCCTCTTGGCGACGGGGACCTCGACCTTGCGGTCGAGGAGGGCGCCCACCACCGGGACCTCGGCGGCGCGGCGCATGAAGTTCTGGACCTTGTCCTTGGGGATGACGCCCATGTAGGCCGCGACGAACAGGGCGATGGCCAGGTCCACCAGCCCGATGGCGGCGGACAGCGAGAACAGCGCGAGGCGCTCCAGCCCGTTGAACACGGTCGCCCAACCCGAGGGCTTGGGCGCCGCTTCCTTCTTAATAGAGCGGCGCGCCCTTGAGGAGCAGGAAGGCGGCGCCGGCCATCCCCGCCGCGGAGCCGGTCATGCCGGCCCAGTAGCCGACCCGGTTCTCGCGGTCGCTGCGCAGCAGCTTGACGTAGGCCTCGGTGATGATGAAGAGGGGCACGAGCACCATCGCCAGGCGGATGGGCACGCCCGTCTTCTGCCCGAGCAGGACGAGGGCGCCCACGCCGAAGAAGTTCAGCGCGAGGGCCGAGACCAAGGTCGTGAGCACGGCCTTGGCGCGCCCGTCGCGCAGGTCCTTGGCCATGGAGTCGGCGGCCAACTTGAGGCCGAAGTGCGCCCCGTAGAAGATGGCCAGCGACACCAGGTAGAAGACGACCAACTGGAAGCTGACCTGCCAGTTCTCCGGGCGCTCGAGGGCCTGCTGCACGGAGATGGTCTCGACCTGGCCGCTGACCACGGCGCGTTTGACCTTCTCCTCGACCGCGACCGCGCGCAGGAGGAACCATGCTCCCGCGGCGATGCCCGCCAGCGAGCCGGCGAGGGCGCAGAGGTGCGCCGCGCGGTCCTTGGCGTCGCGGATGGCGGCGCGAGCGTGGCGCTCCAGCACGATGAGCAGGGGCAGCGCCACCATGGACAGGCGCGGCGGCGTGCCGGAGGTCTTGCCCAACATCGCGATGGTGGCGACGCCGATGAAGTTGGAGACGAAAGTGATGAACGCCGCGAAGGCCGCGGCGACGCCCGGCTTGCGGGCCTTGGCGCCCTCCGTGAGGCTCTCGATGACGCGCAGGTTGGCGGAGGCCACGCCGATGAAGACGGCGACGGCCACGACGTAGAGGACGAGCGCGGGTCCGCTCAGCCCGAGGAGATAGTGCTGGTCCATGTTTTCCATGGGAAAACTATAACAAAAGGGACAGGCACCTAAGTTATGGTCACCGCGTGGCGGCGATGCGGGCGATCTCGGCGGGGGTGAAGTGGACCGTGTCGAAGCCGTTGGTGATGGCGGCCGCGGCCAGGCCGAGGCTGGTGAACTGGCGGGTGAGAGCGGAGACGTCCCCCCCCGCCAGAGAGCCGCTGGGGACCAAGGTCGCGCCGATGTCGCCGGTAGGGTTCTTGAAGTTGAAGGGGTGGTTGTGCAGGTTGAGCTCGACCGTCCACCCCTGGGCGCGGTCGGCGTCCAGGCGCGCGCGGATGAGATCCACGCTGGGCGCCACGCCGTCGTTGGTGCCGCTGGACATCGAATACGCGCGCAGCCGGCCGTCCTTCTTGAGCACGAAGGCGTTGAACTCGGTGTAGCCCTGCACGGGGAAACGCGCCTGGTGGTCGGCGAAGAGGAGCTGCTCCAGGCACGACATCGGCCGGATGCGGCCCACGCGCCCGCCGACGATCATCTCGATGCTGTCGGCGACGTCGAAGCGCAGGCGGCGGTACAGCGCCAGCTGGCGGCGCAGCAGCGCGTAGGCGTCCGTGTCCACCGTGGCGCCGGTCAAGTCCGTCTCCGAGCGCGCCCAGGCGCGGAAGGCGGACAGCTCGGGCAAGGCCTGAGGGTACAGGTCGAAGACGAGCGAGTCGGGCGCCTCCCAGACCCGGATGGCCAGGCGGGGCTCGTCGGTGATGACCGCCGGCGCGGACGGCCAGCGGCACGCCGTCGCGCCGGCCGACGCCGCGGCCGGCGCCGGGAGCGCCCAGGCCAACGCGAGCAGGAGGATGAATCGCATCCCCATACTATAACGGGAGACGCGCCGTTCGTTATGGGCCTTTTGGCCCCCCGTTTCCCCGGGTCAGAGCCGGCGGGCCAAGGCGTCCAGGAGGCGTCGCGAGAGCTCGCGCCGCGACAACTCGTCGGTGAAGCGGAGGTCGGCCAAGGTCTGCCCGTCGGCGTCGGGCTCGGCGTGGAGCACCTTGGCGGGGACGGCGCGCAGCTCCTCGCCGGCGAGCTCGAAGGAGAGGGTCAGGTCCTCGCCTTTGGCCAGCGGCGCGGCGGTCGAGAGGACGGCGCCCCCGGCGGTGAGCTCGAGCAGGCGGCCCCAGGCGTCCTGGCGCGCGGCGGCGCCGGGGAAACGCACCAGCGCCGGGATGAGGCCGGGCGCGCGGTGACTCACCGGAGCGCCTCCGGGTGGCGGCGCAGGCGCGCGGGGCCGCCTCCTTTGCGCGGCTCGGCCGAGGTCCAGAACCGCGTCCCGTCGAAGGCCAGTCCCGTGGGGACTTCCTTGCCGTCGCCGTACACGGACAACGGCACGAGCTCGACGGCCTCGTCGGGCCGGTCGAGGTTGTGGCGCCGCAGCGAGCGGTCGGCCGCGTCGAGCGTCCACAGCGTCTTGCCGTCGTAGGCCAGGCCCACGGGCTTGACGCCGGGCACGCGGTAGACGCCGGCCACGGTCAGGTCGGGGTCGGGCAGGCGCTTGTACAGCCGGCGGGCGCGGCCGTCGAGCGTCCAGAGGTACAGGCCGTCGAAGACGATGCCCGCGGGGTTCCTCGCGACGCCGGGCCAACGCTGCAGCACGGTGAGCTTGGCGTCGCGCATGCGCCGGGCCACCGTGCCGTCGGCGCCGATGGTCCACACCGAATCGCCCGCGAAATGCGCCGAGACCGGGGTCTCGGCCGTGAGGTGGCGCACTTCCCCGAGCGCGGCGTCTTTCGTCGAGTGCGCGTAGAGCGACTGCGAGAACCAGTCCACGACCCACACCGACTCGCCGTCGAAGGCCAGGCCCGCGGGGTGCGACACGGGCAGGTCCCAGGCGTGGGTGACGGCGGCCGCGGCGGCGCGCGCCTTCTCGGCGCGGCGCGAGGCGGCCTGCGTCAGCGCGAAGGCGAAGAACGCCCCGACCGCCAGCGCGAAGAGCAGTCCCGAACGGCGGCGCGGCGCCACGCGCAGGGGCGAGAGCGCGGTGCCCTGGAAGCGCAGGGTCTTCGACACGGAGGCCTTGAGCTCGACGGGCGTCCACGGCGGGGCCACGACCTCGGCGGCGCCCACGCGCATGAGCCCGACGGCGCGCCGCGCGTCGCGCGTCTTGAGCGCGACCATGACGGGCAGCAGCGGGAAGGCGCGGCGCAGCTCGCGCGCGAGCGTCTCGGCGTCCACGCCCGCGCCGTCCACGAGCAGCCAGGCGCGCGGCCGCCGCTCGCGCGAGACCTCGAGCGCCTCCTCGAGGCGGCCGGCCTCGTAGGCGAGATGACCCATCTCCCCGAGCAGCCCGGAGAGGGCTTCGCGGTCCTGCGGGTCGCCGCCGAGCACGCCGATGTCGGCCATGGTGTCAGGGTTTGGGCGAGGGGATGGTCAGCACGGCGCCCTCGACGGGCAGGCCGCGGTCCACCTTCGCGGCGTTGGCGTCGTAGACCTTCTCCCACAGGTTGGGGTCGCCGTAGTAACGCGCGGCGATGGAGCGCAGCGTGTCGCCGGGCTTCACTTCGTGGCGCTTGGGCCAGGCCGGCGGGGCGGGTTTGCGCGCGACCGGCAGGGGCTTGGGTTTGGGACCCTGGCCCATGGTCGCGGCCTTCTCCGCCGAGCGGTAGTCGAGCTCCTCGTTGCGCTTGAGCAGGGCCCGGTACTGGTCCTGCGCCTCGGCCACGCGCCGCTCGAGCACGCGCAGCTCGCCTTCGGAGGAGGCGCGCTCGGTGTCGGCGGTGCGGGCCTGCTGGGCCGCGGTTTTCTGCTGGTCCTGCAGGCGGGCGATCTCCTGGCGCAAGGACTCCGCCTGGGAGGCGGCCTGGCCGACGAACTGGCCGGCGAAGGACGGCGCGCCGAAGCGGTAGTTGAAGGTGGCCATGTAGGCGCCGCCGCGGCGGTGGATGCCGTTGAAGGGGATGGTCATGGCCACGTCGAGCACGATGGGGGAGAAGTTCACGCCCAGCCCCAGCGCCAGCGTGCCCACGCCGTCGAGCGGCACGCCTTTGCCGGCGCGCGCGCGCAGCAGGCCCTGGTGGAAGGTCGCCTCCACGCCCGGGTAGAACTCGGAGTGGCCGCCCTTCATGCGCAGGTCGCCCACGAACAGGAGGCGCCGGTGCCAGGCGTAGGCGCCGGCGAGCGTGAGCCCGCCGCGCGGCACGCCCACGTCGGTGGTCAGGTCCATGAGCGCGGCGCCCAGGCTCAGGCCCATCTCGGTGCGCGCCAACACGCCCGCGTCGAAGCCCAGCCCGAACTTCCCGCCCTGCGCGCCGCGGTCCACGTTGACGAACTTGAGGTTGGCGCCGAGCTTCAGCGGCTTGGACAACGGCACGCGCGTGACGCGGTACTCCTGGGCGTAGTTGAACAGGAACACGTCCTTGTCGCCGCCGTTCGTCTGTCGGCCGGCGTAATAGGCCGCGCCGATGGTGGCCGTGTTGATGGGCTCGTAGGGGCGCAGGTAGGTCATCGCCATGTTCGACAGCGTCCCCACCGGAGAGAGGTAGCGCCCGAGCGAGCCCCCCGCCTGGATGTACGGCGTGTTGGCCGTGCCCGCCGGGTTATAGAACGGGGCGTTGCCGTCGTCGGCCACGGCCGCGAACGCCGAGCCCATGCCCATGGCGCGCGCGCCCGGCAGGACGTCGTTGAAGTTCACGGCGGCCGCGGGCGCCGACAGGGACAGCGCCGCGAGCGCGGAGAAGACTCTCCTCATACGGGAGGCAGTGTAGGAAAAACTTGTTACAACCCGATGGCGAGCCGGGGGGTGGAATCCTTATAAGGTGCGGGTCCTGTCGCCCCGTCATATGTGACTTCTCGGGTCCCGCAGACACCTACCGCCCAGCTATCACGCCCTGGGGAAATCGCGGGACCCGAGAAGTCACATATGACGGGGCGCCACCCGCACCTATCGGATTCCTTGCCGCGCC